>CAZTMX010000116.1:0-9031 GCA_964614855.1 uncultured Anaerolineaceae bacterium | reverse complement strand
TAAGAGAATCTTCAGCATCCAAATTCTTTACATAAAGTAAATAGCCAAATGAATCAACGCGCGCCTGGCAAACACTGTTTCCACCAGCGCAATCCCAAATCATGTGGGCGTTCCCTGCATCATCGCAACCGATAGCCAGACCCGTTGCTGAACTGAACTCGCCGTGCTGTAGGAACAAATCATCGATCTGGGTGTTACCAAAGCGATCCAGCCGTGTGTAGTAAATATCATTGCTCTCAGACCAGATAATATGGATGCGATCCATTCCGTCTATGCAAGAACTCATCAAGATTGCATCTTTGGTCGAATTATTGATCTTGCGCGGAAAATGAAAATTTCGAATGGAATCGTATGAACGACCAGCGATAGCCAGGTCTTCTATGTCAATAAAATCATCCAGATTTAAATCTAGAAAACGGTCAAATCCTGGATCGGTGTAGTATTTTCCCAGGTTCTGGGCAATGAATGCTAGGTCGGTATCATCTACCAGATCGTCTAGATTAATATCTCCCAACAAAGCAAGGGCAGGTGAGAAAATGATCAAACAAATTACACAAGAAGCAATTACGCCGAGGGATGTTCTTAGGGTTTTCTTTTCAGACATTAGTCCCTCCCCAGCAAAAAATTTAGTAGATATTCATTTAGAAAGAAACGGATTGAGTATATTGTAGCAAAGCAGATATTGAAAATCAACAACCAACAATAAGAAAGCTGAAAAATGATATCAAAAGAAAAACTGCCCGAGTGTATCGGGCAGTCTTTCAATTTTGTGTACACTGCATTGGAGCGAGAAAAAGACTTACTCTTCTTCTTCTTCCTTCTTACCCTTCTCGATCACCTCAGGCTCCTCAGCACCAGCCTCAGATTCTGCGTATTCTTCTTCAGAGATGGGGGCAGTAACCACGGCCAGCACTTCATCAGCATCTGTGATGAATTCCACCTGAGCCGGAGGCACCAGGTCGCCGACGCGAATAACATCGCCGATTTCCTTGAGCCCAGCCAGGCTTACATGAATGAATTCGGGCAGGTCTCCAGGCAGACATTCGATTTCCAGCGCTTCCACGGGGGTTACCAGGATGCCGCCCAGTTCCTTGACCGCTAGGGAAACACCTTCCAGCTCAACCCGCACCATAGTGCGCAGCTTCTCGGTCATGGAAACTTCTTTGAAATCAATATGAATCAGGTTCCCAGTCACAGGATGGCGTTGTTTTTCTTGAACCAGCGCATTGTAGCGCACGCCTTCCACATCCACAACCACCAGGGTGGAAGAGCCAAGTTGTGGCAATACTTTGCCAGCTTCATGGGCATTCAGACTGACCGGGGTGGGTTGTTTGGCCAGGCCGTAGATCACCGCAGGGAGCAACCCCTGGCGGCGCAAAGCACGCACCTGTTTGCCAGTTACCTGGCGTTTTACAGCTTGTAGTACAATACCTTCCATTGTATCCTTCCTCGGAGCGCCTCTCACCCGCTTGTTGGCGGATTACCCTCGCTCCTCCGGTGAAAATTTCCGGCATATGCCGGTTGTGTCGCCGTGCTGATATAATCTTGCACAGGCGGTCCTAATCTGGTAAAGCCGCAATGAGAGCAAACGGCATAAAAATACCCCCAGCCAGCAGGGGGCTAACTCCGAATCGCAATTTTAGCCTTATCTGGCGTGGATGTCAAGCAAATGACCCAAAAAAGACAAACTAGCCAACGACTGGAAAAATCACAGGTGAAGTTCAGGCATGATCCGCAGCCCGAACAAACCAGGTTTTCGAATTCTACCTATCAAGAAGCTGCGCACTATGAAGCCAGCCTGCGCGGCCAGCAGGTGCAATTCTACAGCAAACCTGGCCTGCCAGAATATACCCTGGTGACGCCATCTTCGATTTTGCTGGCGGAGTTGATCCAACTGGAAAGCCGTCAAGAAATCCTGTGGTTGGGCTGCGGTCACGGGGCGGCTTTATGCGCCCTCGGGCAGGCCTACAAAAATTGCATTTTTCGGGCAGCGGATCAGAATATCATTGCCCTGCAGATGACGGCTCGCAGTATCCAGGCAAACGCTGTGCAAAATATCCACCTACTACAAGAAATTGAGAACCTGGAATGGCCCAGGGAGCGCTACGACAACGCAGTAATCGACCTGCCCAAAGGGCGCAAGCTCACCCAGCGCTGGCTGATGCAGGCATTTACAGGATTGAAAACCGGCGGCAGGCTGTTCCTGGCAGGCGCCAACGATTTGGGCATCCAATCTGCCAGCAAGGATGCCGAAGAGCTATTCGGTCCTTCTGCAGTGTTGGGTTATAAGAAAGGCAATCGTGTTCTGCGCTTTATCAAGGGCCAACTTGATGCGTCTGAACCACCCTGGGTGCATGAACCTGGGATAGCACCCGGCAGCTGGATCGAACTCAAAGCCCAAACGCCAGCCGGATCACTCAAACTGCGCAGCCTACCCGGTGTCTTCTCTTCGGACAGGCTGGATGATGGCAGCGCCATCCTGCTGCAAAACCTGGAGGTTCCCCAGGGCGGCTCAGTATTGGATCCCGGTTGCGGTTATGGGGTGATCGGTATCTTTGCCGCGCTTTCCGGCGCCGGACAGGTGGATTTCCTGGACGCAAACCTGCTGGCAGTGGCTTCCACCCAGGAGAACATCACCAGCCTTGGTTTGGCTGATCAAGGCGTCCGCTGCCAGGTCTTTGCCAGCGATCTGCTGCAGGCTGTCGCAGGTTCGCAATACGACCTGATCGCTGCCAACCCGCCATTTCACAGCGGTAAAGAGACTAACTATCTAATCGTAAAAGCATTTATAGAACAAAGCCTTCAACATCTGAAACCGGGCGGGCGCCTGGTGCTGGTGGCAAATCTGTTTTTGCGTTACGAGAGGCTGCTGCAAGAACATTTTGGCAATGCGCAAACCCTGGCTTCTGATGGGAAATTCCACGTGCTCCAGGCGCGCAAACAGAATAAAACAGCAAAAAGAATTCAAGAAATAAATATGGCGTAAGCGCCTGATCAAGTTTATACTTAGAAGTTGTCTTATCCAATCTTCAGGAGAATGCTATGACCAACGCACATCCGCTCAACAAAATCGGTGTATTGACCAGCGGCGGCGACGCACAGGGGATGAACGCAGCCGTGCGCGCCGTCGTCCGCACGGCGCTTGACCGCGGGGTGGAAGTATTTGCCATCACCGAGGGCTATGAAGGCATGGTTAAAGGTGGGGAGTATATCCGCCCCCTCAGCTGGGACGCGGTCGGTGGTATCCTGCATCGCGGCGGCACGGTGATCGGCACCGCACGCAGCGATGCGTTCCGCACCCCTGAAGGCCGCTTGCAGGCAGCCTACAACTTGTTGATCCACGAAATCGACAGCCTGGTTGTCATCGGTGGTGACGGTAGTCTAACAGGCGCAAATCTCTTCCGCCAGGAATGGCCCGGGATTTTGGCGACTCTGGTGAAAGAAGGCAAAATTACCCCGGACGTGGCGGAAAGACGACCCTATCTCAAAATTGTCGGTCTTGTCGGCTCGATAGACAATGATATGTACGGCACGGATATGACCATCGGTGCAGACTCTGCCCTGCACCGCATTGCCGAGGCGGTGGATGCCATCAGCAGCACGGCAGCCAGCCACCAACGCTCCTTTGTGGTCAAGGTAATGGGGCGCAACTGCGGATACCTGGCATTGATGGGCGGGTTGGCAACCGGCGCCGACTGGGTGCTCATCCCAGAAAACCCACCGGATGTAGATGACTGGCAGCAGGTGATGGTGGAGCGGATCAAAGCCGGTCGTAAAGCCGGCAGGCGGGATACCATTGTGGTCATGGCGGAAGGGGCGCGCGACCGTAGAGGCAACCCCATCGGCAGCACGGAAGTCGCAAAGTTGATGGAAGACGAGCTGGGTGAAGAAGTGCGGGTGACTGTGTTGGGGCATGTACAGCGCGGCGGTTCGCCCAGCGCCTTTGACCGCAACCTGGGCACCCTGCTCGGCGCAGCTGCGGTGGATACCTTGCTCAACAGCTCCCCCGAAGCCGAACCCCAGCTGATCGGGATGCGCGGCAACCGCATCACCCCCTCACCTTTAATGGAGTGTGTCGAGAAAACCCGCTCCGTTGCCAAGGCAATTGAAGCACACGATTATGAAACCGCCATGGCGCTGCGCGGCAGCAGCTTCAAGGAATCCTTTGAAACGCTAAAAACCATGCTGCGCTCTCTGCCGCACGCCCCCAAACCCGATCAGGTGCGGCTGAGGCTTGCGGTAATGCACGCCGGTTCCCCGGCGCCCGGGATGAACGCAGCCGCACGCGCCGCAGTGCGCATCGGGCTGGATCGCGGGCATGTAATGCTGGGCATTCGCAACGGATATCCGGGATTAATTGAAGATAAAGTCGAAGAAATGGATTGGATGAGCGTAAACGGCTGGGCGGCGCGCGGCGGCTGCGAGCTGGGCACCATCCGCAAATCGCCAGATCTGCGAGAATTTTATGCCATTGCGCGCGCCATCGAAAAACACCAGATCCAGGGTTTGTTGATCATCGGCGGCTGGCAGGGGTATGATATGGCATTTCGCCTGCTCAAAGCGCGCCAAAATTACCCGGCTTTCAATATCCCGATTGTCTGCTTGCCGGCATCCATCAACAACAACCTGCCCGGATCGGAGCTCAGCATCGGCGCGGATTCAGCGCTCAATAATATCGTCTGGGCGGTGGACAGGATCAAGGATTCTGCCGTAGCGCAGCGCCGCTGTTTTGTGGTCGAAGTGATGGGGCGCAATTGCGGTTACCTGGCCTTGATGGGTGGGTTGGCGACCGGCGCCGAGCGGGTATACCTGAACGAGGAAGGTGTGACGCTGAAAGACCTGCAGAATGATGTGGAGAATTTAATATACGGCTTTGCCCACGGAAAACGGCTGGGGCTGATGATCCGCAGTGAAAACGCCAACGAGGTTTATAATACGGCCTTTATGTGCTCGCTGTTCGAAGAAGAAGGACATGAATTATTTGACGTGCGCCAGGCAATCCTGGGGCACTTACAAGAAGGCGGCATCCCATCGCCTTTTGACCGCATCCAGGGCACACGGCTGGCTTCTCGCTGTATTGACTATCTGATCAGCACCACTGAAAAAGGCTCAACAGATTGCGCATTTATCGGTTTACAAGGCAAAGAGCTAAAATTCCACAATATGGAAGATTTTGACCGCATGGCAGATATGGATTTGCAGCGCCCGAAGGAACAATGGTGGTTGAATATGCGTCCTATAGCCAGATTGCTGGCTCAACCTGGGCCAAGCGTGAATTTGGAGACGAATGAAGAAACAACCCCCTAAACCCCAAGGGACGGGGTACCCACCACAGCAGGGATACCCGCCGGCGCAGGGCTACCCACCGGCTCAGGGTTACCCGCCGGCACAGGGTTACCCGCCGCAGCCCGTGTACCGGACACCAACTGGGGCGCCACCTCCCCAGGCTGCCAGGCGCAAAAAGCGCCGGTCTTCCTGCTGCCTGGGACAGGCAGGCTGCCTGTTTGCCATCGCCTGCAGCATCCTGCTCTGCCTGGTATTGGGAGCGTATTTCTTTATGCCCGCCCGCACCAATATCCTGCTGCTAGGGATGGATTATGCAGAGCCGGGCCAGACTGCCGCCCGCACCGATACCATCATTCTGACCACCTTCAGACCCAGTGAGCCTTATATCGGAATGCTCTCCATCCCGCGCGATCTGTGGGTAAATATCCCGGGCGTGGGCGAAAACCGCATCAATACGGCGCATTTCTACGCAGAAGTAGCGCAGCCCGGCAGTGGTCCTGCCGCAGCCAAACAGACTGTCGAAGCAAACTTCGGCGTGAGCGTTCATTACACTATGCGCATCCGGTTTGAAGGCTTTCGCGATGTGGTAGACAAGCTGGGCGGGGTGGATATCGTGCTCACGGAGCCTTTGGGCGCTTATGAAGCCGGAACACATCATCTGAACGGGCATAAAGCGCTGGCTTTTGTGCGCGACCGGTCGGTAACCGACGACTTTTCGCGCATGGCACAGGGCCAGGTGATGTTAAAAGCGCTCTACAAGAAACTGGCAAAACCCAGCACCTGGCCGCGCATCCCCGGAGCGGTGATCGCCGCGTTCTCCTCCATCGACAGCAACGTCCCGCTGCTGCTTTGGCCGCGCCTGGGGTTTGCATTGCTGCGGCTGGGCCCGGACGGTATCGACAGCCGGATAATCAACCGGGAAATGGTACAACCTTTTACAACCAATCAGGGTGCACAGGTGTTAGCGCCGAACTGGACGCTGATCAACCCCGTCCTGATGGAAATGTTTGGACAATGACATGGGAATAAAAATCGTCGCCACAAATCGCAAAGCCACACATGAATATTTTATCCTGGAGACTTTTGAAGCAGGCATCGCACTGATGGGCTCAGAGATCAAATCCGTGCGCGCCGGGCAGATCAGCCTGGCTGAAGCCTATGTACAAATCGACGGAAAAGAAGCCTGGTTGATGGAGTCGCACATCGCCCCTTACGAGCAAGCCAGTATCTATAATCACGAACCGCGCCGCAAGCGCAGGCTCCTGCTCCACAAGAAAGAAATCCGCATGATGTGGAATGAAGTGCGGCAAAAAGGCGTGACCATCATCCCTTTGAAAGTTTATTTGAAGGAAGGCCGGGCGAAAGTTGAGATCGCACTGGCAAAAGGCAAGAAACTGTATGATAAACGCGACACGATCGCCAAACGGGATTATGAGCGCGAGCTCGAACGGCAGTACAAAAACCGGGATTGACTTTGACTTGTTTTCTGATAGAATTTATCAGGTTTAGTCAAGACAGATGTGCATATAAACATATGAAAAGGTAAGGGAAAATGTTAGAAGAACAGGTAAACATCGAAGTTGTGCAACTCACACCCGCAGCAGTGAATGCTGTTAGAGAGATTTTAGCCGAAAAAAACCTTATGGATCACGCACTGCGTGTTTTTGTCTCCGGAAGTGGATGCTCAGGCATCCAGTACGGTATGACCTTGGAAGGGAATATCCGCGAACAGGATTTCACCTGTGAATTTGAGGATGTGAAAGTAGTAGTCGATGAAGTATCCATCAACTACTTGCGCGGCTCAAAGATCGATTATATCGATACACCGCAAGGCAGCGGCTTCCAAATCGACAACCCCAACGCCATGTCGAGCTGCTGCGGCAGCTCAGATGACAGCTCCGGTGGTTGCGGCAGCGGCGGCTGCTCTGGTTGCGGGTAATCAATACAACTTAATAATAGCGGCTGATTCGAAAGCGATCGAATCGGCCGCTTTTTTTATTCCAAGTCGGCTTACCGGCGAATAATCAACGAGAAAAGGCTGCCCAACAGACCGATTGCTGCCAGACCAATGATGATAAACCCCACCGGCACACCGGTAGTGGGGGTTGTGGAGTTCTCTACAGCGGCAAAGGTAGGCAACGCCACAAGCTCGCCTGGAGGAGTAAAAGTGGGCAGGCGGGTCGGCTGCACTTCCACCAGAAATTGGGCTGCCAGGGTCGGGTCGATGGTGGCCGTCACAGCCGGTGTGGGCGTGGGTGGAGGTTCGACGATGTCCAGGGTTCCGCGCAAGGTCACAAGGTCCTTGTAAATCCAGGCGGTTCCGCCCGGCACCCCGGGGTAGATGATTTGGATCCAATCGCCGCCAGGAGAGCGTCCAATCGCCGGTGCCTCAGACCCTTCCACGATCACACCGACAATATCATAGCCCACCGTGCCCGGGCCCGAGCGCACATTGGCATAGCCCAGCTCGCTGTCCATGACGATGATCAGCGCACCGACCGGTGTGCCGGTGATGGTGGGGATCGACCCCGTGGGGATCTGGTTCTGTGGGCTGGCCTGCACCTGGATGATGCCTGTCAACAGAACGGCAGAGATCACCAATCCAAGCAGCAGCACGTAGAACCGCATTTTATTTTTTTGCAAACTTATCCTCTCTTGTGCGTATTAATAATGCAGGCAAACAGCAGATGAGATTATAATCTATCTTGGAAGCGCAAACGCCTATCACCACGAGGAAAAACCTCGGACCGAAAACAAGCGAAATCGAAAATCATAGAGAGACCATCCCATGGAACAAAGAATATTTCACGGAAACCTGACAGCAGAAGACCTGGCATATACCCTACACGGCGAGTTTCACCGCGGCAACCTGCGGGTACAGCAGATTGAAGACGGTGAGAAAATCCTGGTACAAATTGCCACACGTGAACGCCCATTATCCGGCGGGCAAACGGCCTTGACCGTCACCCTGGAGAATGTGGAAGACGGCGTCGCCATCAGCATCGGGAAGCAGGCCTGGCTGGGTGTGGCTGCCAGCCTGGGACAGACCGCATTCACCGCCTGGCGCAACCCCTGGCGGCTTTTGGAGCGGCTGGATGACCTGGCGCAGGATGTGGAGAACCTGCAGCTCTCGGAACGTGTCTGGCAGACGCTGGAGAATTCATCGCTGCGCATGGGCGCCACATTTGAGCTTTCCGAGCGCCTGAAACGCATGGTGTGCGAATACTGCCTGACAGCTAACCCGGTGGGCGGAGCGAGCTGCATCGCCTGCGGTGCGCCGTTGGGAAATGTGCAGCCAAAGACCTGCCCGAATTGCGGATTTGTGGTGTTGAAGGGGGAGAGAGTGTGTCCGAACTGTGATCACGGATTATTCGGATTGAAACGATAAAAATGATCACGGATAAACATGATCACGGATTACACGGATGACACGGATTTCACGGATTAGAACAGGGTAATTCGATCACGGATAAACACGATCACGGATGACACGGATTTCACGGATTAGAACAGGATCACGGATAAACACAATCACGGATTACACGGATGACACAGATTTCACGGATTAGAACAGGGTAATTCGATCATGGATAAACATGATCACGGATTGCTCGGATTAGAACAGGATCACGGATAAGCACGATCACGGATAAACACAATCACGGATTACACGGATGACACGGATTTCACGGATTAGAACAGGGTAATACGATCACGGATAAACACGATCACAGATTACACGGAT
>CAZTMX010000115.1:0-9070 GCA_964614855.1 uncultured Anaerolineaceae bacterium | reverse complement strand
ACGAAAGGGAAAATGCAATGGCTGATAAAATGATCGTGGTTTGTAATGGCGACGAGGCCAAGAACATCATGCCCGCACTGATCTTTGCTTCTTCGGGCATCGCGCTGGATTACGATGTGTACACGTTCTTCTGTCCGGCTGGTGCAAAATGGTGTGTAGCAGGCGAGCTTGAGAAATTGGGCACTCCAAAAGGTTTGCCAAATCCAGTTGAATTATTCAATACCGTACTGGATCTGGGGAAAAAGGTAACTTTTTGCGAGCTAGCTGTTGAAAATAAAGGGATTCATCCCGAAGACATGCGCGACCCGCGCATCGTGATCGAAAAGCTGCCGCCTTTCTTGATGGATGCCGAAGGCACAGCCATGACTTTTACTTTCTAAAGGGTATCTTAACAATAGGGCTGGCAGGTTCTCTTGAGATAGGAGAACCTGCTTTTCTATAGTAAATCCTCGTTACTAGGGTCGTGGATGAACCCCCAAAAAACATCCCGGGCTCGATTAGGGGCAGCAAGCGCCCGCCGCGCCATACAGATTTGGCGTTTTAGATCGATCTCTTTAATTGGGACTTCGACGATTGAACCAAATGCCAGGGCGCAGGTTGCAGCCATGCGCGAGACAAAAGATATGCCGAGGCCAGCAGCCACAGAAGCCACGATCGCTTCCGCGTTGCCGACTTCCAAAAGCACATCTAAGTCATCCAGCGTGATATCATGTGCTGCCAGTTCTGCCAGGATAGCGCGGCGGGTTCCGGATGTGGCTTCGCGGATGATCACCGGTTCGTCCAGGATTTCGGAAAGCTCTATGGATTGCCTGCTGGCAAAGGGATGTGAAACCGGCGCGATCATGATAATGTGATCGAGAAAGAAGTTTTGCGTTTCCACTTTTTCTGACCTGGCCTCAGAGCTCACCACACAAAGATCGGCTTCTTCTTCAAGAATTCGTTCCAGCGCATCTTCTTGGGTACATGAAAGAATGCTGATCTGAACATGCGGGTGAATTTTTCGGAACCTGGCTGATAATTGCGGCAGGATGTATTTGCCGGCAGCGGTGGTGCAGGCGATATTCAGTTTGCCGGCGACCTGATCGCTTAAAGAACCGGTGAGATCCTCAAACTTCTTGCACTCTGAAAGCAATTTCTGCGCCCAGGGGATGATTGCGTGACCGGCTTGGGTCAGGCTGATGGCTGTGCCAGAACGCTCAAACAGGCGGATGGAAAGCTCGTCTTCCAGGTCATGGATGTATTTACTGATAGTGGGTTGGGTGACGTGTAAATGCTGGGCTGTCTCGGAAAAGTTGAGCGTTTCTGCAGCATCCACAAAAACTTTTAGCTTGTTGATATCCATGCCTGCCAGCTCCTGAACTTTGTCCCATTTGTTGTTTCGCTGGCTTGAATCATATCATAGAAGGTGGAGCCCAATAATAAAAGCCCGGGCGAAGGCACACCCGGGCTTTGCATCCACTTAGGATTGAGATATATGTGTGATTACCGATACGTTCGGTAAAGTTTATTTACCGCCGCCACCGCCGTTACCGCCGCCGTTGCCGCCGCCGTTACCGCCGCTGCCACCGTTGTTCCCGTTACCGCCGTTGGCGCTGTTGGTGCCGTTGCCATCCTGGATCATGTTCCCAACACCAGTGCCGGAAGCCCCGCCAGCCTGGAACATATTCTTCACAACAGCCTGGTACTTCAAGGGGTCAGTTTCGCCATCAAGACCCATCTGGTTGACTGCGCGCAGCATCAAACGGATCTGGTACATGTAGGTATTGGCGTTTGCGGATATATTGGTGCGGGTCTGCTTCAGAATTCGCTTCTGGTTTTGTACCATGCTGCGTATTTGAGCCATAGCTTCGGTCTCTGCTTCGCCTTCCAGCTCTTCTGCCAGCCCATAAGCCTTGGCCATTTTTTCCTGGTACTTGTATGCCAGGTCTGCCGGTACAGGTTTTCCTTCTACACCGAGCTTGATCATTTTATACAGAAGGGTGTTGGCGCGTGCCAGAACTTCGGGGAGCTGCTGAGGTTCTTCGCCTGCGCTGACTGCGCCTGCTGCGCCAAATGCCAGGGAGAGAGCTACGATAAGGGACAATATACTCTTGATCATTTTTTATCCTTTCATAACCAAACAGGTTTTTCCAATTGATAACCAGGGACAATGTGCGCCCTGGCGCTTTGCCTTTTCGGTTAATGAGACGAATTGGATGTGGGGGAGATACGGGTACTTTATTCCTATATGACATTTGCTACTTGTGTGCACAAAGCGATATTTGGTATAATAACTTAGTGCTTTTTGTAACGATAGCGTTCCTGGTTCCCTTTGGTTTCTCTTGGAGGAAAAATGAATATCACTCGCCCTGGTTGGATGAAACGGTTTGTATTAATCGCCCGCATCATCATAATGATCAGCCTGGTATCCTTCTCTTCTGCTGCTGTGATTTTTAGCGTTCAGGCTGCCCAAAATACCCCCGAGGCAATCAAGGTAGGTTTAATTCCTGATATAGGAGGGATTAATGATGAAAGCTTCAACAGCCTGGCTGCAGCAGGTTTGCTGCTCGCCCAGACCGATCTTGGGGTCGAAGGCAGCATCTATCTGCCTGTATCGGAAGACGAATACAGCGAAAAGGTGCAAGAATGTGTCACGGCTGGCAATGACCTGTGCATCGGAGTGGGCTTTATGCTGGCAGATGCAGTAGGTCAGGCTGCTGCACTTTACCCATCCACGAAGTTCGCAATCGTGGATTACGCCTACGAGAGTTATCCTGCCAATCTGCGCGGCATCTTATTCGCTGTTGATGAAGCCGGATACCTGGCAGGGGTGTTGGCAGCGCGCATGACCGGCAGCCAGGTGTTGGGAGCAATCGGCGGCATGCAGATCCCGCCGGTTGACCAGTTTATCTACGGTTACCGTCAGGGAGCCCTGTGCACGGATGCCACGATCCAGACCTTAATTAACTACACTGGTGATTTTATGGATGCAGACCTCGGCGCAGAGCTTGCAGTTGACCAGCTTGATCAGGGTGCAGATGTGATCTTTGCTGTGGCTGGTCCGGCTGGTAATGGCGTGATGGAAGCCACCACGCAGGCACAGCAGTGGGCGCTTGGCGTCGATGTGGATGCATATTACACATTTTTCGATGACGGGGCAGTCGACGGTGCGGAATACCTGCTCACCAGCGTGGTAAAGAAGGTGGATAATGCCATATATGCCACAATTGATGATGTGGTGAAAGGCATTTTTACACCGGGGACGAAGACTTATGATCTGGAACTGGATGGCGTGGGTCTTGCTCCTTTTCACGAAGCCGATGATGATGTATCTCAAGCCGTGCGCGATGAGCTGGCTGCGGTAAAGCAAGAAATCATCGACGGCAGCATCGATCCGCTGGCTCCGTGCGCCGGGCAAATGCAAGTTGGGCTGTTGGGTTACGGTGGTTTTGATGACCAATCCTTTAACTGGATGGCTTACCAGGGTTTGTGGCGCGCCCAAAACGAGCTGGGGGTTTATATCCGCACTTACACGCCGGAAACCTTGGAAGACATCGCGGATGGTTTCGATGATTGTGTCTTTGACGGCAATGACCTGTGCATCGGGGTAGGTTTTTTATTGGAGGAGGATATACGAGCTGCTGCTGCGGCTTACCCAGATACAGACTTTGCTATCATCGACTACGCTTACGATACCTATCCGGATAACTTGTGTGGCACATACTTCGCCACGGATGAAGCGAGCTATTTGGCTGGTGTGCTGGCCGCCAGCATGCCGGGTGTGGATCAATTAGGGGTGATTGGCGGGATGGAAATTCCGGTGGTGGATTTGTTCATCGATGGTTTTGTCGCAGGCGCACGCTGTACTGTGCCGGGTATTCCGGTGATGGTTGATTATGCTGGCACATTCGATGATCCAGATCTTGGCTCCTTGATGGCATCCGATCAAATCGACCAGGGAGCCGATGTGATCTTCCCGGTGGCTGGCAGTACGGGCACGGGTGCGGTAGATGCCGCCATCCAGGAAGCTGTGTGGGCGATGGGCGTGGACAGCGATTTCTATTTCTCCATGTTTGGCGGCGAGAGCAGCCCTGGAACAGAATACCTGTTGACCAGTGTGATGAAGCGCATGGATACAGCTGTCTTTGAGATTATCGCGGATACACAGGCTAACGGTTTTAGCTCGGGCACCTGGACGTTTAACCTCGCCAACCAGGGTGTCGCCCTGGCGCCGTTTCACGATGCAGAGACAGCCGTGCCAGAAGAATTGAAGGATACACTGGCGTTGCTAGAGCAGGAAATTATCGCAGGAAATATCTCGGTAGATGACCCTTGCTATTTTACGGTCTTTGCGCCGCTGATCATGAAGTAGGCGTGGGCGGAGGTGGAAAATCCCCGATTTTGCTTGCCTTTAGGGACAATAAATGATATCCTTAAAGCGATTATGCTTTTGAACACCGGCACAATTAGACCAGGTTACGAAGGAGGATTTTATTATGGCGAAAGACAAGGATAAGGACAAAGAGAAAGACAAGAAGAAGAAAAAGAAAGACAAGAAGAAAGAGAAGTAGTTTGGCTTGTGAAGGGTTTACAATTTTATGAATGAAAAAGTCCCAAGGTGACGATCACATTGGGGCTTTTTCTTTTTGTCAATCGTTCATGATCTCCCAGCGCACAAAGCGCTGGATGACAATATTCTCGCCTGTCTGGGCGACCGCCTGGTTGAGCAGCTGCGACACAGTCTTTGTATCGTCGCGGATATACGGCTGGCGCAGCAGCACAGATTGCATTTTGAAATTCTCTAATACCCCAGCAACGATCTTTTCTACCACGAGCTCAGGTTTGCCGGCGCGGTGGGCATTCTCTGCGGCTTCCTGCGCTTTTTCATCCAGCACTTCAGCCGGAATTTCTTCATCGCGCATATAAAGCGGTGCAGCAGAGGTGATCTGCAGCGCGATCTCGTGGGCGAATTGGCGGAAAATGGGTGAACGGCTGGCGAATTCGCTTTCGCAATTGATCTCCAGCATGACACCGATACGCCCGTTGTTATGCGTGTAGACTTCGATTATGCCTTCCTGCACTGGTCGATCCGACTTCTTCTCCGCTTTCATCGCTGCGTGTTCGTTCAGGTAAGCCAGTGCGCTGGCGTAATTCTGCTGGTTGAGATCCAAGGCTTTGCGGCATTCCATCACTCCGGCGCCAGTCTGGCTGCGTAATTGCATGATCATTTCGATGTGTGCGCTCATTGGGTTACTCCTGCTTTCCAAAAGTTATTCTATTTGGGTTTTCTCAAGGATCAATGCCTCGATGCCTTGCCTTGTCTGCTGCACCCAGTCCAGCTCCGCCTGGTAAGTCTGCACCAGGTTCTCCCCGATGCGCCGCCAGAGGTATTGCTCACGCACCGAGCGCGCCGGGGTGCGGCTTGCCCGCTGTGCCTGCGCCTGGTGCATTATCAAGCGAGCCGCGATTTCACCCTCATATTTTGTCAGAAGCTCCAGTACCTGTGCGTCTGATAGCTGCTCTGCCCAGGCAAGCTGGATCAAGAAATTCTTGTGGTTCTCTGGCAGCTGCGGCGCTTGCAAAAGACTGCGCTGCAGCTCCTGCCGGCCCGCTTCACTGATGGTATAAATCTTCTTGGCGGGCAGGTTCTCCTGCTCCTGTACCCGGCAGGTGACCAGACCCTCGCGCTGCATATCGAGCAGGCTTTTGTAAATCTGGTTGTTATTACCCGACCAGTAGAAGACTTCCGAGTCTGAAATGATGCGCTTCAGATCGTATCCCGAAGCCGGCTGCCAATCCAGCAGGCCGAGGATAGTGCTGCGTAAGTCCATGGATCACCCTTTTTGATATTTGAAATTGATTAATGCAATGCCCCCGATTAATTATCCAGGATCTTCAGAGGGTACCACTTCTTCAACTTTTTCTACCTTAAACTTAAGCAGCACCGGGATGATGCTCAGCAGTGAGGCGACAGCCGTCAATAAGAACGGGAACTGCGGGTTGACCATTTCCCACAGGTAGCCGCCGATCACCGGCGCAGGCAGGGAGACAAGACCCAGGCTGGTGCTAAACAGACCGAATGCCACACCGCGCAAATGCGGAGGCACCGCCTTGCTGATCAAAGATTGGTAAGCGGGCGTTGCCAGCCCCACGCCAACCCCCGCGATCACCCAACCCAGGGTATATACCCACAGCGGGCTGGCTGGCGGTACCGTGGCGATCATACCAATGGCGACGGCCATAAACAGAAACGAGATGGCGATATTGACCCGCTCGCCGGCTTTATCTGCCAGCCAGCCGGCGGGAAACATCACCGCCATCATGGCTGCGCCAAAAATGCTGTTCATCAAACCGATCTGGCTGATTGTCAGGCGAGCAATATCTTGCATAAAGACAGATAGAAAGCTAAAGGACATATTAAAGAAAATGTCCCGCACACCATCGGTGATCAAAATCCAGGTGAACAAACCGCCAGCCAGGATCAATCCGAGCATGGCGCTGAGATTTCCTTTCAGGTTACTCAATGTCAGTGGGGTGGGGTTGGCTTCCTTTCCCCTGGCGGCAGCCCGGGCCATGCCCACACGGATCACCGTGCCGCCCAGGTAGAGTATTGCTCCCACCAACAGCATCCCTTTGAAACCCATGACCTCCACCAGGTAACCGCCCAGCAGCGGACCCACAACACTGACGATACCAAACAAAGTGTGGGTGATGCCGAATAACTTGGCGCGGTTTTCCGGTGCGGAGTGGTCGGCGATAAAGGCGTCAAAGCTAGGCCCAACGAGCGAGCGTGTCACCGCGCTGAGCGCCGAGGCGACCAGCACCCACTCCCAGCGGTCTGCCAGCAGCAGCGGTATGTATACAAACACACCCACCACGCTGCCGATGGCGATAGCGCGCAGCCGTCCGATCGAGTCCGACAGCCAGCCGCCCAGGATTTGCAGCAGCAGCGGGACGATTTGCGAGATGGTATAGAACAACCCGATCTGTGTGATGCCTGCGCCAAGCTCTTTTAGATAAAGCGCCTCCAGTGGACCGTACATGCTGCCGCCGGTGTTGGCAAGGATCATCGCCAGCATGAAGAGCAGCAGCATTGGGGTGAGCAGCGCGGTTTTGGTTGTCGTTGTCATTGAAGGTTTTGATTGAGCACTCGAAGGATTTTCACCAGGGTGAATACACACAAATATACACCAAAAAACGCCTGGAATCACAAGGGTCTGTGGGTGAAACCTGCAGGCGCGTGTGGCTTTTCGCGCCGGTCTGCTGCCTGAAGACAAAATCACCATCGTCAAGGAATACCAGCGCCAGGGGAAGGTCGTGCTGATGGTGGGCGATGGAGTGAACGACGCCCCAGCCCTGGCCCAGGCGGATGTGGGCATCGCCATGGGGGCAGCCGGCAGCGATATCGCCGTCGAAGCCGCTCACATTGCCTTGATGCGCGACGATTGGAGACTGGTGCTCGAAGCGCTGCGCATCGCCAAGCGCACCATGCGCATCGTCAAGATGAACCTGGGTTTTACCGGATTATTTAATGTGATCGGCCTCACCCTGGCGGCGCTGGGTTACCTGCCGCCGTTGCTGGCTGCTGCGGCGCAGTCCCTGCCGGATATCGGCATCATGGGCAACTCAGCGCGCCTGATAAAGCAAAAGTAAGGATATTTTGAATTCTTGACTGGTATAATTAAGAAATGAATGACAGTAAATCACGAAAAATCGCACTGGTTGTTACAAAACGGCATCTTGGCGATCCATCGACCGACGCTGATTATTGGCGTAGCTTGCCTCCTCAGGAACGAATAAACGCTCTGGAGGAAATTCGAGAAGAGTACCACAGTTGGAAAAAAGATGTTCAACCAGGATTTCAAAGAGTTTATCGAATTATTAAACACAAATAATGTTCAATACCTGGTGGTCGGTGGTTATGCTGTTGCACTGCACGGGTATCCACGTTACACCAAAGATTTGGACATCTGGATTCGCATGACAAAAAAGAATGCTGAAAAATTGGTAAAAGCTTTAGCTCAGTTTGGTTTTCAATCTCTTGGTTTAACAATTAGCGATTTTCTTGAAAAAGATACGATCATTCAATTAGGTTATCCCCCCCGCAGAATTAATATATTAACTACAATCCCAGGCGTTTCATTTGATAAGTGCTATAAATCCAGAGAAATTGTTAATATTGATGACATCGATGTGAATTTCATAAATGTGAGCAATTTGATCATCAATAAAAAATCGACCGGACGACCGCAGGATTTGGCGGATTTGGAACGGCTCGAGTAATCATTCCGCTCTATAGGAAAAAAACCTTGTAAAAAAGGTAATATATGTCACTTGCCAGTCTGAGAAATATTTGCTATATTCTCTCAGATTATGCTTCATTCGGGTTGGTCGAGGTGTTCTCATGTCAGGTGCCTTTTCGACTAATTCTCAGTCCGTGCTTTTCAATCCTTTATCCTCACATTTTGCCATCGTCAATTGGATGAATCTTTTTGTTTTTAACCATTAGAGAGGTGATTATGAAAACGATCGAGATTCCTGTTCCTGCCATGTACGGCGACCACCACGTTGTGGAGGTCAGGCGCATTTTGTTGGAGCAGCCCGGTGTACAGGATGTGTACGCCAGCAGCGCTTTTCACCTGGTGGAAGTGCAGTTTGACGCGCAAAAGACCAGTGAAGAAACGCTCCGCTCCCTTCTGGAGGTCAGCGGCTACCTGGACGAGATGCCCACGCCACAGGAGAGCAGTGTGGCTACCCATCTACAAACCGACCCGTTGAAGACGTTCTTCCGCCACACGGAAACCTATGAGAGCCTGCAAAATACGGTCTCATTTTCTCAGCAAGTTATCAATACTGGTAAACCTTTGTGGAACTGCCCTGGATTTGGTGTGATTAAAAATAAGATGGAGGATTAGGGAATGGCCAAAGCAAAACGAACTCAAGAAGAACGAACTGCCGATCCGGCTGCACAAGCCATGTTGATCCGTGCAGATGAGCTGGGTATCAGCACGGCGTTCAGCCGCGCTGAAGACATGGTGCCGTGCAACATCGGCGGTGCAGGCATGTGCTGCAAAATTTGCGGCATGGGCAG
>CAZTMX010000114.1:0-9107 GCA_964614855.1 uncultured Anaerolineaceae bacterium | reverse complement strand
TGGAACGCGCCCAGGTGTACGCTACGGCGCTCGGTGTGGAAGTGGGTGAGGGCGGCGCTCCTGCCAGCGGCGCCGGTACTAGCGGTGCGGCGCCAGCTGCCAGCGCGGAACCAGGCAGCCCGGCTCCCGCAGCCGAAAGCGCTCCAGCTCCGGCGCTTGTTGTGACCTCAGATGAGGTTATCGATTACAGCGCCCGTTATGCGGAAAATGTGCAGGGCGTAAAACCGGTCAATTGGGGCAATGTCATCCTGGTGGCGATGATCGTGATGGTAGCGCTGGGCGGTGGCGGGTATGTTTATTACAACGAGCGTAGGCTGCGCGGTCTACCCTTGTTCCCACAAGCAGCCAAAACTGTCTCAAAAGAAGAAGAGCTACCCATCCCTCAAATCGATGGATATGCCCCTGAGGTACTGGCACTACTGCCGAAGATCGCCCGGCTGAACCCGATCGGGCTGCAGGCGCTCAAAAGGTTGCTGGAAAACCCCGACCTGGCCTCCGAGCAATTGCTGGCGCTTTCACGTCTTGATCCAGAGTTGGTTCGCCGCATCCGCAATATGGATCACGAGGCGCGCAACCTGCTGCTGGCGCTATCCGGTGATTAACTTACTTTCAATATCCGTGAAAGGAAATCTATGAACTGGCTTAAAACGCAACTCAAAAAAGAACTCTGGTCGCCCTACGCCGCCGGGATTTTGCTGGGCGTGGTGGGCGTACTCACCGTCTGGCTGAGCGACACGCTGCTGGGCGCTTCCGGCGCTTTTCAAAACCTGGCCGGCATCCTGGGCAAAGCTGTGGCGCCCAGCTTGTTTGACAATATGTACTTTAATTTCATCATGCCAGCGCAGATTACCTGGGGTGTGATCCTGCTGGTAGGCATTTTCTTCGGTGGGATGCTCGGTGCTTTCACCTCCGGCACATTCAAATTCCGCGCTAACGACGACCGGCAGTGGAAAGCAGTGTTTGGCCCGCAAACCTGGAAGCGCTGGTTGCTGGCTTTCTTTGGCGCCATCATCCTGGAATACGGGGCGGGGATTGCCGGCGGCTGCACCAGCGGCCTGGCCATCTCCGGCGGGATGTTGCTGGCGCCTGCTGCCTTCCTGTTCATAGGCGCCATGTTTGCGTCCGGCATCCTCACCGCATTGCTTGTGTATCGAAAGAGGTACTAGAAATGACCAACTACATCTTGGCCTTGTTTTTAGGCGTTTTCTTCGGTTTTTCGCTCAATAAAGCCGGTCTGACGCGCTACAACAAAATCGTCAATGTCTTCCGTTTTACCGATATGGCCGTGCTCCAATTCATGATGACCGCACTGGTCGTATCCATGGCCGGTTTATACACCCTGCGCGGTCTCGGATTGATCGAGTTCCCTAATGTGCCGGCCACTTATATCGCCGGCAACCTGGTCGGCGGATTGATCTTCGGTGTGGGCATGGCCCTCACCGGTTTCTGACCGGGCACCTGCGCCGCCGGGAGCGGCGAAGGCAAGCTCGATTATCTCATCCCCGGTATGTTGGGTTTTCTCACCGGTGCAGTCATCTTTGGTTTGACCTACCAACAAGTGTTTCCGAAGATTTCAGCTCTGGCAAACTACGGAAACGTAGTCTTACCGGATCTATGGAACCTCAACCCTTACCTGACCGTTCTGCTTTTTGGCTTGATCAGCGTATTGTTGTTCTACTTGATCGACCGCAGCGGTCTGTATCGCAAGAAAGATAACCCGGAATAAAGCAATGCTTGCATCCAAAATCACTCGTAGAGAATTTCTAAAAATGGGAGGCGCTGCGGCAGGCGCGCTGGCGGCTGCACAATTCAACGCCCCACCAGCTGCTAAAGCCGCCCTGGCGCTGATCGATGACCCCAACGGCGACGGCTATGTACCCACCATGTGCGAGATGTGCGTCTGGCGCTGCGGGGTACTGGCCAAAATCGAAAAGGGCCGTGTGGTCAAGCTGGACGGCAACCCAGATCATCCCCATTCACGCGGCAGGCTGTGTGCACGCGGCCAATCTGGTTTGATGAACACCTATGACCCTGACCGCGTGCTTTACCCGCTGGTGCGCGCCGGTCAGCGCGGCGAAGGAAAATTCCGCCGTGCCTCCTGGGATGAGGCCCTGGATTTGGTTGCCAGGAATATGCTCAAAATCAAGGAGCAGTACGGTGCGGAAGCCATGGTCTTTTCTTCCACCCACAACCTGTCACAGGTACAGTTTGAAAACCTGCTCAACGGGTTTGGATCGCCCAATTACGGCACGCAGCGCAGCCTGTGTTTCAACGCCATGATCGTGGCAAATTTGATGACCTACGGGATGGAAGAACCCGGCAGGGATTACAGCCAGGTGAATTACATCCTGCTCACCGGGCGCAACCTGACCGAGGCTATTTCCACTTCAGAGACCTCTGACCTGGTGGACGCCATCGCCCGCGGCGCAAAGGTGGTTTACCTGGACCCGCGCTATACCAAGACTGCCTCCAAAGCAAGCGAGTGGCTGCCGATTAGACCCGGCACCGACCTGGCTTTTCACTTAGCTTTGCTGAATGTGATCATCGCCGAAGAGCGCTATGATAAAGAATTCGTGGCAGAATACACCAGCGGTTTTGAGCAGCTTGCGGCTGAAGTAACTTCCTACACCCCCGAATGGGCCGCGCCCATCACCGGCATCGACGCCGCTGTGATCCGGCGTATTGCCCAAGAGTTCAGCGACGCCAGGCCGTACAACCTGGCGCACAACGGTTGGCGCACCTCCAATTTTGTCAATTCCTTCCCTACCCAACGCGCCATCACCATCCTCAACGCCTTGATGGGTAACTGGAACATCAGCCATTTCGCTGCAGAAGGCGAAGGCGGCGGTGGGCTGGGCAAGCCACCCCAACCTCCCTACCCGCGCGTTTCCGCCTTGCGCCTGGACGGCGTGCCGTGG
Organism: uncultured Anaerolineaceae bacterium; assembly: GCA_964614855.1. GTDB lineage: Bacteria > Chloroflexota > Anaerolineae > Anaerolineales > UBA4823 > CAWJHE01. The sequence continues at coordinate 6,189 of CAZTMX010000114.1, read as the reverse complement.
AAGTATCCCTTTGTCCCATTAAAGCTGGGCATCTTCCAGCAGCTGCGTGAAGCCATGCTCGAAGGTCAACCTTACCCGGCACGCGGCTGGTTCATCTCCCGTCAGAACCCTGTGCTCAGCCTGCCGGACCGCCAGCGCACGCTGGACGCCATGGGCAAACTGGATTTCATCGCCGTGGTGGATATCATTCTGAACGATACTGCCTGGTTTGCGGATGTTGTTCTACCCGAGGCATCCTACCTGGAGCGCTATGACCCGCTGCTGCCCGTGGGCGACAAGATCTTCCTGCGCCAACCAGTGATCGAAGCGCAAGGTGAAGCGCGCTCGGCGTTGTGGATCTTCAAACAGCTCGGCGAACGGCTGGGCCTGGGCGATTTCTTCCAGTACAAAGATGAGGAAGATTACATCAACCAGGAATTAGCGCCGCTGGGCGTTTCGCTCGCTCAAATCCGTACGCACGGTTTCTACCAGATGCACAAAGCTGAAGGTGAAGCAGAAGAATTGCGCTGGAGCACACCTAGCGGGAAGATCGAGCTGTATTCGACCACCCTGGAGGCGGGCAAGTTCGACCCGTTACCCAACTGGGAGGAACCGCCCCAACCCAAACCCGGCTTTTTCTATCTGCTAAGTGGCAAGGTGGGGCAGCACACCCAGTTCGGCACGCAAAATAACCTGTTACTGCACAAATACCAGGACGAGCCGCGCCTGTGGATGCACCCGCAGGCAGCAGAAGCAGCCGGGTTATCCGATTGGCAGCTGGTGGAAGTGAGCAGCGAGGTTGGCAGCATCAAGGTTGCCCTGCAGGTCACCGAAGCCATCCGCCCCGACTGTGTTTATATGACGCCGGGTTTCGGTCACCTGTCCAAGGGACTGACCACCGCCTACGGTGTAGGCGCCAGCGACTCGGTACTGCATGTTACCTATGTCGACCCGATCAGCGGAGGCCAGGCGCTCAGCCAGACTTTCGTCTCGGTCAAGAAAGCATAAGAGGCAGCCATGGCAAACAAGAAACATTACGCTTTTGTCATCGATATCGCTCGCTGCATCGACTGCCGCGCCTGCCTGGTTGCCTGCAGCGTGGAAAACAAGGTACCTTTGGAAAATACACGCATCTGGGTGCACGACCTGGGCGTCCAGGGCAGCTTCCCAGACCTGAGCCACACCTTTGTGCCGTATAACTGCATGCACTGTGATAACCCGCCCTGTACAGAGGTGTGCGTCAGCGGTGCTACATATAAAGACAGCGAAAGTGGTTTGGTGATGGTAGACCAGGAAGCCTGCATCGGCTGCGGTTTCTGCGTAGACGCCTGCCCGTATAACGTGCGTTACCTGGACGAGAAGCGCGGTGTGGTAGATAAATGCAATGCCTGCGCCCAACGCCTGGAAGTGGGTCTCAAACCAGCCTGTGTGGCAACCTGTGTCGGCGGCTCACGCCTGTTTGGCGATCTGAACGACCCCGCTTCGGATGTGTCCATCGCACTAAAAAACGCCAGCTCCATCCAGCGCCTGGAGTACCAGAAGGATGGTCACGACACCAAGCCCAATATTTATTACATCAACGGGGATGTCATGCACAGCAGCGTGCTGCCTCGTGATCCCCAATATACCCTGGCGGAAACGGGTTGGAAGAAAGTAGTCGTCCCGCTGGTCTTTACAGCCATCGGTGGTTCTTTCCTGGTACAGGCTGCCTACTTCACCAAGCAGTTGATCGAAGGTGAGAAAGATTTCGAGGAGTAAAAAAATGAGCGGTTACCATGATATCCCCCTGGAAGAGCGCCGCAGGCTGCGCGAAAAGAAGATTAAAAAACACAACCTGGCCAACATCCTGACACACTGGTTTAATGTAGCCAGCTGGTTACTGCTGCTGCCCACCGGTATCGCCATCATCTCCTCCCCGCGCCTGGGGTTGGCGCCCATCTGGTGGCAAGAAGCGTTCCGCAATGTCTTTGGCGGGCCAGCAGATTTGATCAAGTTTCACTATACGATCGGTCTCCTGTGGATTTTCGTGCTCAGCTTTAACGTCCTGATCGGCTTTCGCAAGTATTTTGTCCCTTATGCCGCCACACGCATGCTGTTGGACAAAGACGATATCGAGTGGCTGAAGGTTAAACCGCTGCAGATGATGGGCTTCAAAAAAGGAGTGCCCTTGCCGCCACAAGACGCATACAACGCCGGTCAAAAGCTCTACAGCTACCTGGTAATTGTCGGCACATTGGGCATCATGAGCAGCGGGATTGTGATGACCTACAAACAGGTGTTTCCACCTATCTTGAAGCAAATTGCCCAACCCCTGCACTGGGCTTCGGTTTTTGGCATTGTGGCGGGTGTGATTATCCATGTCTATATGGGTGCGGTCTTCCCTGAAGAAAAGGAAGCATTCTTCTCTATGTTCAGCGGAAAAGTATCCGCCTGGTATGCCCGGGCGCATCATGAAAAATGGTACTGGGAAAAGCTGAAAGAAGAGTTGGAATGGGAAGATCAGGTAATGCAAGAGACCACAGAACCCATCACCCACCCCCAGCCGGTAGAAACAGAACCAGCCGCAGCAGATTGATCCTTAATAGCATAACGCAAAATGCCGTCCATGAACATCGGACGGCATTTTTTATCTCCCTGGTTGTATAATACGGTCTTGGGGAGGCAGGTTTAGCTCTCAACAATTCGTTCGTTTTTGGAGGAAGCATGGAATGGATCACGGACCCGCAGAGCTGGATAGCATTTATTACGCTCGTCGCCCTGGAGCTTGTCCTGGGCGTAGACAATATCATTTTTATATCGATCCTGGCGGGTAAACTGCCGCACAGCCAACAGGACAAGGCACGAAAAACAGGTATATCATTGGCTGTTATTTCGCGTATCCTCCTGCTATTATCTCTTTCCTGGGTGATCGGTCTCACCAAACCGCTCTTCACCATCTCCATTTTTACGATCTCGGGCAGAGACCTGGTGCTGCTCATCGGTGGTTTGTTCTTGATGTGGAAAGCCACCCATGAAATCCACCAAAAACTGGAAGGCGAGGAGGGACACTCGTCCGCAAAGGTAAAAGCCACCTTTTCCGGTGTCATCATCCAGATTTTGCTGTTGGATGTGGTTTTTTCACTCGATTCTGTCATCACAGCCGTAGGTATGGTGAACGAGTTGGCGATCATGATCGCCGCAGTGATCATCGCGGCTGCGGTGATGATCTTTGCTGCAAGTCCGCTGGGCAGTTTTGTAGAACGGCATCCAACAATTAAGATGCTGGCATTATCATTCTTGTTGATGATCGGCTTCACCCTGATTGTCGAAGGCTTGCACCAGCACATTCCGAAGGGCTATATCTACTTCGCCATGGGCTTTTCTGTCTTTGTCGAAATGCTCAATTTGCGTGTGCGCAAGGCTGAACAGAAGCCGGTCAAGCTGCATGAACCCTATACGGTTGAAGTAGATCATGACAAAGTCATCGGAACGGCATAATTCTTTCTTGACGGTGATTTGAGAGTGTGGTTATATAGGAAACAACAAAAGCGATTTATAAGGAGATCCCATGAGCGATTTATCAACCCAACCGCAAAAATTTGAACATCTAAATGTCCCGCCGCGGCTGTTGCTTGGGCCCGGCCCCAGCATGGTGGACCCGCGCGTTCTGCAAGTTATGGCTACCCCGCTTCTGGGTCACCTGGATCCAAAATTCCTGGAAATCATGGACCAGACCCAGGGCATGCTGCGTTATGTTTACCAGACCGAAAATCGCCTGACCATCCCCGTATCCGGTACCGGCTCGGCGGCGATGGAAGCCTCGATGGCAAACCTGGTTGAGCCGGGCGACAAAGTCTTGATCTGCGTCAACGGTTACTTCGGCAACCGCCTGGCGGATATGGCCTCGCGCTACGGCGCTGAAGTACAAACCATGAAGATCCCCTGGGGTGAGGTCTTCACGGCTCAGGATGTAGAAAGCGCGCTGCAGAACTTCCCCGCAAAAGTGGTGGGCATCGTGCATGCGGAGACATCCACTGGTGCATGCCAACCGATCAAAGAGATATCCGATGTCGTGCACCAGGCAGGCGCAATGCTGGTGGTGGACGCAGTGACATCGCTCGGCGGCGTACCCGTTGAAGTCGATAAAAACGACATCGATGTATGTTACAGCGGCTCGCAAAAATGCCTTAGCTGCCCTCCTGGCATCGCCCCGATCACCTTTGGAGCACGCGCCGAAGCCGCCATGGACAAACGCCGCAGTAAGGTGAGCAACTGGTACCTGGATGTGACCATGGTGCGCAGCTACTGGGGCGCCGAAAGGACATACCACCACACCGCACCCATCACCATGAACTATGCCTTGCACGAAGCCCTGCGCATTGTTGCTGAAGAAGGGTTAGAAGCACGTTGGGCGCGCCACCAGAGCACTGCTGAGCTTTTCTGGAGCGGGATCGAAGCCATGGGGCTATCGCTGCACGTGGCGAAAGAACACCGCCTGCCCAGCCTGACCACTGTACGGGTGCCCGAAGGTGTTGAAGAAGCGAAGGTGCGCGCTCGCCTGCTCAAAGATTACAACATTGAAATCGGCGGCGGTTTGGGCGAATTGAAAGGCAAAGTCTGGCGTGTGGGTCTGATGGGCTATTCTTCTCGACCCGAAAACGTGCTCTTGTTACTCGCGGCGCTCAAGGAAATTTTGTAACCCAACCCTGAAGTAACTACAAGCGGAAAGCTTCTGAAATCAAAAAGGGCTGGCATTGCATCAAGACCAGCTCTTTTTGGTCAAATTGGATGAACTATTTCTGCGATTTCAGCAGGTCGCGGATTTCGGTCAGCAGTGTTTCTTCTGCGCTGGGAGCCGGCGGAGGGGCAGGAGCTAATTCTTCCTTCTTCTTCATTGAATTGAAGGCTTTCACCACCATGAACATGACCCAGGCGATGATCAGGAAATTGACAAATGCCTGGATAAAATTGCCATACAGCACTTCTGCACTGCCGACTGTCAGCTTCATTCCGGTGAAATCAACACCACCGATGATGATACCGACCAGCGGCATGATGACATCATTTACCAGGGATGTGGTGATGGCGCCAAAAGCGCCGCCAATGATCACTGCAACTGCCAGGTCTAACACGTTCCCTTTTTGAATAAACTTAATGAACTCTTTAATCATAATTTTCCTCCCGAAATTCGTTGATAGAATTGATTGAGCAATCTTATCACAACTTTAGTCAGATTAGTAAAACATTAACTGTACATTATGCAGTAGCGAGCAGATGTGTCAATTTCCCTTGAAAGATTCAACGAGCTGATTTTTATCCCCAGGCCGCTCGCAGCGCAGCAATATTTTCTGCGATGCTGTGCTGTCGATTAAACACCGCCGAACCCGCCACAAGCACGGTCGCCCCCGCCTGCACAATACTTGCTGCGTTTGAGGCTTTGATCCCGCCGTCCACTTCTACTTCAACCCAGTCCAAACCACGCTCGTCCAACATCTTGCGTAAGCGTGCAATACGCTCCAGGCTGGCTGGAATAAAAGCCTGCCCACCAAAACCCGGATTGACTGACATAATCAAAACAAGATCAACATCCGGTAAGACCTCTTCCAGGCTGACCAGTGGCGTTGACGGGTTGAGCGTCACGCCGGCCTTTACACCCATTTCTTTTATCTGTTGGAGGGTGCGGTGTAAGTGCGGGCAGGTCTCCACATGCACGGTCAGGATATCCGCCCCAGCCTGGGCAAAATCCGCCACCAGGCGTTCCGGCTGTTCGATCATCAGGTGCACATCCAGCATGCCGTTTCCAGCTCTGACGATAGGTTGAAGTGCTTTTACCACCAATGGACCGATAGTCATGTTAGGAACGAAGTGACCATCCATCACATCCACGTGGATGTATTCCGCCCCTGCTGCCAACGCTTGCTGCACCTGATCGCCTAGATTTGTGAAATCTGCCGAAAGAATAGAAGGAGCAATTTTAACCATGCGGATTTTTCTCCAAAATTCTTAACCCTTCAACACCGGCGACGATCACTTGAGTTGCCATATCCATGAATAAGCCGTGTTCGACCACACCCGGGCGGCTTGTGAGCGCCTGATCCAGTGCCCTGGCATCAGCTATCCCGTGCTCAAACCAGCAGCGCACCAGGTAATTGCCGTTATCCGTAACCGCTGGCGAGCCATCCGCTTCGAGCCATAATTCCGCCTTACAGCCGAGTGTATTCAGCCAATTGA
>CAZTMX010000113.1:0-9117 GCA_964614855.1 uncultured Anaerolineaceae bacterium | reverse complement strand
GGCAAATGTCAAACGACAATTCCGCTTTTTCGCCGTTGGAACTAAAGTAACTGGAATAAGTAAGATTAACATTGCTAGAGTGACGATTCCAATTCCTTCTATCTCCGAACAAATCGCCATCGCTGCCATTCTCTCCGACATGGACACCGAAATCTCCGCACTCGAATTAAAACTCGCCAAAACTCGCCTGCTCAAACAAGGCATGATGCAAGAATTGCTCACCGGAAGGATCCGATTAATATGAGCGATATCGGTAAACTTGAAACCATCACCCAAAAACGCATTATCCGCTTATTTCGCGACGACCTCGGCTACCGCTACCTCGGTGATTGGACCGACCGCGCACACAACAGCAACATCGAAGAAATTCTTCTCAAAGATTATCTCCTCAAGCGCGGATACACACCAGCACAGTTCAACATCGTCCTGGATAAACTCCATCGCGAAACCGATAATCACACCCGCAGCCTGTACGATAACAACAAAGCCGTCTACAACCTGCTTCGCTACGGGGTTCCGGTGAAGATTGAAGCCGGCAAGGTCACCGAAACCGTCCACCTGATCAACTGGAGCGAACCTGAGAAAAACGATTTTGTCATCGCCGAGGAAGTCACCCTGCGCGGCGGCCACGAGCGCCGGCCGGATATCGTCCTCTACATTAATGGCATCGCTGTGGCGGTGTTGGAGCTCAAACGCAGCTCGGCATCCATCAGTGAAGGCATTTGTCAATCCATATCCAATCAGCAACCTGAATTCAACCAGTGGTTCTTCAGCACAATCCAGTTCATCTTCGCTGGCAACGATTCAGAAGGCCTGCGCTACGGCACCATCGGAACCCGAGAAAAGTACTTCCTGACCTGGAAGGAAGATGAGCAGGACGATACGCTCTTCAAGCTGGACAAATATCTACTGAAAATGTGCAGCAAGCCGCGCCTGATTGAACTGATGCACGATTTTGTGCTCTTCGATGGCGGCATCAAAAAGCTGCCGCGCGTTCACCAGTATTTCTCCATCAAAGCCGCCCAGGACCATGTCCGCCAGAAACAGGGCGGCATCATCTGGCATACCCAGGGCAGCGGCAAGAGCATTGTCATGATCCTTTTGGCCAAGTGGATCCTCGAAAACAATCCCCACGCGCGCGTGGTCGTCATCACCGATCGCGATGAGCTGGATAAGCAAATCGAGCGGTTTTTTACAGATGCCGGTGAGCAGATATATCGCACCAGCAGCGGCCGCGATCTGACACGCCAGCTAAGCCTGGCTGCACCGCGCCTCTTGTGTTCGCTGGTCCATAAATTCGGCGCCCGGGATGTCGAAGACTTCGACGCCTTTATCCGAGAATTGCAAACCCAGCCCAGCCGGGCGATAGGGGAGCTCTTCGTTTTTGTTGACGAGTGCCACCGTTCCCAAAGCGGTAAGCTACACCGTGCGATGAAAGCCATCCTGCCCAATGCAGTCCTGATCGGCTTCACCGGTACGCCTTTGCTCAAAAAGGATGCCCAGACCAGCCTGGAAGTCTTCGGCCGCTACATCCACACCTATAAGTTCAGCGAAGGAGTGGCAGATAAAGTCATCCTTGACCTGGTTTACGAGGCGCGTGATATCGATCAAAACTTGACCTCAAAAGACAAAATCGATGCCTGGTTTGATGCCAAGACCCGTGGTCTCAACGACTGGCAGAAGGATGAATTGAAGAAAAAATGGGGCACCATGCAGAAGGTTCTCAGCTCGCGCAGCCGCATGGATCGCGTGGTGAGTGATATCATCTTCGATTTTAGCGTCAAGCCGCGCCTTTCCGACAATACCGGCAACGCCATGTTAGTCGCTTCCAGCATCTATGAAGCTTGTAAGTATTACACTTTGTTTCAAAAGACGGTCTTCAAGGGCAAGTGTGCACTGGTCACTTCCTACAACCCGCTAGTGCGTGATATCACCCTGGAAGACACCGGCGCGAACACTGAAACCGACAAGGAATTCATCTATAACACTTACACTGAGCTGCTAAAAGATGTCGCACCTGACCCGGGAAAAAGCAAAACCGAGACCTATGAAGACACCGTCAAGAACCTTTTCATCAAGCAGCCGGCCAACATGAGTCTGCTGATCGTGGTGGACAAGCTCTTGACGGGTTTTGATGCTCCACACTGTACCTACTTTTACATCGACAAGTCCATGCAAGATCACGGCTTGTTCCAGGCGATCTGCCGCACCAACCGCCTGGATGGAGATGGCAAGATCTTTGGCTATATCGTGGATTACAAAGACCTGTTCAAAAAGGTCGAAAATGCCATTGCTGTTTATACCTCGGAGTTGGATCACAGCGCTCCTGGCTCCGATCCCGCGGTCCTCATCCAGGATCGCCTCAAGAAAGGCAAGGAGCAGCTCGAAAATGCGTTGGAAACCCTGTCGCTGATCTGCGAGCCGGTTGAGCCGCCCAGGAATGAATTAGAGCATATCCATTATTTCTGTGGCAACACGGAAATCCCCACCGACCTGCAAGAGAAGGAACATCTGCGGGTTGCGCTCTACAAAGCTACTGCCTCCCTGGTACGCTCTTTTGCCAATATTGCCGATGAATTGGAAGCCGCGGGATATACCCAACACGACACCGTCGCCATCAAACATCAACTGGATCATTACCTTGGGTTGCGAGCCATCATCCGCAACGCCAGTGGGGAAAGCCTCGATCTAAAGACCTACGAAGCAGACATGCGCCACCTCATCGATACCTATATCCAGGCGGATGATCCCCGAAAGATTTCACCCTTCGATGATATCCCACTGATGGATCTGATTGTCAAGACTGGCATCGCCGAGGCCATCGCCACCCAGCTTGCCGGTTTAAAAGGCGACAAGAATGCCATCGCTGAGACAATTGAAAACAATGTGCGCCACAAGATCATCAAAGAGCACCTCACCGATCCAGCTTACTACGAGAAAATGTCCGCTTTGCTGGCCGAGATCGTCGCCGCGCGCAAAGCCAAAGCCATTGAGTACGAAGAATACTTGAAACGCATCGCTGAGCTTGCAAAACAGGTAGATGCCGGCAAAGCAGACGATACTCCCGAACCCCTGGATACCCCCGGGAAGCGCGCCCTCTACAATAACCTCAAAACCAAACCCGCCGGCGTCGCCGAGCTTCAGGGGGGATATACTGTCGACCCATCCCTTGACCTGGCTTTAAAAATCCACGAAACCGTGATAGAGAAGCGCCCGGATGATTGGCGCGGCTTTGAGCCGCGCGAACGGGTGATCAAGCATGCGCTTTATATCCTCCTGCAGGATGAAGAGGAAGTTGAGCGCATCTTCCTCATTGTCAAAGCACAGCGAGAGTATTGATTTTGATGGCAGACCTTACCCATCACATCGAACTGGGTGAAATAACCGTGGATGTGGTCCTCAAGGACATCAAAAACATCCACCTCAGTGTATACCCTCCCCATGGCCGTGTGCGTATATCAGCCCCGCTCAGCATGAGCCTGGGAACCATCCGCGTCTATGCCATCTCCAGGCTGGATTGGATCAAGAAACAGCAGGCAAAGCTCCGTGAACAGGAGCGCGAGACCCCGCGCGAGTACTTGGATCGTGAAAGCCATTATCTGTGGGGGAAGCGCTATCTGCTTGAGATTGTCGAACTGGACGAATCGCCATCCATTGAGCTGAAGCATACCCACATCCTCTTGAGCGTTCGCCCTGGATCAGATGAAAAGAAGAAGCAAGCGCTAATTGATGAATGGTATCGCAAACAACTCAAGGAAGCGGCATTTCCCCTGATCGCAAAATGGGAGCGCATCCTGGCTGTAAAGGTCAATCGGATTTATGTTCGGCGCATGAAAACCAGGTGGGGCAGCTGCAATCCTAGGGCCGGCAGCATCCGCCTCAATACAGAACTGGCAAAAAAACCGCACGAATGCCTGGAATACATCCTCGTGCACGAAATGGCGCACTTGCTTGAGCCCACACACAATGCCCGCTTCATTGCGCTGATGGATCGATATCTCCCACAGTGGAAACAAATCCGCGAAGACCTAAACCGTTGGCCATTGGGACATGAGAGTTGGGATTATTAGAGAATACAATACCCAAATCAACCTTAGTTATTTAATACCTAAGGTAATTTTTAGTGTTTTTTCAATTTCTTGGATCCTGTGCTTTGGAAGCATCCCCCAGAAATCCAGTAAACCTTGTTTATCTAAAGCGCGTATTTGATGGCAAATAGCTATGGAATCCTGTTTCAACCCGCCTTCGCCTTTTGGAATTAAAACGCATGTCGGCAATTTTGCCATTCTAAGGTTTGTGGTAAATGGAATGACGACGACGATTAAAGTTGCTGGAATTAGTCTATCATCTTCAAAAATCAAAACAGGCCTATGACCGGCCTGTTCAGAACCTTTAACAGGATTTAAATCTGCCAAATATATTTCCCCCCGCTTCATTAAGATTTTTCCTCATCCTCGATCATGGAAATATAATGATTATTACCAATATTAGCTAATTGAAAATCCTCATTGGCAAATTCAGAATACAGTTCTAACAATTCCATTTCATTGTTTAGCAACTTTATTCTCTCGCGATTTGTCAAATTACGTTTTTCTATTACTTGACTAAATCGTTCTTCCTCAACCAGGAGAGGAACATCCTTCGCAATTAGGATAAATCCAGGCATAGCGGTAAGGCTAAATCCAAATGCTGAAGTATTTATAGATTTTGCTTCTTTGACATGCCATTGAGTACGATCAGAAGTGTAAGTCATTTGACTTCCTCCTAATTTACTTTCTTTTCTGTCTTCCATGGTGTGATGCTTTCCTGAAGTGATATTTCCATCCTACCAGATTTCTCTGCCTTTGCTTGTTTGATTTTTATCGTCTTAGTGAAGCTTGATCTCAAACCTGCGCTTTCTATAAGTGCTATAGGTTTAGTTAATTCCGCTCCTGAGGCATTATACTGCCCTGGTTCGAAGGTCTGTCCCAATCCCATTTCTTCCTTGTATATCGAATATAAATTCCACATAACTTCTTCAAGGTTCGCGTCTGGATAGGTGACTTTTAGACCGAGAGATTTCGCCTCTTGGCGTCCGATAAAATAGTTATGGTAATACAATTTTTCAGCAAGATTATTAACTATTATAGTTATTTCTTCATTTCCTGTTTTTTGGGTCATATGCAGCCCAAGCAATTTACTAGCCATCATTCGGATTAATGCATGACTTCGATACACGCTACCTAATGCAAGTGGATGTAATTTCTCTACCAACATCCCCAATGCATCGATCATATTATCTTCAGAAGAAATATCGAGACGGTCTTTTGCATAATTAAAGAAACCATTAACATCCTCAACACTAATTTCAATGGATGGGTTACCAGGTTGATCATTGACTTTTGGATTAAAAGGTGTTCCTATAGATGGATCAATTGGAGAAAGTTCCCCCATTTCACCCATGATGATTTCATCCGCTCCTAATGCTAACAAGGTTGCCGCGCTATGTGCTTTGTATGGAATTAGAACCGCCAATTTCTTACAATGCTCGCGCGCTAGTGTTACTATCCTCCAGGGAACGATCGTATCTCCGCCTTGGCTATAAATAAATATGTCTAATTTTTCTGGTCGACCAATATTCCGCAAATGTTCATAGATGAAGGGAATCGTATCCATCGCCATTTTTGCGGTAAATGGCGAATTAACCTGATCCGCTGTCACAAATGTAATGACCTTCGATCCCCTGATATTCTCTATATGCCGCAGAAATTCTGTTGATGTCAAAATTATACCCTCGTGGTTGAGGAACAAATCATTTTCTTGTTTGCGTACTTTCTCTATATTATACAAGAAATAATTACCTAAGTAATAATTCCCTGAACCAATCAATTTTATTAGTGAAAGGCTACAATTACGCGTTGTTTTGAATTGGATGGATTTATTTCAACAATTTGATCCTAATATTTTACCATATTTTAGATTTACCTTGATAATTTAGATCATTTGTGCTAATATATTCCTATATTTCTTTTCTCTTACTGTTATTTTTATACATCTCGCAATCAATCGTCAAATTTTTTACCTGCATAATCTATGACCCCCTCATCCCCTCGCAAACGCGGCGCCCAACCCCGCAACACCAACGCCCTCCGTCACGGCTTCTACTCCCGCTACCTCCATAAAGCCGAAAACGACGACCTCACCCTCACCTCCCCCACCGACCTCGAATCCGAGATCGCCATGCTGCGCGCCGTCACCCGCCGTGTCCTAGCCCTCGCCGACGGCATCACCGACCTCGACCAGGCCATGACCCTCCTCAACACCCTCAGCGCCTCCTCCCACCGTCTCGCCAACATGATCTACAAACAGCGCCTCATCCACGGTGACACCGACTCTCGCCTCCTCGACACCATCTCCCAGGCCATCGCCGACATCGTCGAGGAACTCAAAATCGCCTGAATCAGTCCAATAGTTCTTCGCCACATCCCTACATTCTCTTGTTGTTTCTGACGTTATCATCTAAAATCAATAGGAGGCCGTGACCTATGCGGACCAGCCAAATATTCAATGGCAGAGAAAAAACCGTCTCATGTAATCCATAGTCATCAACCAAAAGAAAAGGGGAGCAAAGCATGATAAATTCCGTGAAGATAACCTTAATATTAACCTTCCTCGCCATACTCATAATCCCTCCATCCTTCCAATTCACCGCACAAGCATCCGAAACACCCACCACAGAATTCACCGCATCCGTTACAACACCCTTCTGGTCCACTTTCACCCCTACCGGCAGCATGAACTTTGCCCGTAGACAACACAAAATGGTAAGGCTTCAAACCGGGCTTATCCTAACCTCAGGAGACACCTTCGACCCAATCTATGGTGCCAGTGCTGAGCTCTATGACCCAACCACAGGCACATGGCGTCTGACAGGAAACATGAACATCAGCCGAACCGGCCATACATTAACTGTTCTGGATGATGGAAAAGTTCTGGCTGTTGGCGGCGATGTATTGGGCAACCCTCTTTTAACAGCAGAAATTTATAATCCATCTACTGAAACCTGGACCCCAACCGGAAGCATCAATGGGTGGCGTCAAGGATTTTCAACCACATTACTAGATGATGGCAAAGTTTTATTATCTGGTGGATGGGATGGGTATCCAACCGGCATTTATTTCGAAGACACTTATCTATTTGAACCTTCCGCTGGTACTTGGAGCCTAACCGGGACCATTCATACAGGAAGGTATCGACCTACTTCTGCATTATTAAACGATGGAAAAGTTCTTCTTGTCGGAGGCTCTGCATCGGGCGTAGCCTTGAACACAACCGAAAGGTTTGATCCGCTGGTTGGCATCTGGCTCCCCTCAAGTGATTTGAGCATCGGTCGTTATTATCATACGATGAATACGCTGCTCAACGGTCAAGTGATCGTAACCGGAGGTATTTATAACAACGCAGAGCTTGCTACCACCGAAATATACGATCCATCCCCCGGAACCTGGTCATTGACCACCAGCATGAATTACCCTCGAAAAGAACACACGGGAACTACCCTGGGTACCGGAAATGTTTTGGTCACCGGCGGCTCCATAGAAAATACGGTTCTCAAAATCACCGAGCTTTACGATCCATCCACATTCACCTGGAGCATGATAGCACCCATGAACACCAACCGTCGTTATCACGCCGCCGAATTGTTAAATGACACTCAGGTGCTTGTTTCAGGTGGTTATGACGGTGTATCTTCCGCCATCAATAGCGCAGAAATTGGAACTATTTACCCTGAAAACACGCTAACCGGTACCCTAACCCTTCCATCCGGCTGGGTCAACAATAGCCTGATTCCTGTGCAGATCATCGGCACTTCCTCACGTGCCCCCATCGCTGCCGCTGCCCTCAGTTCAGATGGCCAAAATTGGGGGGATTGGCTTGACCTGTCCAGCGGTGTCAAGATCGAGACAACCTGGAATGCTGGTACAGATGCCGAGAATATCCCCATCCACCTCCGATTGCGTGACATCTACAACCAGGTTGCTGATATAGTCATAGGATCCGTCGATGTCGACACCACTGCCCCTACCGGAAGTCTTACCATTGAGACAACCACTGGCTTTTCTGGCCAGGTCACCCTCCACCTGATCGCCACAGACACCTTGAGCGGAATCGCCAGTATGCAGATTAGTTCCCACCCAGATTTCACCGATGCAGCCTGGGAACCCTTCTCGGATACCTACCTCTGGAACATGAGCGGTGCGATTTCAGTTTTCGTCCGTTTCATCGATAACGCTGGGAACATCTCCGCCATCTACAGCGCCCCCAACTTGTTCTATCTTCCTCTGATAATCAGATAGCATTGATCGCTTCGACTCCTACATCGCGCGATGCATCGCTTCAAGTGTATATGTCGAAATCTAGCTGCAAATTGAAATAAAAACCTTTACTGGCAGCGGATTGGCTGCAAAGTTGACAGCCAAACCGCTGCCAGAAGTTGCGCTCGGCGCTTTCGGCGCACAGAACGCGCCCAAAGCGCGGCGGCGCCAATCCTACGCTGGTCGCTTCGCTAGCGCCGCTCGTTGCTCCGTTCCCCCCGCTTCTGCGCGCTAGCCCTCCCCGCAGATTGCCCCGCCGCTTATAGAACTGCTCTGGGGCAATCTGCGCCCTCGGGGCAAGGAAAGCGCCTGCCCACTCGGGTTACAGATCGGGCGGCGCGCCTCCACTCCTTCCACTTCGCTGCCCAGCTTGGCGCGGCGCTCCGCTCCAAAGTACACAGCAAGCGGAATAATACTTTTTCCCCCCTTGCGCCTCAGCCCCCAGGGTCTGGGCGCGCTGGCGCTGGACAGGCTCGTCTGTCGGCTCGTCAGACCAGCGCGGCGCTTCGACAAAATACTTCTAACCTGTCGAAAAAGACAATCCCCGTAAAGAGTGCCCGCTCCTTGTGCGCCCTGTCGCCCCCGCCCCCCGCCGCGTGGCATCCCCCCACCCCCTTCGCTGTCGGCTTATGCTCCGGGCTGCGCTCCGGGTGGGGCGTCAAAACGGCGGATCGCAACGAACGCGACCGCCTGCCGCCAACCCCCTCCGCTTGCCACTCCGCAGCCTCCAGCGAAACAATGAACCTTTACACGCTCTTGGGGG
>CAZTMX010000112.1:0-9137 GCA_964614855.1 uncultured Anaerolineaceae bacterium | reverse complement strand
AGGTAATTTGCGCGGCCGCTACACCCTTATCCCCCGCACACTGATATTTATCACCTGCGGGGAGCGAGTGTTGCTGATCAAGGGCGCCCCCACCAAGCGGTTGTGGGCAAACCTGTACAACGGCATCGGCGGTCATGTGGAACGCGGCGAAGATATCCTGAGTGCAGCGAAGCGGGAGCTGCAGGAAGAAACCGGTCTGGAAGGGATTTCTCTGCGCTTGTGCGGTACAGTGGTAATTGACACGGGGACAGATACGGGTATTGGGTTGTATATTTTTAAAGGGGAAGTGGGCGCTGTGATTGAGGTTCCAGCAGATGACATATATTTCGCCAGCACTGAAGAGCAAAGCTGTGTTGGTTTGGAGAGCCTATCTGTCTCAGAAGAAGGATCCCTGGAGTGGATCCAGTTTGATCGCATCGAGACCCTACCCCTGGTGGAAGATTTGCATATCCTGCTGCCTCGTCTGCTGGGGATGGAACCTGAGGAAGCACCATTTTCTGCATATTACCAATATGATGAAGCGGGGAAAATGCTTGTCAGGTTTTCGGAATAGAATTAACGCAAGAAATTTCCCTCATTTCGAGACCAGGTTACTGAAGATTTTTTCCACAACCGATCTACCAACCGTGTGGCGAAGATACCGACCAATATCCGAAGCACTGCATGGCGAAAATTGGATATTCTAAATGCTGCACATCATCTCACGGATTTAAGAATACCACCTGGTAACAAATTAGAGATGCTTAAGGGAGATCTGGCTGGTTTTTTTAGCATTCGGGTTAATGATCAATGGCGAATTAATTCTCGTTGGGATAACTCCAACGCTTATGATGTCACATTGATTGATTACCACTAGGAGTTTTTTTATGATTACACCAGAAAATAGAATTCCCACTCATCCGGGTGAAATACTTATCGAAGAATTTCTGGCACCTATGGAAATTACCCAGGTTTCTCTGGCAAAACACCTGGGTATACCTGTGCAGCGGGTTAATGAGATTGTCAGATGTAAGAGAGGCGTCACACCGGAAACTGCATGGCTTTTATCCCAGGCTCTGGGGACAACTCCAGAATTCTGGATGAATTTGCAAATGGCTTATGACCTGGCAAGGAGCAAGCCGAGAAAAGAAGTCCACAGCTTGCTCTCCGTCAGATAATCGCTGTGCACTACTAATCAATCACTCACAAATACGTTTTTACTCTTCCGGCAGCCTGAAATACATCAGGCGGTTATTTCCTGCATCGCTCACCCATGCGCCGCCGGCCCCATCCAGGGTGATGGAGGCGGGTAACCCGAAAGTATCCAGTTCGGTGCCAAAATCGCCAAAGGCATACAAACCCTGACCATCCGCAGACAGCACAAGGATGCGGAAACCTTCGGGGTCGGCCATGTAAATCCGGCCCTGATCATCGACATCCAGGTAGGGTTTGTTATCCAGCGACTGTCCATACCAGGCAGTCAGATCCCAGGCGGCGATGGGCTCATAGGTGCCATCTAATATCAGTTCAAACACTTGCACCCGCTGGTTCCAGGTATCCGCCACATAAACCTTGCGCCCATCCTCAGAAAGCGCTAACCCGACCGGCTCATCAAACTGCCCGGGCCCCATCCCTGCACTGCCGAATTGGGTGAGAAACGCACCATCACTGTCAAAGACCACTACGCGTTTATTGCCGGTATCCGTGACAAAAACCCTGCCATCCGGGCTGACGGCGACATCGCGCGGCCCCCAAAAGGCAGACGGCTGCTCGCCCTGTCCGAAGTAACCCCACATCGTAAGGAACTCGCCCTCTGCGCTAAACTTCTGGATGCGGTGGTTCCATGTATCCGCCACATACACGGCGCCATCTGGACCCAAGCCCAAACCCCAGGGTTGGTTGAACAAACCGCCCTCGGTCCCGCCCGCATTGGCGTCGCCAAAGCCCCCCCATGTGTGGAGCACTTCACCGTTGGTGGTGAGATGCTGGATGCGGTGGTTGTCCGAATCGGCCACGTACAAGGTGCCGTCGGCTGCCATCTCCAGGTCGCGCGGGTGCTGGAACTGACCCAGCTCACTCCCCGTGCTGCCGATGACCGCTTCAGCCAGCAATTGCTTGTGCTTGCCTTCAAAAGGATCCGGCTGCAAGGCTTCGACAGATGGGCTGACACCGTAATTCCACAATTGCTCAATCACATCCTTGCGGATGTACAGCCGCATGGTGTCAGCCGGTGACCAGTTCTTCAAGCTCATGTCTTTACCGGTTACCAGTCCATACAGGGTGTAATCGCGGTTGAGCCAGATTTCGTACAGGGCGGCGCGCATCTTTGCATCACGCAGCGCGTTCCACACACGCTCCCAGGTCAGGCCAAAATAGTCCTGGTTGGGCCACCAGAGGCGGATATAGTCAAACTTATGATACAGGTTTGCCACCACCGGCTCAATCTTGCCGATGTTGTTGTTGCCCACCAGGATCACAGGGGCATCCCGCAAGCTCTTGGTTGGGTCACCGCCGTAAAAACGCTGGTTGGGATAATTACGCAGATACCACCAGTAAGGGTAGGATGTATCGTTATCGTACGCCACCACGATGTTCAAGCCATCGGTGGTACGGATGGAGAGCTCTTCAATTTGATCCATGGCGGTTTTGACGCCGGGCGCAGAGTGCGCATACACCAGAAGCTCATTGGCGTTGTCGTAATTGATATAGCTTGCGGTGAAAGCGGTGCGCGCGGTGAGAAATGCCAGCAAGCTGAAAAAGCCCAGGGCAAAAAAGCGCCACATCTGTCCAGGTTGCCAATTCTTCAGCAAGTAGAAAAGCCCTGCTGCGGAGGCGATCATCGCCAGCAGGCTGGTGATAAAGGTACTGGTCGCCTGCAGTTGGTCGAGTGTCTGTCCTTGGAAAGGCGGCTGTGCACCCAGCAGCGCGCCAGCCAGCCCGGTCAGGCTGAGCACAAACACCGGCAGCAAGCCTGCTGCCAGCCAGCCGCGCGCATGTTTGAAATCCGCCCAATCCATGCCATCGACAAGCCGTCCAAAGAACCAACTGGCGCATAGGATCAGCGGTAGTGCGATGTGGACGGTAAGCCAGGGCATCTTCTCACCAGCAACGGAGTAAGCTATGATACTTGTGACTGCCCAGAAGAGGAAAAGGGCTATCGCAGGAGCGTCTTGCTGCTGCTCTGCATCGGCTTCCCAGATCGCAGGTTCAGGCGTTTCAAAACCTGCTTCTTCCAGGTAGTCCTGGCTTTCATAAGCCAATAGTTTAGCGGGAGATGCTTCATCCTCCTGGCTTTCAACGGCGAGCTGTTCTACGGGTAACATCTCATCTACCCGGTTTTCCAATACCAGCGGTTCGACGACAGAGGCCTCACCAACCTGGTTTTCGCTAACCTGAATTTCAGACGCTGGTTCACCAACTGATCCTCTAATATTGCGCTTCATTACCCCGCCAAGACTGCGCAGCAGCACCACAAAACCCGCCAGGATGGTCCCCAGTGCCGGCAGGTATTCATACACAGGCACCTGGATCAGCCAGTAATAATAGCCCGGCTGGCTGCCGCGGTTCACCCCTTGCTGCTCCAGCCAGTAGCCGAGCGAGCCCACCAAACCAGTGAAAAAGCCTGCCCCATGGGTAAATAGCGAAGTATAAAAGATGGTAAATAGACCATAAAAGATCGCCGCATTGATCCACCATTCGCGCGCATTCCAAATGATACCGATCACGACCGAAAGCAAGAAGAGCGGGACTAAGAAAACCGCGATATGCCAGATATCGGTGGTGGACAAATTCATCACCTGGGTGGCATTCACCGGCACCAGCCAACCCACAAAGCGCACCGGGAAGGGTGCCAGCATGGGCAGGACAAAAGTGCCTAGCAAGATCAGCAAAGAAAAGGAGCGCTCGCGGCGAATCACTTTCCAGGTCATGCCGCGTACCAGGAAAAACCCAGCCACCGCAAAAGCCAGCAAGCTGACGGCTGCCAACCCCAACTGCAACCCTGTTGGAACAGCGCTGGTGACCGCGCCGACCGCCTCACCTGGCACTGATGGCGCCAAGGTGGCATCGGGGTTCGGCGTCAATTGTTCGCCTTGAAGCAGGTATGTAGCGCCAAAACCCGCCAACAAAATAAAAGCAGCCAGCAAGGCCATCCAAAACGATTTGCTTAGAGCGGGTTCTCGCCAGGATGCCTTATAAATGCGTTGGAAAAACAAGAAAGCCAGGAAAAGCAGCGCTTGCGCCTGGTAAATAAATGCCGTTTCCTTGGCGGTAAAATGCAAAACGGTGACCGCAGTCAAGATATAGGTGTAGGTGGCCTTGCCCGTTTCCAGGTAACGCAAAATCGCCCACAACATGACCAAGCCAAAAAAGGCGGCGAAAGCTTCGTTGCGCACGTAACGCCCATAAAAGAGCATATAGGGTGAAATGGTGAATAGAACTCCTGCAATCAAGGCGCCGGCTTTGCCCAGGTAGCGCCGGTAGAACCAGACAAATGCGACTGTGGCGATGCTAAACAACACAGATGGGATGCGAGCGGTGAAGTCGTTGTCGCCAAACATAAAATACGACAGGGCAATCAGGTGAAATTGGAATGGGCCGTGCATCAAGGGATCATGTGCCAGCCCGTTTCCCTTGGCAAAGCGCCAGGAGTAATACACATGCGTATTTTCGTCGTGGCTCATCACGCGCGGTTCCAACAGGTAAAAACGAGAAACCACAGCGACCAACACGATCAGAATAAATAAAAGCGTCTCGGCGTTGAGCACAAATTTCGACAGCAGCGGCCGGTCTAACCAAGATACACGTTTACCTTCGGTCACTTCCATTGACATCCTCTGTGATTCGTTTATTTTTTACCAATCAGGATCGTTTGCCCTGGTCTCTCTTTGGCGGCCCGGATTTCCTCTCCTTATAATTCTTTGGAAAAGAAGGCTTTTTGATCCAATCCCTTTTTGCCGGGCTAATTTTTGCGGAGGCCGGAGATTTCAAGGCCTTTACTTCTTCTACCGTCAGATAGCGCCATTCGCGCGTTTTTAGATTCCCCAGGGTCAGGCTGCCGATGCGCACACGCAGGATGCGTACAACGGGCAAACCAATTTGGGCACAGGTTTCGCGAATTTGCCGCTTACGGCCTTCACGCAGGATAATATTCAACCAGGCGCCTTTACCAAACGCAGCTTCCACTCGCACCTCAGCCGGCGCAGTGCGGTAACCATCCTCCAGTACTACCCCATGCCGGAAGGCTTCAAGTTGTTCAGCATCGGGCTGGCGGGCAACCAAAACCCGGTACTCTTTCTGATGACCGTAACGCGGGTGGGACAGGCGGTTAGCCAGGTCCCCATCGTTGGTGAGCAGGATCAAACCCTCACTTTCAAAATCCAGCCTACCCACAGGGTAAACCGAACTGGAGGTCTGCACCAGATCCAACACGGTCTGTCGCGTGTCTGGACTTGAAACGGTGGAAAGCACAAAGCGCGGTTTGTTGAGCGCGATGTACACCATTTCTTCCGGTGCAGAAATCGCCTTGCCGTCAACGGAAATATGGTCCTTTTCGAGATCCGCCTTGGCGCCGATTTGCACCGTTTGACCGTTGACGCGAACACGTCCGGCGAGGATGATTTCCTCGCAAGAACGCCGCGAGCCGTAGCCTGCACGAGCCAAAATTTTCTGTATTCTTTCTTCCATAATATTAATTATAACCCAGGCTCCCAGAGATTATCCCTTTAGAATATCACCGTTTGCAGGATGGTTCGCAACGGGCACATCTGCCAGGTTTAATGGCGGTAATTCTGCCAATGAATTTAAACCAAAATACTGCAAGAAATCTGTGCTGACACTGTACAAAATCGGCCTGCCTGGCGCTTCTGCGCGCCCGATCTCCTGGATCAAACCTTTGATCAGCAGGCTTTTTAGCACGCCATCCGAATTGACACCGCGAATGGCATCGATTTGCGGGCGTGTGCAGGGCTGCTGGTACATGATGATCGCCAGGCTTTCCAGGGCCGCACGGCTCAAGCGCGAGCTGATATCCAGCCCCAGGAGGCGCTCAACTGGCAGCGCAGCCTCTGGCGCACTGGTGAACTGGAAACGCCCGCGGTTTTTTTGCAACCTGATCCCCCGCCCCTGCTGCGGGGAGTTATAGTCTCGTTCTAATTCCACTAATTCGCGCTCGATTTCTTCAAGAGGGAGTTCCAGGGCTGCAGAAAGCTGTGCTGGAGTTACCGCTGCAGGTGCAGAAAATAAAAGCGCTTCTAATAAAGCTCTCAGGCTGAGAGACTGATCGTGAAAATTTGCATCGTTCATGCTATGATAAAATTCATCCTACAAAAGGTTTTAATGATAGGAGTGTAAACCATGTTTAACCGCTTACCCATCCGTTTGTTGATTTTGCTGACAGCCCTGGTGGCTGCCAGTTTAGCTTGTAACTATCCTGGTTCCGGAGCTTCCACAACCCCTGAACCGGTGGTCATCTCCTCGCAGGAAGTTGCCAATTTGGAGCAGAACCTGCAGGCGGCTGAAGCCACCGCAGCCAGCGGCGGTCCAATCTCGCTGGTCATTACCGAAGGACAGCTCACCTCTCTGGCAGCACTGGAGCTTCAAGAAATAAAGGAGCCTCTTATTGAAGAGATCCAGATCCTGCTGCGCGACGAGCAAATCCAGGTTTCCGCCAAGATCACCCAGAGCGGGATTTCCGCCAGGCTAAAATTAGCGCTCACGGTCAGCATCGGCGCTGACGGTTTGCCAAAGACGCATGCTGTTTCCGCCAGCCTCGGCCCTATTCCCGTACCGGAAAGCCTGCTTACCCAGCTGACCGATGAAATTGACCGCATCTTAGCCGCTCAATTACGCCAGAACGGCCAGGCTGTAATCGTCCAGAGTATCACCATCAATGACGGCGTGATGGCAGTTACAGGCATCCTGAAGTAAGCCTCACTTGATTCGACTTGCGATTATACCACTACCATTACGAACTTTAGATCGGATAAAAACCTATGCGCATATTAATCACCGGAGCTGCCGGTTTCCTGGGGTCACACCTATGCGAGCGCCTGCTCAAAGAAGGTCATGCCGTCGTCGGCATGGATAATTTCATCACCGGCAGCCCGGATAACCTGGCGCACCTGGCAGGCCAACCAGGCTTCTCTTTTATCCGTCACGATGTCTCGAACTTCATCTTCGCACCCGGCAAATTGGATGCAGTGATGCATTTCGCCTCCCCCGCCAGCCCCAACGCTAAGAGCCCATTTGGCTATGTCAATTTACCCATCCAGACCATGAAGGCTGGTGCCTTAGGCACGCACAACTCCCTTGGAGTAGCTCGCGTGAACCAGGCTCGCTTCTTGCTGGCTTCCACCAGCGAGATTTACGGTGACCCGCTGGAGCACCCGCAGCGCGAAACTTACTGGGGGCATGTCGACCCCATAGGTTTGCGTTCTGTTTACGATGAAGCCAAGCGTTTCGCCGAAGCGCTGACGATGGCTTACCACCGCTTTCACGATATCGATACGCGCATTGTGCGCATCTTCAATACCTATGGGCCGCGCATGCGGCTGGATGACGGGCGTGTGGTGCCCAATTTCCTGCAGCAAGCCTTGCGTAAGGAACCGCTTACCATCTACGGGGACGGCGCCCAGACACGCAGTTTCTGCTTTGTGGACGACCTGGTAGAAGGCATCTACCGCTTGCTGCTCTCCGATGAGCACGATCCGGTCAATATCGGCAACCCGGTAGAAGTATCCATCCTGGAGATGGCGCAATTGATCAACCAGATCACCGGCAATCCTGGCGGGATTGTGATGATCCCTGGCGAGCGCGGCGAAAGCGACCCGCAGCGCCGCCGGCCGGATATCACCCGGGCACGCACCCTGCTGGGTTGGGAGCCGCAGGTTCAACTGGCTGAAGGCATCCAGCGCACCATCCCATTTTTCAAAGAAAAGCTGGGCATGCAATGACCGTCTTGCTCAACAACCCACGCGAACGGACGCGCTTTTTGCGTTTCGCCGTGGTGGGCGCCATCGGCGCCGTGATCGATTTCGGCACGATGAACCTGCTGGTAAACTTTGCACACTTCTCGTTGGTTGCAGCAGGAACAATTTCATTCATTTGCGCTATTCTGAGCAACTTCCTGTGGAACCGCTACTGGACTTACCCCGATTCGCGCTCAAAGCCGGTATATAGACAGCTTGCTGAGTTCTCCATTGTCAACGTGCTGGGTCTGGCTATCCGCATCCCGATCCTGGCGCTGGTTGAACCTCAATTGCTCAAACTTTTTCAATCCCTACCTGTAAAAATCCCATATCTTTCACCCAATTTCCTGGCGGATAATATTACGTTGGCGATTGCGGTGATTATTGTGATGTTCTGGAATTTCTTTGTAAACCGGTACTGGACATACAGCGATGTCAAATAAACACCAACCCCTTACACCTAAACCGGTGAGTGCATCCCGTGTCATTCTGTCGCAGATGATGCACCCGGAACATGCCAACAATCACGGCAACGTACACGGTGGATGGATCATGAAGCTGGTCGATGAAGCCGGCGCCCTGGCATGCATGCGGCATGCACAACACCGCGTGGTCACTGTCGCTGTGGATCAGATGGTGTTTCTCAAACCCATCCTGACCACTGAGCTTGTAATTTTAACTGCCGAGGTCTCCTACGTGGGTAAGACATCAATGGAGGTCGAGGTCAAGGTGACCGCTGAAAACCCCATTAGCGGTGAGCAGAGCCATACAAACACCGCCTACCTGGTATTTGTGGCACTGGATGAAAACGGCAAACCTGCCCAGGTACCGCCACTGCTGGCGGAAACTGATGAGCAAATGCGGCGTATGGAAGAAGGCCGCTTGAGACAGGCTTACCGGCTGGCGCAAAGCCGTGGCAAATGACATATCCAGTTAAATACAAACAGGGACGATCCTCCCTGTGAAGGAGTGAAGGTGATGCTCAAGCACAAGGAACGCATAGAAAATTGTATCGCCGGTGTTGAAAATGACCGCCCACCGGTTGCGCTGTGGCGGCATTTTCCAGTGGATGACCAGGACCCACGCAGACTGGCAAAAGCCACACTGAACTACCAAGGAAATTTCGACTTTGACCTGGTTAAAGTCACCCCGGCCTCTTCATTCTGCCTGAAAGACTGGGGGGTAGATGAT
>CAZTMX010000111.1:5046-9221 GCA_964614855.1 uncultured Anaerolineaceae bacterium | reverse complement strand
GATAATCTCGGGGCTGAAAATAAACAGGAGATTACCCTGGATAACCTGAAGAAATTTGCGGCGGACTTGAAGCTGGATACAAAGACCTTCAACGAATGCCTGGACAGCGGTAAGTACACCGATTTGGTGCAATCACAGACAAGCATTGCCCGCCAGATCGGCGTGCAAAGCACACCTAGCTTTGTAATCAACGGCAAAGCGCTGATCGGCGCCCAACCATTTGCAGCGTTCCAGCAAGTGATCGATGGGCTGTTGGCGCCGTAATCACAAGAGCGAAAACTCAGCCTTGCCTGGCAATCAAAATCAGCAATACCCCAAACCCCGGTTCACACAAGACCGGGGTTTTTCAATCCATTGTTGACTAGTGGCAGAAATCAGCCATAATTAGAATAGCATCTGGAACGAAGCGCTTCGCAGCAACGTCTATAATCTATCTACTACAGGCGATATTCCTGGCAATCCAGAAAGCAGGTGATCCGATGGCAAAAACAGGCAGCCGCATATCCAGCAAAACTATTTTGATCGCCCTGGTAGGGGTGATCCTGATTGCATCGGCGCTGATCATTTACATTGTGAAAACCCGGGTACCGGCTGGCTCAAGCAACCAGCCCATGCCAATCCCGGTTGAGAGTGTAGGAAGCGAGGGTGAAGCAGATATGCGTGCCAGAAATACTTCAGGTTTTAAAGTTCTGCTTAGCGAGGGACAACCTCTACCGCAGGACGTCATCAGCCAACCCGTTGCCACCGGGGAGCCTTTATCACCAGCGGAAATTGAAGCGATCCTTTCGCGCCTGCCTGAACTCCCCTTATCAGAAAGCCTGCAGAGCGACTTCCAGCTTCCTACGCAACCCATTCCTCCCCCACGACCGGGCCAGACGGTAGAGGTTCCCTTCCCACCCGATGCCCAGGCGCTGCCAGTGCCTCAGGTTCCTACCGGACCGCTGCAGGTGCTACGCTACTCCCCCGAAGGGGACATCCCGCTGGCGCCGTTCATTAGCGTCACCTTCAACCAGCCCATGGTGCCGCTGACCAGCCTGGAAAACCTGTCTGCTGCAGATGTCCCGGTGAAGATCGAGCCGGCGCTGCAGGGCGTCTGGCGCTGGCTGGGGACGCAAACCCTGACCTTCGAGACCGAATCCGATGATTTTGACCGCCTGCCCAAAGCGACAGTATTTCAGGTCAGCATCCCTGCCGGAACAAAATCCATAAGCGGCGGCGTTTTGGAAAAATCTGTTTCGTGGAGTTTCCGCACCCCACCGCCGGTAATCACCAGCAAATACCCAGTAGACATCCCCCAGCCGTTGGACCCGATCATCTTTATCGCCTTTGATCAGCGCATTAACCAGGCTGCCGTACTCGAAACGATCCAGGTACAGGCGGGAGGCGAAAAAGTTGCGCTGGCGCTGGCGCAGGAAGCTGACATCCAGGCCAATGAAACCCTGAAAAATCTGGCGAAGAATGCCTCACCAGAACGTTGGCTGGCTTTCCGCCCGCTGGATCAACTGCCCGCAGATACCTCCATTTCCGTCATAGTTGGTCCCGGCACGCCATCCGCTGAAGGCCCGTTGACAACCACCGAGTCGCAATCCTTCAACTTCCGCACCTATGCACCGTTACGCGTGATCGGACACGGTTGTGCCTGGGGCGGAAACAAGTGCCCACCGCTTACCCCATTCTTTATCCGCTTCAACAACCCAATTAACCCCGAGACATTTCAGGAAGGCATGCTGCGCATCGAACCCAGTCTCCCTGGCGCCTCGGTGAACCTGTATAACGACACCCTGCAAATTCAGGGCGCCAGCCAGGGGCGTACCACCTATACTGTTTATCTCTCTGGGGATATCCAGGATGTTTTTGGACAGACTCTTGGCAAAGAAGGTAAGCTCACCTTCCAGGTCGGGTCTGCCGAAGCGCGCCTGTACGGCCCGCAGCAATCCTTTGTGACCCTGGATCCGGCTGCGGCAAAACCGTCTTTCTCAGTATTTGCCATCAATTACCCAAAATTGGAGCTGAAAATCTATGCCGTCCAGCCCTCCGATTGGCCCGCATTCAAGGGGTATTTGAATAATTTTTATAACCAGGAAAACCCCGGCTCCCCACCAGGCCGGTTAGTGCTGGAGAAAACCCTGGCAATGGAAAGCCCTGCCGACGTCTTGAGCGAGGTCAAGATCGATCTCAGCCAGGTGATGGACGGTGACTTCGGTCATTTCATTGTCACCGTCAACCCTCCCCGCAATCTCTTTAGCGATTCTTACCAGCAGAAATATCAGACGGTACAGGCCTGGGTGCAGGCGACCCAAATCGGCGTAGATGCCTTCGTCGATCATCGAGAAATGGTGGTCTGGACGACTACGCTTGCTGACGGCGCCCCGCTGGAGGGTGTTTCCATTGCACCGGACGGCAAAGATACCGGTCTGGTTACCGGCGAGAGCGGGATCATCCGCTTTGCCATCCCGGAAGGCGCATCATACCTGGTTGCCAGCCGCGGCGCCGATCGTGCCTTGCTGCCGCGCTCCACATACGCCTACGCCCACGAAGGGGACGGCTGGCATTCCTGGACACCGCAGGATGAATTGCGCTGGTTTGTCTTCGACGACCGCCAGATGTACCGCCCCGGCGAGCAGATCCACCTCAAAGGCTGGCTGCGGCGCATCGGCGGTTCACAAAGTGGGGATGTGAGCCTGGTAGGCGATTCCGTGACGGAAGTCAACTACCGCGTGATCAGCTCGCAGGGTAATGACCTGGGGGGCGGGCAGGCAGCCGTCAGCGCCCTGGGTGGTTTTGACCTGGTCTTCCAGATCCCGGATGAAGTCAACCTGGGGCATTCCCAGATCATCCTGGATGCTGCTGGTAAAACAGGTGATTTTGAGAACCGGACTTTCTATCACAGTTTCCAGATCCAAGAATTCCGCCGCCCTGAATTTGAAGTGACGGCGCGCAACGAAACCCCCGCCCCCTATTTCGCTGGGGACCAGGCAGTGGTCGCCGTGGAAGCCAGCTACTACGCTGGTGGCCCCCTACCCAATGCCGCGGTCACCTGGCGAGTGTACTCCACACCGACCAGCTACTCGCCGCCAAATTGGTCAGATTTTGTTTTTGGCGAATGGGAGCCGCGCTGGTTTTATTTTGACCGGCCGTACCGGGATGTTGAGACCACACAGGTCTTCACCGGTACCACCGATGCCGCCGGCAGCCACTATCTGCGCCTGGACTTTGAAAGCGGTAAAACCCGCCCGTACAGCGTGCAGGCAGAAGCCAGTGTGATGGATGTCAACCGCCAGGCCTGGACTGGTGGCACAAACCTGCTGGTGCACCCCGCCAACCTGTATGTTGGGCTGCGCAGCCAGCGCTATTTTGTCCAGCGCGGCGACCCGCTTAAAGTGGAAATCATCGTCACCGACCTGGATGGGACCCCCGCGGCAGACCGTCCGGTGGAGGTCCAGGCAGCCCGCCTGGAGTGGAAATACCGCTCCGGCGGCTGGCAGGAAGAGGATGTTGATATCCAGACCTGCAAAGTAGGCTCCGAATTACAGCCGGTATCCTGCACTTTCCAAACCACGGTGGGCGGCACCTACCGCATCACTGCCACCGTCACAGACGGGTTGGGCAGGCAGAACCAAACCCGCATCACCCGCTGGGTGAGCGGCGCCCAACGCCCCCCTGCGCGCAAAGTGGAACAAGAGAGCGTCACCCTGATCCCAGATAAAGAAACCTACCAACCCGGCGACACCGCCGAAATCCTGGTACAGTCCCCCTTTAGCCCCGCCGAAGGGCTGCTCACCGTCAGCCGCAGCGGTATGCTGTACAACCAGCGCTTTGTGATTGAAGACGGCACGGTCACCCTGCGCATCCCCATCGAAGAAAGACACATCCCCAACCTGGAAATCCAGGTGGATCTGGTGGGCGCAGCGCTGCGCAGCGATGACCAGGGCCAACCGTTACTGGAAACGCCAAAACGCCCGGCCTATGCCAGCGGCAGCCTCAGCCTGGATATCCCACCCCTCAAACGCACCCTGGAAGTGCAGGCGAACCCGCAAGAGAAGGAACTTGAACCAGGCGGCGAGACAATTATCGACCTGGTGGTGAAAGATGCGTCCGGCGAACCGGTCTCGCAGGCCGAGATTGCCCTGGTGGTGGTCGATGAAGCCGTGCTGGCATTGACAAACTACCAGCTG
>CAZTMX010000111.1:0-4946 GCA_964614855.1 uncultured Anaerolineaceae bacterium | reverse complement strand
GCCAGCGTGACGGTGGTACTGCCGGATAACCTGACCCGCTACCGCATCATGGCAGTGGCGGTGGACAGCTCCGGCGCACGCTTTGGCTCTGCCGAAAACAACCTGACCGCCCGCCTGCCCCTGATGGTGCGCCCATCCGCCCCGCGTTTCCTGAACTTCGGCGACATCTTTGAGCTGCCAGTGGTGCTGCAGAACCAGACCAACCAGGATATGCTGGTAGATATCGTCCTGCGTGCCGCCAACCTGAAGCTGACTGGCGCCAGCGAGGGCGAGGATGAGCGCGTAAATAGTAGCGGGCTGCGGGTGACCATCCCGGCGCGCAACCGGGTGGAGGTGCGCTTCCCGGCGGCTGCCCAAAACGTAGGCAAAGCCGTGATCCAGGTGGCCGCAGTGGCCGGTGAGTATGCGGATGCCGCGACCGTCGAGTTCCCGGTCTACACCCCCACCACCAGCGAAGCCTTTGCCACCTACGGCGTGATCGACGCGGGCGCTATTGCCCAACCAGTCGCTGCGCCAGGCCAGGTCTTCCCGCAGTTCGGCGGGCTGGAGGTCAACACCTCCTCCACCGCGCTGCAAGCGCTCACCGACGCTGTGCTGTACCTGGTTGGCTATCCTTATGAATGCAGCGAACAGCTGGCATCGCGCATCCTGGCGGTTGCCGCCCTGCGCGATGTACTCAGCGCCTTCCAGGCGGAAGGGCTGCCCTCAGCGCAGGAAATCGAGAGTGCGGTACAGCGCGACATCCAGCGGCTGCAGGGGCTGCAAAACCCTGACGGCGGCATCCCTTACTGGCGCCGCGGCCAGGAATCCATCCCCTTCCACACCATCCACACCGCCCACGCCCTGCAGCGCGCCGCGCTCAAAGGCTACGATGTACCCGCGGATAAGCTGAGGAGCCTGCGCCAGTACCTGGTGGATATCGAGAAATATTACCCTTCCTGGTACGGACAGGAAACCCGGCACGTGCTTTCGGCTTATGCCCTGTATGTGCGCGACCTGATGGGCGATGCAGACCCGGGCAAGGCCATGAAGCTGATCGACGAGGCTACGCTGGAGAAACTCTCGCTGGACGCCATTGGCTGGCTGTGGCCCGTGCTGCAGGACGCCCCCGGAGCCCAGGCGCACTTGCAAGCCATCCGGCTGAAGGTGAACAACAGCGTGGTGGAAACCGCCGGCGCGGCCAACTTCACCACCGCTTACGATGACCAGAACTACCTGCTGCTGGGCTCGAACCGGCGCACCGACGCCATCCTGCTCGACGCCCTGATCCTCGATAACCCGCAGCACGACCTGATCCCCAAGCTGGTGAACGGGCTGCTGGGGCACGCAAAGAACGGGCGCTGGGGCAACACGCAGGAAAACCTGTTTGTGCTGCTGGCAATGGACCGCTATTTCAACACCTACGAAGCGCAGACACCGGATTTCATCGCCCGCATCTGGCTGGGCGAGACCTACGCCGGAGAACACGAATACCGCGGCCGCACCACCGAGCGCGACCTGACCAGCATCCCCATGAGCTACCTGGTGCAGCAAACCCAGGCAGGCGAGCAAAACCTGGTCATCAGCAAGGAAGGCGACGGCAGGCTGTATTACCGGCTGGGGCTGAAGTACGCCCCAGTGGACCTGGAGCAAAAAGCGCTGGATATGGGATTTGTGGTGCAGCGCGTCTATGAAGCCTTGGATGATCCGCAGGATGTACGGCAGGATGCAGACGGCGTGTGGCATATCCGCGCCGGGGCGCGTGTACGCGTGCGCATCACCCTGGTCGCCAATAACCGCCGCTACCATGTCGCCCTGGCAGACCCGCTGCCGGCGGGGCTGGAAATCATCAACCCGGCGCTGGCAGTTTCCGAGAGCCTCCCGCAAGACCCGGAAAGCGCCCGCGCCAAATACGGCTGGTGGTGGTGGGGACCCTGGTACGAGCACCAGAACATGCGCGACGAGCGCGCCGAAGCCTTTACCTCCCTGCTGTGGGACGGTGTGTACCAGTACAGCTACATTGCCCGCGCCACCACCCCCGGGCGCTTTATCGTCCCGCCCACCAAAGCTGAGGAGATGTACTCTCCCGAGGTGTTTGGAAGAAGTACCAGCGATGTGGTGGTGGTGGAGTAGGAGGTCAGAGGATATTCCAGGCTGAGGGTTCGCCGGTGGTCAGGTGTGCCAGGGGCACGACTTCGATTCCCTCAGATAAAGGATAAGCCTTCTCGCCAGGATACAACACAACCAATCTATCCAAAAGCAGATCCTGCATGGCAATCTTCATAGAAGGGGTCAGGCGTGGTGCATCCATGCGCTTGCATTCAACCCCGATGCGCCTGCCGTCTTTCAACAATAATAAATCCAGTTCCGCTCCATTGTGGGTTCCCCAGAAGAATATCTCATCCGGGTTTGTGGCCTTTATGGTTTCTTCAATAGCATATCCTTCCCAGGATGCGCCAATCTTCGGGTGTGTATACAAGTCCAAATCAGAGTAGATACCTAACAAGGAATGGAGAATTCCGGAATCGCGAAAATAAATTTTCGGCGATTTTATCTGGCGCTTCTGGATATTTGTATACCAGGGTTGCAACACGCGGATCATGAACACCCCTTCCAAGACATCCAGATAGCGCCGTACAGTCATGTCGCTCACACCAAACGCACGGGAGGCCTCTGAAGCGTTCCAGATTTGGCCGTGATAATGTGCCAGCATGCTCCAAAAACGGAGGAGTGTTGCTGCGGGAATATTAATCCCCCATTGTGGTAAATCTCGTTCAAGGAATGTCTGGATAAAATTCTTGCGCCAGAACCGGCTGTCTGCATCGCTGGCAGCCAGGTATGAAAGCGGAAAACCACCCCGCAACCAATGTTGGTTCATTCTTTCATGCCCCACCTCCGCCAGGCTAAATCCACTTACAGAAATAGTTTCAACCCGACCTGCCAGCGTTTCCAATGCCTGTCGTATTAGGGACGGTGAAGCGCTGCCGAGAATCAGAAACCTGGCGGGCAATGGATGACGGTCCGCCAAAACTCTCAATAATGGGAATAAATCAAGACGACGTTGAATTTCATCAATAACAACCAATCCCGTTAGATCACGCAATGCAGTCATAGGCTCTTCGAGTCGGAACATGCTAACGGGATCTTCAAGATCAAAATAATTGGTGGTATCTGGAGCAAGGAACATTTGCGCTAAAGTTGTTTTCCCGCTCTGGCGCGGCCCAACCAGCGCAATTATACGACTGCGTTGAAGAGCTAATTGAATTTGGGTAACAAGAGCTGTTCTTTTAATCACAGCAACATTATACCATGAATATTCAATATAAGGCTTTGATATTTCATGGTGCCCCAAGAGCTTGTATTGGCAAAGCTTTGCTGGTGACAAGCGGAGGAAAGGGATTGAGCATTGGTGTTAGAATATAGGGTAACAAATAGGCGGGTTTCTCAACAAACACAGAACAAAATGTTTATTAGAAGGGTGAAACGATTAATGCAGTGTAAACTTTTATAATAAAGATCGGAAAATAGAAAAAGAAAACATGCAAAGCTTAACGAATATTTGGGCAAAGTTTTCGAAAGAAGATCCGTCTTCGATCCATCCACTGATCTTTCATATTTTTGATACGTTCGCTGTAAGCCACTTGATGTGGGAAAAATGCCTGTCAGAGTCTTTTAAAGCTTATGTTTCTGAACAATTTGGTTTATCCTCTAAAGAGATGGGAGTTACCATCTCATTTTGGGTGAGCCTGCATGATATCGGGAAAGCAGGACCCGAATTCCAAAAGAAGAACCCTTTACAGAAAAGAATACTAGAAGAAATAGGATTTAGCTTTCCTTCAACATTGACTAGCGATGGGTTTCATGCAACTGCTACCACGCTGATTCTGCAAAGATTGTTTGACAATTATCCCAGGAAATTTAGAAACCATCTTGCTTATGCTTTAGGTGGACACCACGGGGAGTTCCCAACTGATCGAGACATCACCAATCTGTTGATCACACAAACCCATGTAGGAGATAAAACCTGGCAGGAAACACAACAAAATATCTATTACCTGACACGGGAAACATTTCTCCCTAATGAACCATGTGTATATCCAAAAGAATCAGAAGAATTGAATGCCCTGTTGCTCTTAATTACAGGGTTATCAACCACCGCTGATTGGATAGCATCAAACCAGGAATTTTTTCCATTTTGTAAAATACAGTTAGATCTATCTGGCTATTTGAAGAAATCAAACGAGCGAGCATTGAGTGCACTAAAAACATTGGGATGGTTAGGATGGAAGGCCGATGAAGATGTCTTGAACTTCACAGACATGTTTCAAGGCTTTATCCCCAACAGCATTCAAAAATCAGTAATCGAAATGACAGAAAATCTTCAATCACCGTTTTTAATGATCATCGAAGCACCAACCGGATCAGGAAAAACAGAAGCAGCACTTTATACAGCAGATACAACCATCCAAAAAGATAAAAAGGCTGGAATCTACATAGCCATGCCAACCCAGGCGACAAGTAATCAAATGTATCATAGAATGCGCTCCTATTTATCCAGAAGGTATTCAGATACAGATATTAATCTCCACCTTGTTCATGGAGCCGCACAACTACAAAAGAACTTTCAATATAGACCGGAAAACATCTGGGCAAATGAAGAGCAAAGCGAAGCAAATATTAACAGCCATTCCTGGTTTTTACCACGCAAACGAACCTTGCTAGCACCTTTTGGAGTTGGAACAGTCGACCAGACATTTCTCAGTGTTTTACGAACAAGGCATTTTTTTCTGAGATTGTTTGGGTTGAGCCACAAGGTGCTCGTTTTTGACGAGGTGCATGCTTATGATATCTATATGATGGAGATATTTGAAACCTTGTTGCAATGGTTAAATGCAGTCGGAACATCTGTAATCATATTAACTGCCACCCTGCCAACTGAAACCAGGAAGAGGCTGTTAAAATCTTTC
>CAZTMX010000110.1:0-9256 GCA_964614855.1 uncultured Anaerolineaceae bacterium | reverse complement strand
CAGCGCTCACCAGCCTGAGAGATGCTGATGTCAAAATATACGGTCAGGTTGAAAGGGTCACCTGCGGCAACTGAGGCAGGACCAACAAGGGTCATGATCCCGCCATCTGTACCCGGCACCACGCCGGTGACAAGCTTAACCATGTCCACCGCATCCGCATCGGATGCCTGGAAGTTTTGCACCAGCACCCAGTAGCTGCCGGCGTCCGGCAGCAGCAAATCCACGCGCGCCGGTGCGGCTGTTCCCGTGCTGCTGCTTACCAGCTCACTGGCCTGGGGTATTCCATCGCCGTCATCCAAACCGACAAACAGATCCAGGTCCGCGGCGGTTGTTTCGCTGATTTCTGAGATGAAGCGTGGGGCGCCAGCCGGCACTTCCACCAGGATAAAGAAGACGCCGTCCGCTGGGTCATCATAAGGGTCTGTTTTGGTCGGGTCTTCGGGGATGGCCTCAGAAGTTATCGTGCCTCTCACCATCCTGAATGGTGTGAGGGTCAAATCGGGGGCAGCTTTGGTTTCAAAACCTGTGACAACCTGAGAGCCGGCGTCGCGGCGGGTATTGATGGCTACCAATGCCGGGATGGTACCGGGAGGAGGGAGGATCGAAACGGGCAGGCTCAGTGTGGGGAAGGCCGCATCACTGGGGGTCAGGCTGACTGTGGCGAATTTCCACACATCGTACTCTAGATCGGAAGAATCTGCAGTAAATGTCACCACCTGGCTGGCGCCAGGAGAAGCGGTGAAGCTGGATGGGTTCGCAGTGATGGGGAGATCCCCGCTGGCTGTGATGGTGTAAATGACTTCGCTTTCAGCAACGGATGTAAACGTGCGCGTCCAGGAACAGCTTTGGATACAGCTGCTGTTTGTCAACGAGGGCAGGTTGAGCGTTTTGACATCGCCTCCTGTGTCCGGGTCGGCGGCGAGGAAATTTTCGTATGTTTCATCCAGGACCAGGCCAGTTTTGGTTGCCAGGCTCAGATCCAGACGCCCGGAGCCCATATCAAACCAACCCGCAGGGCTGCTCCGGTCTTCCTTCAACACTGTTTTGTCCGCGCTCATCGTCAGAGCGGATAGAATTTGCGCTGCACTCCAGTCGCGGTGTAGTGCGGTCATCAGCGCCGCTGCGCCGGCTGTATGCGGCGAAGCCATGGATGTACCGGACAAAAGACCGTATTCGTCTGCGCCCGGGGTGAGTGGGTCGGGTGTGTGAATGGCTGCCCAGATATCCACACCGGGGGTGGTCAGATCGGGTTTGAGTATGTCAAAGGTGGTGTTGGGTCCGCGTGAACTAAATGCAGCCAAAATATCACCGTTTGCTGGACCGGTGTTGATCTGCCAGCCGGAAATGCTGGCGGTATGGATCTCACCCTCAGCCAGCCAGGTTTTCAGCGCTGCCCCATCGTTATAGGTGATGTGGACACCGGGGAGAACATAGGCATCACTGGATAAAGAGGCGCCGTTTTCAAGATCGTTGGCCAGAACAAACCCTCCTGCCCCTCCGTCCTTAACGCTTTGGGCTTTATCCACCCGGGCGATATCCCCGCCGCGATCGCAGACCACAATCTGCCCACTGAAGGTGCCAACAGGAAAGGCGCCGAGGGGGCACAGGTTTTCTTCGATATCCACGCTGATGTCATAATCGCCCGCGTAGACGATATCGGCAGGACCGTAACCGCTGGTAAAACCCAGCCCGGTGATATCTGCCGGCGGTATGCCGTCGCCACTCATGCTGACCAGGCTGTTGGGCAGGGCGCGGTTATGGCTGGCGGCGGCAGAAGCGGACACCCATCCTCCCCGGTGCCCCACAGTTCCACTATCTGGGCCCTGGTTGCCCGCCGAAGTGGAAACAAACACACCGGCATGATAGGCTTCAAGGAATGCCAGTTCAGTGGTCTCATTATAGGGATCCTCACCGCCGCTGATGGAATAGTTAATTACATCCACCCCGTCGATAACAGCCTGGTCCACAGCTGCGCTGGTGGCGGCAAACGGGCAGCCGCCGTTGTGGCACACATCATAGGCAATGATGTTGGCGTGCGGCGCCACACCGGAGATCATACCGTTGATACTGGTGGTTGGCGCAATCAGGGTGGAGTCGAGAATATTTCCTGCCGCGGTACTGGCAGTGTGCGAGCCGTGCCCGTTTTCGTCCTCTGGGGTGGGATAATCCAGGTAAGTGCCTCTTAAATCATAAGCATACTCCCAGGCGCCGATCAACTTGTCATTACAGACAAAGCTGGCATTGTATGCGGGATTCTCAAGATCGCAGACGCCCAGGTAGACCCCTGCTCCCAGCGGGTTGGTGTGGACATATGTATCAAGCGGGCCGGTGGCGGCAAAGGAAGGATGGTCTGCGTTGATGCCGGTGTCCAGGACGCCGACAATCACCCCCTCGCCCATGGTGCCGAGCACTTCGCCCAATTCACTGACATCCCAAACTGCCGGTGCGCCGATCCAGGAGGGGCCGGCGTCTGTGTCGACCTGGTACAGCCCGCTGCGCTCCACCAGGCGCACCTCGCCGCGCAAGGCAACAGCAGCTGCTTCTTCAGGGGTGAGCACGGCGGCAAAACCGTTCAGCGCGGCCTGGAAAGTGAATTTGACCTCGATGCTGCGTGCAAATTCTTTTTCCAAGCCAGCGATAAAGGTCTGCTGGCGTTCTGCCAGGTATTTGCGATAAGCCAGGCTTTGCGGGCTATTGGCATCCAGTTTAGCCGCACCAGTGACACTGGGGCTGGTGGCGGCTAATCCTGCCGCCCCACCTTTGTAACTTGCCAGCGGGGCTTCTCGCAGCAGCACAGTGTATAATGCCGGGCCGCTGGCATATTTGTTTTCATTGAGCACAGTCTTGCTGGTTTTGATATCAGTAAACGGGATGACTTCTGCAGGTTCAACGATGTATTCAACGCCAGGTGGGTTGGGTTGGTCAGGCAGGGCAAAGGCAGGTGTGGCTGACAGAGCCAGGACAACCAGGAATAGTACAAAGCGGTACCCTTTTTCTTTCATTTCCGATCTCCTTGTTTGTGGTAAGAACACCAATAAATCTCGGGCTGTAAAGTGGGTATCTTTGATCGTTTCAAATAGAAATCCAAGTCAAGAGCTAATCTTCTTAAACACTTTTTCAATTTTCAAACCCCACAACATATACACTGCTTTTTACTCTGGGTCAGCAGGCTTTCGGTTCATGCCTCTTTAAGCGATTTTATACTATATCACCTGTTTATTTTTGCTGTCAAGCACAAACGCCCCATCAACGGTTGAAACTATCAACGATCCTACCGATCAATGACAGGAGAATGCTGAAACCAAGCAGACCCGCCACTACCAGACCGACAACCGCCCCAGGGCTGAGCGGTTTTTTGGGTTTTACCATTTGACCATCGATCATCTGGCCCACAGCTAAAACGGTTTGTTGGATCAGAGAAGGCTGGCTCCAGCTATCCACCCCTGCGAATTCCCAACTCTCGGCGCGGGCTGGCAGCAACAATTTCTTGACAGGCAAAGTGCGGGCTGCCTCAATCCAGGTTTGAATGACTGGATCATCCCCCTCCAGAAGGCTGCTCCAGGGCAGCAGGATCAGGTCGCTTTGAGCCAGGCGCTCGGCTGGCGGTTCCGATTGTTCTTGTATCTCAGAGCTCGAAAGCAGTGTTGGCGCCAACCCCGGGAAAGCGCGCTGCAGCGCGCTTTGCAGTTCGCTGCCAATTGGTGACTTTGCAGTCTCGAGTATCAACAGGTTGAATGTGCCCAGGCGTTGGCGTCGTTTTTCCAGGCTAAACCTGCTGTCGCCTCGCAGGCAGGCGCCGTGATACAGCCAGACCCCGACGGCGATCAAACAAAAGGCTATGGCCTGCCCCAGTTCGCTGATCTTGGGCGCTGGCTCGCCGAGTAGATTGCTGAATATCCGGTACACGATATACACCAGACCGGATAGCACCGTCAGTGTTGCAACCAGGATGAAGAAGTACAGGTAGATCTTTCGCACCAGCGATGTGCGTTCATCTTCTCCGCTTTCATCATCGACAAGCGCAGCTTGCTGCGCCTGTCGCCAGTGGTACAGCCAAACTGGCAACCCTGACAGGCTGGCGGCGCTGAACCAGGCCAGTTGTACGCCCAGGTTGCTGCCCAGCACCTGGTCTATGGAGCGGAAAAATACACTGATGACCCCGCCCAATCCGCTGAGCAGCGCTGCCAGCCCCACTCCGGCAACCAGGTACAGGTAGATGCGCCGGATAGCCGCCTGTTGCGGCGCTTCTTGCACCTGGCGCTGGTCCTGGTTCAAGGTATGGGCATGATAAGCCCAAACCACCGCCATCACCAGCATGATTGGGATGGGGGTACGTAAATCCCCTTGGGGGGGTAGGGCCAGGATTTTGCGAAAAATCCCGGCTAGAATCGTGGCCGTGTACCCCACGCTTCCCAGAACACCTGCGAATACGGCTGCGTATAAATAGAATTTTCGCAACGCCGAACTGCGTTCATCGCTGAGCGGGTCATTAAACATGCGTTGAGAATGCAGCCAGAATGCCAACCATACCGCTGTTCCCACCAACAATTGAGCCAGAGAAATTGCCAACGGGTTGTAAGAAGCCGATTGTATCGAGGTAGTCGTTTTTTGTCCCAGGTAGAGTACCAATCGCAAGATATGAATGCTTCCCATGCTGGTCAAGATCAAGCCAGCAGCGGAAAAACCGAGGCGGTAAGACCGTTCGATAACGCCGTTGCCTTCATGGTTTGGCGTTAGGTCTAGTTCAGCATCCAACAGCTTGTGGTGGTACCACCAGAGTACGCTCAAGATGATAAGTGGGACAATATGGAAAACCAGCCGTTCGCCGCGCGCCAGGTAGAGGATACCCAGGTAAAGTGGGGCGCCGCCAATGATGGCTGCGATTGAGTAATAAGCACTGGCGAGGATTGGACCCAGGAAACCAGCCAGGGTGGCATATAGGTAAAAACGCCGCAGGCCGGCGTCCAATTCACCCGCATCGCGCTGCACCAGGCGATTGCTCCACAACCAGTGCACCAGGAAAATCGGTAACCCAATGACGATCATGGCAATTTCAAGGGCAATGGTAGTCGTAGGGGGGTTTAAGCTGGGAATGCTAAGATTGCGAAGCAAGGCGATCAGCGCCCAGGTCACAGCCTGTAAGCTGATGGCGCTGATCAGGTAGATATATAAACGACGGACGGCAGCCATAGGATAATTCCTTCCTTACTTACGACAGTGGGATAAAACCAAAGCCCAACAGTTCCAAAAATAGATCTGCCCATCCACCAGTTTCCACTCTCCGTTAATCTGTTTCAGGCGCAGGGTGAATGTCGAGACATCTGGTTGACTTTGAAACGGCCCGCTGTTATAGAAATTGGTCTCGCGTACGGTTACCAGGTAGAATTCTCCGAGAGACCGCCCGTTTTCAATGCTCAGTGTGTGATTTCGATCAAAGCCAAACTCCCAGCGGTTTGCCTGGACATCATGCATGAAGGCGTCCAGATCCTGCGGGTAACCCTCTAACTCTGGGCTGAGATAGGAGTATGCTCGCTCGTAATCCCCCTTTTCGAAAGCCAGGAGGTAATTGTGGCTGACATTTTCGGGGGTATCATCGGTTTTGTAAATTGTATCGGGGCGAAACAATGTAATAGCAAAGGCAGCGATCACCAAAACCAGGATCCCGATCACGATCCCAACCAGAAAACGATCGGTGCTTTTCATGCTACCTCCATATGGTCTTGTTTGCTTTGCTAAATCAATTCCTTGTAGAGATGTAAATACTGCAATGCTGATTTCTCCCAGGAGAAATCCTGGCTCATGCCGCGTTTTTGCATAGCGGCCCATTGATGCGTGTCTCGGTATGCGTCCAACGCTCGCAGCAAGGCAATGACAAAGGCAGCGTTTTCTGCGGGTTTAAATAGGAACCCAGTGCCTTGCTTGATGTTTGCATCTATGTCAACGATCGTATCTTGTAAGCCGCCACTGGCATGCGCCAGGGGCACACAGCCGTAACGCATGGCGATCATCTGCGCCAGGCCGCAAGGCTCGTAACGCGATGGCATCAGCAGCAAATCCGCCCCGGCATACATCCTGGCTGCCAGTTTGGAGTCAAAGCGGATGGCAGCCCGGATGCGGTCCGGGTACTTGGCTTCCAGTTGTTTACAGGCTTTTTCAAGCTTCATATCTCCGGTGCCCAGCAAGATCGCCTGCCAGTTTCGCCTGGTTGTTTGGGAAAGACCTTCAAGTACCAGATCTACGCCCTTTTGCGGATCCATACGGGAGATCATAATCATTAACGGCAGCTTTGGATCCACATTGAGTGAGAATTCTTTGAGCAGTGCCGCTTTATTCAATTTGCGATTGGTAAGGGTGTCTTTATCGAAGTTGGCAGTGATCCTTGTGTCTGCTACCGGATCCCAGCTTTTTGTGTCAAGTCCATTGATGATGCCGGAAATAACCTTTTTCCGCTCACTCAAGAATTTCTCCAATCCACAGCCGTATTCAGGACCCAGGATTTCCCTGGCATAGGTTGGGGAAACAGCTACGATGCGGTCGGCGGTCTGCAAGCCAAGCGGCAGGGGGAATTTCCTGGCCCATAAGGGCAGCCTGGGATAAAGGCTGGGCGCCAGGCCGAAATCGTCAAAAGCCGCTTCGGTGCCAGCACCCATAAAGGGCAAATTGTGGATGGTGAGCACCGAACGGATTCGTTTGTAAAACGGATCATCGCTTTTGGTTTGCTTGAGCACATACACAGCCAGGGCAGTGTGCCAATCGTTGGCATGCAGGATGTGCGGCTGCCAATCCAGTTTCTTGATCAGCTCCAATGCTGCCAGCGAGAAGAAGATATATTTTGGTCCATCGACAGCTGCATCCGGGCTGTAGACCGCAGCGCCTTTTTCCACCGGTTCACCGTCGATCAAGTAGGTGTGCACACCATTGACCTCGAGCTGGTAAGCCTTGGCAAGGATGGGTTGTTCTTTTGCCGGGACTTCAAAAACAAACAGGAATTCAGGATCAGGATATTTCTCGTGGATGGCAGCATGGAAAGGCAGCACCAGGCGGACATCCACCTGGTAGCCGTCACTGGCAGCAGGGGATAAATCCATCAGGGCGCGCGGCAGCGAACCTGCGACATCGCCCAGACCTCCGACTTTCACCAATGGGTCTGCTTCTGCGGCTAAAAAAAGGACTTTGATATTTTCCATATGCGACCCCGTTTTCCTTGATCTTCAGATTATCAATGTAAGCGTATTGAATTGATCGTATTAATCAAGCCGTTTGTCGATGAATCGTGGCTGTTTACAGCGCCTTTGGCACCTAACTCAGGCAGGATCTTTTTTGCAAGTTGCTTACCCAGCTCAACCCCCATCTGGTCAAACGAGTTGATTTGCCAGATCACACCCTGGGTGAAGATTTTGTGTTCATAAAACGCAATCAGCGTCCCCAGGATTTCGGGGGTCAATTTGGGGTACAGGAAGGAATTGGTAGGGCGGTTGCCGGGGAATGTCTTTGCCTGCACCAGGTACTCGAGCTGCTCACCGCTGTATCCGTCGGCTATCAGCTCGGCGCGTGCTTCTTCTGGCGTCTTGCCTTTCATCAGGGCTTCGGTTTGCGCCAGGTAATTGGAAAGCAAGATGGGGTGATGGTCACCCATGGGGATGTGGCTGGAAGCCGCCGCCAGGAAATCACAGGGAATGAGCTGGGTGCCCTGGTGGATCAACTGGTAAAAGGCGTGTTGACCGTTTGTGCCGGGCTGCCCCCAGATCACCGGACCGGTAGCGTAATTTACCGCTTCTCCCTCAATGGTAACACCCTTGCCGTTGCTTTCCATATCCCCCTGCTGAAAATAGGAAGGGAAGTGCAGCAGATACTGGTCGTAGGGCAAAATGGCGTGCGAGTGTGCGCCAAAGAAGTTGTTGTACCAAATGCCGAGCAGCCCCATGATTACCGGGATATTGCGCTCGAAGGGCGTGGTGCGGAAGTGCTGGTCGGCTTTGTGCGCGCCTGCCAGCAGCTGCTCAAAAACATCCATCCCCAGGGAGATGGCGATCGAGAGCCCGATGGCAGACCACAGCGAATAACGCCCGCCCACCCAATCCCAAAACTCAAACATATTTTGCGTATCGATGCCAAATTTGCCCACTGCCTGGGTGTTGGTGGACATGGCTGCGAAATGCCTGGCGATAGCACTTTCTTCTTTTGCTGCGGCCAAAAACCAGCGCCGGGCAGAGTGGGCGTTGGTCATGGTCTCCTGGGTGGTAAAGGTCTTGGACGCCACCAGGAAGAGTGTCGTTTCAGCATCCAGGTATTTGAGCGTCTCCGCCAGGTCGCTGCTGTCCACATTGGAAACAAAATGAGCGCGCAGTCCTGGCCTGGCGTAGGGCATAAGCGCCTCGCATGCCATCTTTGGTCCCAGATCCGATCCGCCGATGCCGATATTGACCACATCGGTTATGGCTTTGCCGGTATAACCCTTCCACTCGCCGCTGCGAACGGCATCGCTGAATGTGCGCATCTTATCCAGCACCCGGTTGACTTCGGGCATGACATCCTGACCATCCACAAAAATTGGAGTGTTCGAGCGGTTGCGTAGGGCAACATGCAGTACGGCCCGATTTTCGGTGGTATTTATCTTTACGCCGGAAAACATGGCTTCGGTCTTGTCCGCCAGTCCAGCCTGGCGCGCCAGGTCGCACAGTAAGGAGAATGTCTCGCTGGTGATCCGGTTTTTTGAGAAATCAAACAAGATATCCCCAAAGCGGATCGAAAAACGATCAAAACGCTGAGGATCCTGTGCAAAGAGATCACGCATATGCAGTGAGCTGACCTGTTGATAGTGTTGGGCTAACAACTGCCAGGGTTGGGTGTCGACAAGTGAAGACATAGGATTTCTCCGTGGTGAGTTTATTGAATTATAGCCGAAGGCGATAGAATTATGTGGATAACGGCTCAGGAGTAAAAGCCATGGTGAATTTCGCCAGAAGACAATCATTTACGCGGCTTGATATGATATGATTATTTCCTTGAAACCAGGTTTTGTCAAGAAAAATATACTTCGGAGAAATATACAAAATGCCTGAAATAATTCCAAATAAATCCTCTGATCTCGATCCAAATCTGAATCTGACCTGGCATGACATCGGTCTTGAAGATGTACTCGCCAGGCTGGGCACGCCTGCGCAAGGTCTGTCAACTGAAGAAGCCGCTCGCCGGTTGGAGCAGTACGGGCCAAATGAGCTGATCGACCGCGGGGTGAAAAGTCCCTGGAAGATCC
>CAZTMX010000109.1:5948-9350 GCA_964614855.1 uncultured Anaerolineaceae bacterium | reverse complement strand
TCGTCTCGCTCTGCGCAAACCACGGCTCATCCTCCATATCCATACCGTACGGGTCTTCCTCCGCCGGCAAGCGCACAGGCGGCATCTCGGCCGAGATCACCTGCGAGAATTCCGTCGATACCTGGTCTACCAGGATCTTCGGTTCGGCGCCCTGGTTATCCACGCGCCCGTCGACCAGCACAATACGGTCGATCTGCACCAGCGGGGCTACCTTACTCCAGGTGCGCGGGAAGATCACCAGCTCGACTGACCCTTGAAGGTCTTCCATGGTGGCAAATGCCATCGGCTTCCCGGCTTTGCTCTGGTGGTGGCGCACCTTGGTGAGGATGCCCAGCACCCGCACCTTCTCATTTTCCTGCACTTCCGCCAGCTGCCCGGAGAAATGGGTGACCACGTCCTGCAAATCCTGCATCACCGGGCTCAGCGGGTGAGACGAGACATACAGGCCGATCAGCTCGCGCTCCCAGTTCAGCACCTCGCGCTGGCTGATATCCAGACCCACCGGCGGCAGGGTGATTTCTTCTTCCACCCCCGTGTGTGCGCCAAACAGGCTCATCTGCCCGCTTTCGACGGCGCGAAAATGCGAGCCGCTCACCGCCAGGATGCGATCCAGCGAATCCAGCACCGCCGTGCGCGAGCCAAAACCGTCCAGTGCGCCGACCTTTACCAGGCTCTCCAGGGCACGCTTGCCCACCTGGCGCAAGTCCACCCGCCGGGCAAAATCGTTCAGGTCTTTGAAATAGCCCTCGGCGCGTGCCTTCAGGATGGCTTCCACCGGTT
Source organism: uncultured Anaerolineaceae bacterium (assembly GCA_964614855.1). Classification (GTDB taxonomy): domain Bacteria; phylum Chloroflexota; class Anaerolineae; order Anaerolineales; family UBA4823; genus CAWJHE01. Next base: position 8,570 of record CAZTMX010000109.1, on the reverse strand, counting down.
CGTAGCCCACGTTTTTCACCGCACCCAGTCCAAAACGGATCACCGAAGGGCCATCGTCGCAATCTTCGATGCTGAAATCCCAGGCGCTGGCGTTGACATCCGGCGCTTCCACTGGGATGTTCATGCGCCGGCTGTCCGCCACATACACCGCCACCTTGGCGGTGTCGTTCTTTGAAACCGAAAGCAGGGCGGTCATATACTCGACCGGGTAATGCACCTTCAAATAGCCGGTCTGCACCGCAATCACGCCGTAGTCCACGGCGTGGCTTTTGTTGAAACCGTAGCGGGCGAACTCCAGCCAGTCGTCAAAGATGGCCTTAGCGGTCACAGCATCGATATGGTTGTTGACCGCGCCGTCCACAAACTTTTGCTGGTGTTTTTGCAGCTTTTCCGGGATCTTCTTGGCGATAGCTTTACGCAGGTCATCGGCTTCAGAGGCGGTGTAGCCCGCAAGGTTCATGGCGGCAAACATCAGCTGTTCCTGGTACACCGGGTAGCCGTATGTCTCTTTGAAGATCGGCTCCAGCAAGGGGTGGCGATAATCAACCGGTTCTTCGCCGTGCATGCGCTGGATATAGTGGGGGATAAACTCCATCGGACCCGGGCGAAAAAGCGCCACCATGGCGATCACGTTCGCCAGCTCCTTGGGCTTCATCTGCATCAGATAGCGGCGCATGCCCGTGCCTTCCACCTGGAACACACCCGCCGTCTCGCCGCGCCCCAGCAATTCATAGGTCGCCGGGTCATCCGTAGGGATGTTGTCCAGGTTCAGCTCCACCCCATGGCGCTGGCGGATCAGGTCGCAGGCGCGCGCCATGATGGTCAGGGTCGCCAGCCCCAGGAAATCGACTTTGAGCAGCCCGAGCGAATCGAGGATTGACATCTCGAACTGGGTGACGGTCTTCACCGGGCTCTCAGCCGCCTGCCCCGTGGGGCGGTGCAGCGGGATGTAATCCACGATGGGTTTGTCGGTGATGATCACCCCGGCGGCGTGCGTGCCGGCGTTGCGCACCACGCCCTCCACCTGTTTGGCGGTGTCGATCAGCTCCTTAAGGAAGGGCGTGCTGTTGTACGCCTGCTTGAACTCGGTCACCTCTTCCAGCGCTTTTTCGATGGTGAGGGGTTTGCCGGGGATATTGGGCACCATCTTCGCCACCCGGTCCACCTCGCTCAGCGGGATATCCAGCACGCGCCCCACATCGCGGATGGCGGCGCGCGCACCCAGCGTGCCGAAAGTGATGATCTGGGCGACCTTGTCATCGCCGTATCTGCGCGCCGTGTATTCCATCATCTCGGCGCGCCGGTCGTCGCGGAAATCCAGGTCGATATCCGGCATGGAGATGCGTCCGGGGTTGAGGAAGCGCTCAAAGATCAGCCCGTGCTCGATGGGGTCGACCAGGGTGATATCCAGCGTGTATGCCACGATCGAGCCGGCTGCCGAGCCGCGGGCGTTGTACCAGATGCCCTGTTCACGCGCATAGCGGCACAGATCCCACACGATCAGGAAGTAGGTATCAAAGCCCATGCTGTGGATCACATCCAGCTCGTAATCCAGCCGCTGGCGGTAAATCTCCACCTGGGCGCGATCGCCGTAGCGCCGCTGCATCCCGGCATCGCACAGGCTGCGCAGGTACTCCTGGGCGCTCAGCCCGCCCGGCACGCTGAACTCGGGCAGGTGGTAACCTTTAAAGCTCAGATCCACATTGCAGCGGTCAGCGATCAGCAGGGTATTGCTTAGCGCATCGGGCACGGCGGAGAAAATGCGCGCCATCTCTTCAGGGGAGCGCAGGTAGTAGGTGGGCGAGCTCATACGCATGCGGTTTGGGTCGCTCAGCACGCTGCCGGTCTGGATCGCCAGCATAATATCCTGGTAGCGCCAGTCTTCGGGGTTGATGTAATGCACATCGTTGGTGGCGATATAGCGCGCCTGGTAGCGCGGTCCCAACTGCTGCAGGGTCTGGTTGATACGCTCCAGCTCGGGTATGTTGTGTTCCTGCAATTCCAGGAAGAAATTGTCCTTGCCGAAGACCTCGTAATACCAGTCCAGCTGTTTGCGCGCCGCCTCCACGTTATCCTGGCGGATCAGGCGCGGCACCTCGGCGCTCATGCAGCCGGAAGTGGCGATCAGCCCCTGGTTGTGAGCGGCCAGGAACTCGTGATCGATGCGAGGGTGATAGTAATAGCCTTCGAGCTGGGCTGTGCTGGCGATCTTGAGCAGATTTTCGTAGCCCAGCTGGTTCTCCGCTAGCAGCAGCAAGTGGGTGGATTTCTTGTCGAGCTGTGGATCGCGCGAGCTCATCCCGCGCGGCGCCAGGTAGGCTTCCAGCCCGATAATGGGCTTGACGCCCTCTTTGATGGCCGCATTATAAAAATCGACCACGCCAAACATCGTGCCGTGGTCGGTAATAGCGATGGAATCCATGTCCATTTCCCTGGCGCGCCGCACCAGCTTCTTGATATTGGAGAAGCCGTCGAGCAGGGAGTATTCGGTATGGACGTGAAGATGTGCGAAGGTTGACATGGATACGGGCCCTGGAAAAATTATAGCATGGGAGGGAGGTGAGGAATGTTAAAGATTCGGGGAGGAGGATTAGAGAATTGGGAAAAGAAGTACCAATATCA
>CAZTMX010000109.1:0-5938 GCA_964614855.1 uncultured Anaerolineaceae bacterium | reverse complement strand
TTATGCTCCGATTTTTGTCCGAATTTGATACCATGAAATTCTCTATTATTGGTACGGGATATTCTATATTCACAATTTCACCGCTAAAAAAACTGTCTATATCATTCTTAATTGTAACAACAGGTGGATCTGATTAAACAATTCAGTGACTTAGATCGCAGAAATGAGTTATGTAGATCGGGTGCATGAATGGGCGAAAAAGTTGGAAATTGAAAGTAGAGTCATATCCGAAAAAATGTGTTGTGATTAATAACCACTGATGATTCCAAAATTTTTTTAAGCGACATCTTGCCAGGGGGCAAGCAAGATCTTTACTTTCACAAGTGTATTCCGTAATTGACTATATTTCAATTCATTCCGAAACATGAGTTGACCAACGATTATCCCAGGATGCCGGTTGTGTTCGACTGCGAACTCCTCAATCTTTTTGCGGGAGTAGCGCGGGCGGTTATTTTCAATGAATTTCTTGAATTCATCCTCAGGAACCAACCACTCGCTCGCCTGCCGATTGGCTTCGAGTTCCTGCCGGCCACGTTCTACCTCAATGCGATCAAATAATTGGTCCACATGAACTCGCGTATGACAAAGATAAATATGCGCCAATTCATGCAGCAGCGTGAACCAGAATGCGTCTATGCGATCGTAACGCAATGTCAAGGCGACGACCGGATGCTCATTTACCCATATCATCGCACCATCCAGGGTTGTCTTGGGCATGTGTGGGACGTAAATAAAGTGGATGCCGCTATCCAACAACAATCCTGGGACTTTCACTACTTCTTTTTCACAATGTGTCAAGGCCAATAATCGATCCATTAATGGCGCGACGGATGAAATCTCAAACGCAGCAACCGGCTGTGCCGCTGCTAGCTGCTCCACCCGTCGAACCCAGGCAAGGATTGCGCGCTTTTGAGGTTCCCCAACATCCGAAATTCTTGCATTCAGCGCCAATGAAGGAATTTGATTTACCGATGGGACATTGAAATAAGAACAATACTCTTGTTCTTGCTCTGCGATAGTTTTTTTTGCTTGAATCCACCCGCGACGGGTCATTTCTGTGATTGGCGCCAGGCTGTACAAATTGCTGCGTCGGGAAATTTCATCCGCCTCGCCAGGTTCGGGAGCCTTGTTTAGTTGATACAGCATTTCCAAATTCAGCCAAAACTCCGCTGATGTACCAAAGACATGGGCAAGCTGCAGCGCGGTCTCGGCAGTGATTTGCTTTTTTGCCTGGACAATTTCACTGATCGCCTGTTCAGGCCGGCTCATAATTGCTGCCAGATCTTGTTGCGTCCAGCCGCGTGCCTCTAATTCTCGTGAAATGATTCGTCCCGGCGAAACTGTCCGGGCAGGCCGTAAAGATTCACTCATCGTATATCTATCCAATCGCTATTCTTAACTTTCCGAAAGTAAATTAGTGATAGTCAATGATCTCAATAACCCAGATCGCTTTGCCTTGCTCATCTATTGATATTTCTATTATTAACCGGTATTGCTTGTTAAGCCTCAAGGAGTGCTGGTGGGATCGATTTCCGGAGAGCTTCTCAAAATGCAAGCTTTTAAAAGCTCGAATATCCATCTCATTGGTTGCCGAGGCTATAACCGCCATTACATCAAAAAAAGCATCGACAACACCTTGCGGGTACCGGCGGGCGTTGGCTCCCAAGGTGTAAAGCATAAGCAAATCTTGATCTTTGAAAACGAAATGCACTAAGCTTACCCCATTATAGTTGGATATGAAATATTGTCAATACAGCAATTCACCCCTGGGGTGAATTTATAAATCCATAATTCAATTTACCGATTTTTCTTTATTTAAGTATACAGCAGGGATAAGCGCTTCAGCAATGAAAAAAAGCTGGGCTTAAGGAGAATTATTCTATTCTCCCCGCTAAAACTACGAATCTCTTAAACGAATAAATATCGCCAAGTGGAATCAGATCCGAAAAAGATCCGGACCATTTATAGCAGATGCACCACCTCAACCCCTTCAAACTTCTCGCTCATCCACTCAGCCAGCACCTTCCTATGGCAACCCTCCGGCTCATGCTCGCTGCACAGTAAACAGGCGTTCTCAAAATCTGCAATCTCGAGTGCCTGCAGCACATTCCTCTGCTCCAGCAGCTCCAGGTAGCGCTGCTTATATCCTTCACCCGAAATCTCCCCACTCCGGTAGATGTTCATCAGCTCTTTTGTAGGCGCCAATTCCAACCTGTGCTCGTAGGGGATACCCAGGATCTTCTTCGCAAAATACGCCAGGTCTTTGTCCTTGGCAAAGCCGGCAAGCTGCGAGCCACTGCTGATGCGGATGTCAATGATCTTCTGCACGCCGTGCTTCTCCAGCAGGTCAAAAAAACCTTCTGCGCTTTTCTTGGTAAAGCCAATGGTGAATATTTTCATGGATTTACCCCTTACGCTTTCAGACCATTTTCATGGTTCTAGCCCATATGCCTTCAGAATATTTTCACGGCTTAAGCCCGTAGGCCTTCAAAATATCTACCAAATCCAGGCGCATCAATTCGATTAGTCGCGGGCTGGGAGATTTCTGGATCTCCTTGACCAGGCGTAACGCCTGGTCGTGCCAGGGCTGTTTTGAATAAGGGCAGATAAATAAGTCGTGCCGGCGGCCGCGCTTTCCCATCGCTTCTACAAAGCTGGTTGCACCGGTCATCCCGCGCTCCACATCACACAGCGAGCCGCACACTTTACAATGCATTTCTTCATGGAGGTCAGGCTCGCTAACAAAATAATCATACCCTTTTTCAGACATGGTTACCTCCCTGTCAATCTGCTCTGATGGACACAAAACTTAACAGCCACCTTCCCAGCTCGCATTCTGGTTCCTGCCCGTGACTAGGCCTTCTACTCAATCAGGTGCCCTTACCCACCGAGGGGTCAACTAAACACGGGTAGAGCATAATAATATTGTAATGCATACTTAGAAAAAACGGCGTTGTGAACCAGTCGGTGGCTTCTTCTCACCTACATTGTTGGCAATCAGGTACCATTCTGTTCTCCCCTTCGCTGCTGCCAATCAGTCTTCGTCATTCCCCCCTCTGCACCAAAAACTGGAGCGCCACCCGCCAATCGTCACCAATGTTCCCAGCAGGTCTGCCAAACAAAATTTCTCCTTGTACACCAGCCAGTTAACGGGGAACAGGAACACTGGCGGGAGGACGATGAGCGTGCTGGCGATGCCGACCTAGGTGCTGCAGAACATAAAGGGAGAATGTAGCACCCAGCACTGGCCCGGTAAAGGAGGCAAGGGCCGCCAACCCAGCACCGCCAGGCGCCAGCTCCTGAAAGCGCAAACCACATCCAGCTTTCCAACCCGCATGCAGCGGCAGCAGATAGCCTGAAAACACCCAATTCAGAAGGACAAAAAACGTTTACTATCCATCTTGACACCGGTCAGAAAAAATGCAATACTGATATAAATCCCCACCCGGTTTGATGGAGGCTCTCCATGATTAAACAGGTCTGCAAGATCCCGTTCGCTCTGCTTTCCGGTGTTCTGCTGCTCGCAGCATGGTTGTTTCTTTGCGAGACTTCACTGGCGCGCAGCAACCAGGGCACACTTCACTATGTTTCAGCCAGCGGTAGCTGCGGGGGTATGACCCCGTGTTACAGCACAATCCAGGCGGCAGTGGACGCAGCGTTGGACGGCGATGAGCTGCATGTGGCAGCAGGGACATACAGTGGTGTAAGCGAGCGTAACGGTAGCAGCCAGCTGGTATATCTCGATAAATCGCTCACCCTGCGTGGTGGGTTTAACCCATCCACCTGGCTGCAAGACCCGGATTTGACCCCCAGTACCCTGGATGCCCAGGAGCTGGGCCGCGGGTTGACCATCAATGGGGAGATCACACCCACTATCGACGGCTTTTCGCTCATCAATGGGGTTAGCGGGAACGGCGGTGGCGTGTTTATAAAAACAGCCGGCGCTACCCTGAGCCGCAATAAAATTCACGATAATCACGCCGAAGGTTTTGGCGGTGGGGTGTACCTGGAGAACAGCGCAGCGCAGATCCTGGATAACCAAATAACTCAAAATAGCACAGGCATCAACGGGCGCGGCGGCGGTCTGTTACTGCTGAACAGCCCTGCGCTGCTGCAGGATAACCTGATCGAGGGCAATCAGGCACATGTAGGCGGAGGGGTACAGCTAACCAATTACGTGGGTGAAAGCGGAGCGAAGTTGACCGGAAATACCATTCGCGACAATTTTGCTTTCGATTATTTCGAATATCCCTATACCTTCGACGGTGCTGGTGGTGCGATAGACAGTCACAGCTATGTGTCCGATACTATCCAGGACAACTTGATCCAGGGGAACAGCGCAAAATGGGGGGGCGGCGTGCACGGCTACGGCGCTCCACTGCTTATCCGGGGCAATGTGATCCAGGAGAACACAGCTCCAATTCACGGGGGCGGTTTATATATCCAGGGAGGGCAGCTGCGCTTGGAGAACAACCAGATCCTGACAAACACGGCTGAAAATTGGGGTGGTGGGTTAACCCTTATGGGAAACGGGGGCATCCTGCGCGGCAACACTTTTCGCGGCAACAGCTCCAACTGGCGCGGCGGTGGGTTGTACATTAGCGGCAGCATTCAGGGCGATGGCAACCTGTTCCTGGAAAATTCAGTCAGTGGGCAGGGTGGAGGCGCATTTCTGGCGCATGGCGCAGGTGGAACTTACGAGAACAGCGTCTTTGTTGGTAACCAGGCAACAGAGGGTGAGGCGATTTTTATCTGGGCGGCAGATGTTGCCTTTGAGCACACAACCATTGCGGACAACAATAGCAGCGATGGGCGTGCAGTAGTGATTGATAAATACCCCGGGTTGGTCGATCCTGAGGCGCAAACCCTGTACACTGCAACCGTGGTCTTTGACCATTCTATCATTGCTGGACAGCCGGTTGGCTTTTTTGCCACATCCGAGAATAGCCTGACGGTTGATGGTGTACTGTGGTGGCAAACCCCCATGCACGTCCAGGCTGCCGGCGCCGAGCTGATTATGGCGAACGAGTTCACCGGCGACCCGATCTTCCAGCCGGACGGCTATCACTTGCGGGCGTACTCGGAAGCGCGCGACAAAGCAGCTTCTGACCTGGTGCAGGATGTCGATGGGCAGCTGCGAGACGGCAGCGGGAAAAACGACCTGGGTGCAGATGAATTTGTGCCGGTAGTGGTGATCGATCCGGATGTGGGAGGCGTGCTGACTTATACCACACCAACAAAGGAGGTCACCATCACCCTGAACATTCCTGAAGGGGCTTTTGATGAAATGATGGGTTTGATGATATCGCCGTTCCCGCCGCTGCCTCCCGATGTGATGCAGACCCCGCTTGGAAAGTTTGTCGCAGTTGGTCCGCCGTTTAGCCTGGACCCGTATGGGCTGGATCCTTCGACCCCGGTGCAAGATCCACTGGATCCTGTGCTGGCTGACCCGGCAGAACCGCTTATGTTTGGCTATCCGGCCAGCCTCGTGTTAGAAGTGGGTATTGAAAAATTTCTTGAGATGCAGGCCAGGATGGAGGAATTAGAGGCCCAGTTATTTAGCCTTTTTGACGCTATGGATAGTGGCGAGTTGGCCATGCCACCTATAAACCCGGCTTGTGGTACTGTGACCCACGACGAAGAAGAGCGCACCATGGAAGTGCCTATCTGCGACACAGGAATCTTCCCTGACGGGGTTCAAGCATCTGACGGGCTGCCGGTCAGGCTCATGGAGCTCGATCCTGAAGGGCACCCAGGCGTTTTCGTCTTTGTGGTAGAGGTGGTTTACGACAGGATTTACTTGCCGCTGATCAATCGATAGACAAGGATTAGAATCGTTTATCTAGCTTACGCCAAAAACAGCAGGGCCACGCCGCCAATCGTCACCAATGTCCCCAGCAAATCTGCCCAGCGAAATTTCTCCTTGTACACCAGCCAG
>CAZTMX010000108.1:5612-9391 GCA_964614855.1 uncultured Anaerolineaceae bacterium | reverse complement strand
CGCCAAAAGTATGCAGACCGTTTTCGAGCTATTTCCAAGGCTGAAGGAAAGAGAAAAACAGGCAGCTGGTACCATGTCTGGCGGTGAGCAGCAAATGGTTGCCGTTGGAAGAGCCCTGATGTCTGCTCCCAGGTTGATGATGTTCGATGAGCCTTCCCTGGGTCTTTCGCCGAAGCTGGTCAAGCAGATTTTTGACCTGGTGGTAAAAATCAACAAGGAAATGGGTATCACGGTCCTCTTGGTAGAACAAAATGTGCAGCATTCTTGCCAGATTTCTGATCGTGCATTTGTGATTGAGAATGGCGAAGTTGTATTAAGTGGCACCGGCGCAGAAATGCTTGAAAATACCCATGTGCGCAAGGCTTACCTGGGGCTTTAACCTGTCTGCAGTCTAGACAAGTAGAAATCCTTACGAATTCTTTGTACCTTCTTAACTGATTTTGAATAAGTTTATGCTAAAAATATAGATGTGATTAAGTGTTATTTTGAAATGCACAGCAGCAAGGTATTGCTGTAACCAACCCGGAAATTTCGAACATTCATATTTTTTATAAGAGGAGTTAGAAATGGCAGAAGCAAAAATTAAGACACTTCGATCGATGATCCGAGAGATCAATTTTGAGGGAAAGAGTTTTACCTCGGTTAATGATTTCACCGACGCCCAAATTTATCAGGTGTTTGACCTGGCTCTGGCATTGGAACCTTTCAACCGCTCCATGGTTCCCTTGGCCACTGGCAATGTCATGTCCACCTTGTTCTTCCAACCCAGCACCCGTACTCGTATGAGCTTCGAGACCGCAATGCACCGCCTGGGCGGCGCTGTCATCAGCGAAGCAAACCCGATGGTCACTTCTTCGGCAGCTAAGGAAGAAAGCCTTTCGGATATGCTGAAAGTTGTCTCCAAATATGCCAATGTGATCGTTATGCGCCATCCCAATGATGTGGATGCGCGCGAAGCCGCTCCTTATTCAGACAGCCCCATCATTAACGGCGGTTGGGGACACTGGGAGCACCCGACCCAGGCTATGCTGGATCTGTACACGCTGTACCGCACTTTCGGCAAGGTCGAAGGCTTAAAGGTGTGTGTGGCAAGTGCAGACCTGATCGAAGCTCGCACGGGTCACTCCATGGCGCAAGGCCTGGCTCGTTTGGGCGCCAAGGTTACCCTGGCCAGCCCGAAAGCCAAGCGCACCCCTGAAGAGGTGATGAAGAAAATTGAAGCACGGGGTATCAAGGTTGCAGAAGAATTTGATCTGGACCAGGACAGCTTCAATGAGCTGGTTGCGGGACAGGATATGATCTATCTTCCCGGCTGCAGCGCCCCCAAAGGACCCGAGGCCGAAGCGTTCAAGAAGGTGATGGATTACTATTTCGTGCGTTATGAGACCCTGGCGAAAGTAGCCAAGGATGAGAACCGCACGATCTACATCACCCATACCCTGCCGCGTCGCGCGGGTGAGATGGACTTGCGCATTGACACCACCCAGCACCAGCTTTACTTCGAGGCGATCGCTTACAGCGTTGCCGTCCGTATGGCGCTGGTGGCTGCTGTATTAGGTGCGTAAACTGATGTTGACAAAAGAGGCTACTCAATATGGGGTAGCCTCTTATATTGGATTTAATATTTATACTAATTCGTTCGCTAAATGGAGGATTTTCGCATGTCAAGTAAGGTCGCTGTTATCGCAATTGGTGGCAACTCGCTGGCAAACAAGGGACGCGAGGCCATTCCGGATCTGATCAATGCAGTAAATGAAACCTGCAAACATATCGCTGATATGATCGAGCAGGGCTGGACAGTGGCGATTGGCCACGGCAACGGCCCGCAGGTTGGTTTTATGCTGCGCCGTTCAGAAATCGCAGCCCGTGTGGAAGGGATGCATGAAATCCCGTTGGATGTCTGCGGTGCAGATACCCAGGGCGCAACTGGTTACATGCTGCAGCAAGGGCTGCACAATGAATTCTTGAAACGTGGGATTGACAAGGAAGTCTGCACTGTAATTACCCAAACTGAGGTCGATGTCAATGACCCCGCGTTCAAAAATCCCAGCAAACCGATCGGCAGCTTTATGGAAGAAGCCCAGGCTCTGGAAAAGAAAGCAAAAGAAGGCTGGTCGGTTGTGGATGACGCCGGTCGCGGTTGGCGTCGTGTGGTTCCATCTCCCTTGCCCATGCGTGTGGTGGAAGAACCGGCAGTCAAGGCCCTGGTTAAAGCAGGCATGTGTGTGATTACCGTGGGCGGCGGCGGCATCCCGGTTGTTTCGGACGAAAAAGGCAACTTGAAAGGCATCGCCGCAGTGATCGATAAAGACTTTGCTTCATCCCTGCTGGCTACCCGGCTTGGCGCAGAACGATTTATCGTCAGCACTGCAGTCGAAAAAGCAGCCATCAACTGGGGCAAACCCAATCAGCAGTGGCTGGATAAAATCACTGTAGCAGAAGCAAAAGCTTACCTGGCGGAAGGTATTCACTTCGCCAAGGGCAGCATGGCCCCCAAGATCCAGGCAGCCATCAATTTCGTTGAGAACGGTGGAAAGGCTTCCATCATTACAAATCCCGAAAATATCGGTCGCGCCATGAACGGCGAAACCGGTACCTGGATTGTTCCGTAAGCAGATATTTGATTTTTTATCAGTAACACGAAAAGGTTGATGATGAGCGCTGACTTGTTTTTGAAGAACGCACGCGTAATTACCGAAAACGAAGATTTCCTGGGTGGTGTGGTTGTCCGTGGTGAGAAAATTGAAGAAGTTGTGCACGGCAACCCATCCATCGAAGCCAGTGAAATCGTAGATTTACAGGGTAAGGTGCTTCTACCAGGGGTCGTAGATGGACACGTGCATTTCAACGAACCTGGTCGCGAGCACTGGGAAGGTTACCGCACGGGGACAATGGCAGCTGCCGCAGGTGGTACAACCACCATCCTGGATATGCCTTTAAATTCCACCCCACCGACGACAAACCGGGAAATGCTGGATCTAAAGCGAAAGGTTGTGTCAACTGAAGCTGTTATTGACTATGGTCAATGGGGCGGTTTTGTGGATAACAACCTGGAAGATCTGGACGGGTTGAATGAGGGAGGCGTTGTCGCATTCAAAGCCTTTGTGAGCGGCAGTGGTGTAGATTATGAGCGCTTGAATGATGACATGATCTATGCTGGTTTGAAAAAGACAGTGGAGATGGGCAATTTCATTGGTTTTCATGCTGAAAACGAATGGGTGACTACCTATCTCAGCCGCCAGCTAAAAGGCCAAGGTCGCACCGACCGGGCCTCCTGGTACCAGGCGCGCCCCCCAGAAACTGAGTTGGAAGCAGTGCTACGAGTATGCTATTGGGCGGGTGTGACCGGCGGCAATGGCCATGTGGTTCATGTCTCCATTGCAGATGGCATCCGCGCAATCGCCAAGGCTAAAAAAGAAGGCGCTCACGTCACATCGGAAACTTGCACGCACTATCTGTTTTTTGATCATCAAGATTTCGAGCGGATCGGACCGGCAGCCAAATGTGCTCCACCGCTTCGCGCACGCGATGATGTCGAAGCATTGTGGGAAACGGTGAAAGAAGGTCTGGTGGATGTGATCGGCTCTGACCACTCTCCATGTAATTGGGAAGAGAAAGAAAAGGGTCTTGACAATATCTGGAAAGCCTGGGGTGGGATATCCGGTGTGCAAATGCCGTTGACTATTATGCTTAGCGAGGGTGTGAATAAACGAGATCTACCCCTCACCGATCTGGCGCGCATGATGAGCGCCAATCCGGCTCGTTTGTACGGCTTTAGC
>CAZTMX010000108.1:0-5602 GCA_964614855.1 uncultured Anaerolineaceae bacterium | reverse complement strand
ATGCTTTTCAACAAGAATAAGTTCAGCGCCTTTACCGGCTACACTTACAAAGGCCGGGTCAAACAAACCTGGGTGCGTGGGAAATTGGTGTATAAGGATGGTCGGATCCTGGCGAAACCCGGTGACGGCCGTCTGGTGAAGCGAGAAGATCGTTACGCGTATTAGCCATAAGGGTTTGGTTAATATATTGCACAAACGGGTTGAAAAGCGGCAGGAATATAGTATGATGTGTCAGACAAGCAGACACCTTTCTCAGATTGAACAGAGTCTGCTTGGACAAATTGACACGGCTGAAATCGTTGGCATTTTGCAGGACCTGATCCGGCAGCGCAGCGATTATCCTCCTGGAGATTGCCGGGCGGCATTGCAAGTAGTGATTGAGAAGTTACAGGAAGCACATGTACCTTATCAATTGCATATGCGAAGGGAAAACCAGCCCAACCTGATTGCCACTCTAGGCGATCCAACCAGCAAACCCTGTTTGATGTTGCATGCTCATATCGATACTGTCCCTGCTGGCGATGAGAAGCGGTGGTCTGTACCGCCTTATGAGGGGGCAGTGGAAAACGGTAGAATCATCGGGCGAGGTGCGGGTGATGATAAAGGCAGCGCTGCCGCTCAGTTGATAGCCATGCTCGCACTCGTCCGTTCAGGCAACCCGCTAAAAGGATGTCTCAAACTGGTCATTGTCTCCGATGAGGAATCGGGTGGTTTGTACGGTACACAATGGCTGCACCAACAAGGGATGCTGGCAACCGATTACCTTGTAGTAGGCGAGCAGACGGATAATACGGTGGCTATTGCAGAACGGGTGGCTTGCGGAATTGACTTGACCGTTTTTGGCAAGAGCGCGCACGGCGCCATGCCCTGGGCTGGAGAGAATGCAATTTTGAAATGCGCACGAGCGCTAACCTGGCTGCAAGATAATTATTTTCCGGTTTTAAAAGCGCGCAGAGTTTCGGTACTACCGCCAGCGACATTGAACATCGGTCGTATCAGCGGTGGAATACAATGGAGCATCGTAGCCGAACAATGTAAGGTGGAGATGGACCGGCGCTTGCTACCAGGCGAGACGCGGGAGATGGCGATGGATGAGCTTCGCCAATACCTGGATGAATATGCTCAATTCATTGAACCGCTGCGTTATGAATTGTTTTCACAAGGTGAAGTAGCGGCAAATATTAACACACCCGCGACCGATCCATTTGTAATCACTGCCAACCAGGCACTAACCGACCTGGTAGGTGTAGAACGCCCGCTGACTGGCTATGCCCAAACAAGCGATGGGCGTTGGTTTGCAAAAGATGGAATACCGATTATTTTATTTGGGCCGAGCGATCCTGCTGTGGCTCATTCTACTGATGAATTTGTTTCCGTTGACCAGCTGGTTGAAGCTGCGAGCTTTCTGACTTTGCTGGTATTTCGCATGCTTGGAGGCAAAGAGTAATTATGGCAAACGTACAGACTGAGAAAATCATAACAAGCGAAGGCGATATCGCTTCTCGCTGCAGGGCAATTAACAAACCGGGAAGTTATATGCTCCTTCCCCGGGCTCAGCGAGTTGAACATTTTTTGCCTGGACTGGAAGGGATCGAAGCCCAGGTAATGGCCAGCCCACAATTGGGAGCCAAATTTGTTGAACATGAACTGGTAATTTTCCCGAATGGTAAGACCACCCGGCCCATTGAACAGGTTTTTGAACACTTCTTCTTTGTCCTTGAGGGCAACCTTCAATTTGAATTTGAGGGTAAAAAACATAAGATGGGCGAGGGCAATTTCTGCTGGCTGCCGCCAAATTCATCTTTCCAGTTTAAAAATGGACAGGATGATACAACGCGTGTGGTGTGGGTGCGCCGGAAATTTGAAGTAGTCGAAGGTCTGGCAATTCCCGATCCAATATTTGCCCACGAACGTGATGTCCCTGCCAAACCGACAGACACTTATATGCAGCAAATATTGACCCCTTACGATAACACACAATTTGATATGGGGATCAACCTGCAGGTATTTGACCCGGGTGTTTACTTTAGTTTTGTTGAATCGCATGTAATGGAACATGGAGTGTACTGGCTCTATGGAAAAGGGATTTACTGGCTGAACCATGACTATATGGAAGTCCAGAAGGATGACTTTATTTACATGGCTCCCTGGTGCCCGCAATTCTACTACTCAACTGGATGGGGCAAATCGGCCTATCTGTTGTACAAGGATGTAAATCGCGACTACGTCAGTTTTTTGGATTGAGTTTTTCGGTGAGGAAAAGCTCTCGTAGTTCATATAGCAAGAGCGCACAATAGCTGAGGAATAAGGAGACAGAAAATGTTGAACCAGGTTTATCGTGACAACGATGTAAGTTTGAATGTTTTACGAGGAAAAGTGGTTGCTGTGATGGGGTACGGCATCCAGGGGCGACCGCAGGCACTGAATATGCGCGACAGCGGCGTGAATGTAATAGTCGGCGCCGGTCCACGCGATCGCTTCAGTGACTGGGATAAAGCAGTAATGGACGGGTTTGAAGTCTATGATTTTGCGGAAGCCACCCGCCGTGCAGATGTGGTGCATATGCTCCTGGCTGACCCAGCCCAACCCCAGATCTATCGAGAGTCCATTCGCGCCAATCTGAAACCGGGCAGCACTTTCAGCTTTTGCCACGGGTTCAATATCCTTTACGGCGCCATCGTCCCTCCCAAGAATGTCAATGTTGTATTATTTGTACCCAACTCTCCGGGACACCTGGTTCGCGAGAAATTTATTGAAGGTTCCGGTATTTACGGCGCCATTGCCGTAGATCAGGATGTCACTGGCGATGCCAAGGAAATTGTGCTGGCTATTGCAAAAGCAGTCGGCAGCACGCGCGTTGGAACAGTTGAAGTGAACTTCCAGACCGAGACCGAAGGCGATAACTTTGAAGAACAGATCCTTTACGGCGGCGCCATCCACCTGATGCGCGCTTGTTTTGAGACCATGGTCAAACACGGGTACCCGCCGTACTTTGCCTATGCCAAAGCCATCCGTTCCTTGCGCTCTGTGGTAGATGTCATGGATGAAATCGGCATCGAAGCCTACCTCTCCGAACGCGGCAGCCGCACGATGGAATTTGCTGTACGCACCCGCGGCCCGCGCGTGATCAACCTGGAAGAGATCGAGAAAATCTTAGATGAAACCGAAAGAGGCGATTTCGCCGCACAGTGGATGCAGGAGTGGGCTTTGGGTATGCCGCATCTGCACCGTATGCGCCGCACGCGTGCGCAATCCGAGATGGAAAAAACCGGTCGAGAATGGCGTGCCCTTTTTGGTGATACTGAAGGCGATTAGGTGAAAGGTGAAGCATGATGGATGAGAAATTTTTTCAGCAAGGTGAGACCGTCGAGCAATTTATCGCTCGCTTCAATGAAGACCAAAGAGCAAAGTTTGATCAACTGCTTAAAGAAAGCCGGCTGAGTGAAACCCAATTGTATGAAGTGGAGAATCTCCCGCGCGACATAAATGTCATGGTCATTGCTGAACCCTGGTCCGGCGATGTTATGTTCAACCTGCCGCCGCTCATCCGTTTTGCCCAGGCTGCACAATGGCAGGTCAGGATATTCCTGCGAGACAGTACTCCTGACCTGATCCAGCCGTATCTGAAAGATGGTTTGTATCAATCTATCCCGGTTTTTGTTTTCTTTGACAAGAATTTCAAAGAGCTGGGAAACTGGATTGAAAGACCGGCGATTGCCACCAAGGTGATCGACGATGAGTCGCTCAAACTACGCCGCCGGCTGCGCGAAGAGAACAAAGAGAACTGGCGTGCTGCGACTTTTGAAGAACTGTTTAACTTGTGTAAACCTCTGGCCTAGCCGGGGATGACGACCGCGAACAAACGGTTGGAAAACTTACTTACTATATAAGGAGCAAAAGATGATTACTGAAGGTTTAAAAGGACGTGATTTTATTTCGCTGCAAGATTTCACCAAAGAAGAAATCGACACCATGTTGGATGTTGGTCTGAAGTTGAAACTGGACAACACCATCCGCCGCCCGCACGATGATATTCTACGCGGCCGCACCCTGTTCATGATGTTCTTCAACCCCTCCCTGCGCACCCGCAACAGCTTCGAAGCTGGTATCTTCCAGCTGGGCGGTCACGCGCACTTCTTGCAGCCCGATGCTGTCCGCCTGCCCACCCTGGAAGGCGAAGATGTCGGCTACGGCTCCGAGCGCATTTCCGATATGGCTCGCGTGCTCTCTCGCATGGGTGACTGCATCGCCGTCCGCATCCTGGGCGACAAAGTGGGTTGGGAATACGACAAAGCCACCAAGATCATTCGTGAATTTGCCAAGTGGTCCACCGTGCCCGTCATCGATATGGAAGACAACAAGTACCACCCTTGCCAGGGTATGGCCGATGTGATGACCCTGCGCGAGATGTTCGGTCGCGATCTGCGCGGACGCAAACTGGGTGTAACCTGGACCTGGGGTTCAAGCCCGAGCAAACCCATCGCCCCGCACCACGATTTCATGTACGCTTCCAGCTTCTACGGCGCGGACATCGTTTTCTCTCGTCCGCCTGAGATGCGCATCGATCCGGAAATCGAAGCCGCGATCAAGGCGAATGTGGAACTCAACGGTGGTTCCTTCACCGTTTCTGACCGCATGGAAGATGCCTGCGAAGGCGCCGATATTGTGTACGCCAAGAACTATGTCTGCCTTGACCTGCTGCCGCCAGTCACCCAGAAGCCCGAAAAGGATGAGATGGTCAAATTGTTCAGCAAGTACAAGGACTGGATTGCTGACGAACGCCGCATGAACATGGCCAAACCGGATGCACAGTACATGCACTGCCTCCCCTGCGAACGTAACGCAGAAGTTACCAACGAAGTGTTGGACGGCAAGTGGGGCCTGGCATGCTACAATGAAGCTGAGAACCGCCTGCACGCCCAGAAAGGCGTCATGGCCTGCATTATCCCCTAGCAACATAGGGTGAATTGTTTAGAAGCCTGTGCGCCTCATCTCATAGGCGAGGCGCACGGGCAGGCAAATTAGAGAGGTGTGTTAATGGAAAAGTTTGATGTGATCATTGTGGGAGCAGGTCCAGCAGGCGCAACAACGGGTTATGTATTAGCGCAGGCGGGGATGAATGTGTTGATCGTAGAAAGAGGCCAGGCGCCAGGGCAAAAAAATGTCTCTGGCGGTTTGATCTATTCCAAACTGGTCAGCGAAATTTACCCCGAATTTTGGAAAAGCGCTCCGGTAGAACGCGCAATCACAGGTCACCAGTTGGTGATGCTGTCTGAAGGCGCTTCGGTTGGAATGGATTTTCGCACTGCAGCTGCTGCAGAAGCACCCTATAATGCTTTTAGCGTTTTGCGGGCAAAATTTGACCCGTGGATGGCAGAACAGGCGGAAGCGGTTGGGGCAAACCTGATCCCTGGGTATACGGTCGACTCGCTGCTGGTTGAAAATGGTCGCGTCATCGGCATCCAGGCTGGTCCCGATCAATTTGGTGCGGATGTGGTTGTCGTTGCCGAGGGCACAAAATCACTGCTGCTAAAGCAGGCAGGATTGCGAGGAGATTACCATCCTCATGATGTTTCCATTGGCGTCAAGGAAATTATTGCCC
>CAZTMX010000107.1:0-9520 GCA_964614855.1 uncultured Anaerolineaceae bacterium | reverse complement strand
AAGCGGCTCGGGGTCGGTCACATCCAGGGCGGCGGCGAAGATACGTTTCTCTTTAAGTGCATGGTACAACGCCTGCTGGTCCACCACCGGGCCGCGTGCCGTATTCACCAGCACAGCTCCGGGTTTCATCTTAGCAAATGCAGCCGCATTGATCAGGCCGCGCGTTTCGCTTGTGAGCGGGGTGTGCAGGCTGATGAAATCCGCTTGTTCCAGCAGTTCATCAAAACTCACGGGTTGCGGGCTGGCAGACAAACCAGCGCCTCCAGTTTCGGCTTCGGGTCTCTGAACAGGCTGGCCGGCAAACCGCTCCAGCACACCCTTTCTGGTCGTTCTGCGACCCCTCTTACTTTTCTGCCCGCTCTGCATCTGCAAACCCGGGTCATAATAAACTACACGCATACCAAACCCGCTGGCCCGCCTTGCCACCGCCTGCCCGATACGCCCATACCCCACAAGCCCGAGCGTCGCGCCCATCAGGTCAGGGCCCAACAGGATGGACGGTCCCCAGGTCTTCCATTCGCCGTTGCGCACGCTGCGGTCGCCTTCCACCACCCGCCTTGCCGCCGCCAGCAGCAGGGCGAAGGCAAAATCGGCTGTGGCGTCGGTCAGGATACCCGGTGTGTTGCCAACCGGGACGCCTCGCCGGGTGGCCTCCTTCAAATCGACATTATCCACTCCCACAGCGTGGTTGCTGACCACCTTCAGCTGAGGTCCGGCAGCATCAAGCAGTTCAGCATCCACGCGGTCGGTGAGCAGGCACAGCAGCCCGTCCACACCGCGCACCCTTTCCAGCAGCACGGCGCGCGGCGGCGGCAATTCATCCGTCCACAAATCTACCTGGCAAAAATCCTTTACCAGGTCCAGACCTTTGTCTCGGATCACGCGTGAAACAAATACGCGCGCTTTTGGCATGCTTAATAAACTCCATACTTCTCAACGGCATCGGTCAACGCCTGGACATTCTCGGGCCGGCTTTCGTCCGGGATACCCATGGTGCTGTCGATGATCAAACCGCCGTTATCGCCAAAAATCTCAATCAATTCACGCACGTCAGCCATCACCTGCTCAGGCGTGCCTGTGCACATCATGCTTGCCGGCACATTGCCCCAAAACGCAGTGCGGTCGCCCAGCAGCGCCTTGACCTTTTTGCGATCCACGATATCGAAATGCCCCACCCATTTCTTTGGCGGCAAATCCTGCAGGTACTCCAGGCGCGGCGAGTAATCGCCTTCCCACAATGGGATGGGCAGCAGGTCGGCCTCGATCAATGCCAGGATCAACGCCTTCAGGCTCGGCCAGTAGAATTTTTCAAACTGCTTATTGGACATAAAGCCGCCTGCGCCGCGATGCAGCGGGATAAACACCCCGCGCACACCGGTGATCTTGGCCAGCATGATGGCCGTTTGGATGGTGATGGGGGTGATCATTTCGATCGCTTCGAGCAGCTCCTCTGGATGGCGGTACATATCCAGCATAATGCCGCGCAGTCCGCGCAGGTTATCCGAAATCCAGTCGTAGGGCATCAAGGCGATGGTGGTAAACATGGTCGGGAAGCCCAATTGTGCCATCCCCATGGAATATTCAGCGGCTTCCTGGTTGCCCTTTTGTACTTCCTCGAGGATCAGCGGCAGCGCTTTAAGCGCATCCAGCACACCCGGCGTGGAAAGCATCCCCATTAGCATGCCGCCCATCATATACGCGTTGGACATAGCCGTCAGGTTCATATGCGAAACCTGTTCAGCCAGCTCGCTAAACGGCGCCAGGGTGGTAGATACACGCGGCCAAACCTTCTTGATGGCGATCCCGTTAGGATCATCCAGCATCTCGCGGTATTCTTCCGCCAGCATATATTCGCGTTCTACCCATTGGAAAGGCATATCTTCGGGCAAGCCGTGACCCGGCCAGCGAAACTGGGTTGTGCCCAACAGGTGCAAAGGCTGCGGTGAAAATACTGGGCCGGTGGGTGCAGCGACATCCCAATTGTAGCGAATGGCTGCTTTGCGGTAACAATCGTAAAGCAAGGGCAAGTTGGCCTGGGCATCTTTGTTGCTTATGCCGAGCGAGCGGCTGGCAAAATAGTGCACGACTAAGGGCGCCACCGGCACACGGTCCGGCTTGCGCAGGTTGATGGCGTCATCCATGCGCTTGGCACGTGCCAGTAATTCAGGTGATGGGACAAATTGTGGGTTTTCGGTTTCAGACATTTTTTCTCTCAATTTTCTCGCCTGGAAAAGGCAGTATGCATGACAGAATTTAATCAAAAAGGGCTGTCAGGTTCCCCTGGCAGCCCTGTAACACAGCGTTTAGTACTTTCCGTATTCCAAAGAGTACTTCATGAAATTGTGCAGCGCTTCTGGCGTCGAGTCATCCAGCACCACACCTGGAGCGATGTAGAAACCGCCTCCTGGAGCGCAGGTGTCGATCAGCTTCTTGACATAATCTTCCATCTGTTGCGCCGTGCCGGTCTTGAACAAGGACGCAGGTACATTCCCACCGATGCAAGCCCAAGAGCCGATTTTCTTCTTTGCTTCGGCCATATCGGTCTGGTCAAACATCCACATCGTCCGCCCTGCCGGGATGCCCGAATCGGCCAGGATGTCCAGGCGCTGGTTATAACCGCCCTCGACAAACATGGCAGGCACCACACCTTCCTGGATCATACCCAGGATGACGGCTTTTAGAGTAGGCCAGTAGAATTTTTCGAAATCTGCATTGGACATAAAGCCGTCGGCGCCTTTGTGCAGCGGGACGAAGCAGAAGGGTAAGCCGCTGCCATTGGCCGCGCCAACCGCCATGTTGATCGCCATCGGCACCAGGCGTTCACAGGCTGCCACCACCTTTTCTGGCCGGCGGAAAAGATCCATCATCACATTGCGCGTGCCGCGCAGGCTGTCGCCCAGGTAGTCAAACGGGGCTTTGGTAAAACCACCCAAAGTGCTGGCTATCCCCATCTCGCCCATGGTTACCGCGCCCATCTTACCCATGGCTGCCATATATTCCAGGGTCAGGTTGCCGGCTTCGATAAGCGTCTTAAGCGCTTCCTGCACGGGCGGGATGCCGTAATTCACCATCATAAAGCCGACAAAAGGCAGCTCTGCCGCGCCAAACCAACTGGGCAGCATACTCAAGCCGCCCAGATTGCTGAAGACAAGCGGGTTATAGACCTTCATTGCCCAGTTTTCGGGGTCAGCAATCAACATATCGTAATCATCGGCCTTCATGTATTCTTTTTCGACATACTGGAAGGTGGTATTGTCCGGCAGCGCACGTCCCGGCCAGCGGTACAGGTTGTATCCCAAGCGGTCAAATACCTTACCGGGGTAGAAGTTACCGGCAGCCGAATATTCGAGATCAAAATCGCGGCTGAATTTGATAAAAGCATCTACCGCTTTGTCATAATCATAGAAAAATTCAGCCTTGGATACGCCAGTGTAATTGGCAACATAATCGCCGATGGCAGGCACACGCGGTACACGATCGGGTTCCTTTAGCAGCAATACATCCACATAGCGCTGAGCGCGCTCCTTGTAAAGCGCAGCCGCTTCGGGGGTGGCAAATGGTTTTCCTTCTGTAGAAAGGTACAAATCCAACCGGTATTGCAATTTTTCATCCGGCGTCATTTTCGACCAGTTTTCAGGTAACATCAGTACACTCCTTTTTTCCCTTGCGCTCTTGACTGCTTATGCCCAACTCTTTGCCAGGGCGACGGCTGCCATAGCGTCTTTACCATAGGCATCTGCACTGGTAAACACACGGATGGATTCATCCACCTGCCCGCCGCCGATCATGACCTTGACATCATCCAGCCCCTGCGCTTTCAAAGCTGCAACGGTTTCCTTCATCGGGTCATAGGCCAGGGTCAGGAACCCGCTCAGCGCCACGATTTTGGCGCCTTTTTCCTTTACTGTATCCACAAAGGCTTGCGGTGAGACATCCACACCCAGGTCGGTGACCTCAAAGCCGTTGATATCCAGCATAAACGCCACGATGTCTTTGGCAATGTCGTGGATATCGCCCTGCACCGTGCCGATCACCACTTTGCCAATTTTCTTCTGCTGAGCCTCGCCCTGCAGGCGCGGTTTAAGCTCGGCAGAAATCTGCGAAAGGATATCCCCTGCCAGGATCAGCTCTGGGATAAAGCAGTCGCCGGCTTCAAAACGCTTGCCGATGACTTCCATGGCTACGCGACAATCATCCAACAAACCTACCGGGTCAGCGCCCTGGTCCAGCAATTTCTTTGCCAGCGCAAGCGCTTCTTCCTCTTCCATATTCGTGATGGCATCGATCAATTCTTGGGACATGTTTTCTTTCTCCTTATGTTTGATGGTTTTCGAGTGGTTAACGGTTTGTAATTATTTGATAGATTTAGAAATGATCCAACGGCTTACTCAGCGGGCTTGTCAAATAAGCCCTTGCGGGATGCCTTGATGTAATTCATACAATAGTTGTCTCTGCCCAGGATCAACTCGCTCGCAACAATGGCTGCCTGGATTTCCCGATCCAGTGGGTCCAGGATGGCGCTGTCCAACCCGTTGGCAATCGCCTGGCTGAGGAAATAGCGGTTGACAAAGGAGCGCGCCGGCAGGCCAAAGGAAATATTGCTCAGACCGATGGTCAGGTGCGCTTCCGGGTAGGACTGCTTGACCATCTGCATGGTTTCAAATGCGATCACGGCGCTTTTGGAATTTGTGGATAGCGTCATCGCCAACGGATCGATATACACACTGCTGTCTAGCACACCGCTGCGGCGTGTTTCCGCCATGATCCTGTCGATCACCGCCATGCGCTTTTCGCTGGTCTCCGGGATTTTCTTCTCATCCAGCGCCAGGGCAATCACCTGGCAGCCGTGCCCGGCAACAATGGGCAAGATGCCGGATAGGCGTTCAGGTTCACCGCTGATGGAGTTGATCATGGGTGTCTTGTTCACCGATTTTATGGCGATGTTCAAGGCTGCCGGGTTGGCACTGTCCAGCGAAAGCGGTGTATCCACGGCTGCCTGCACGGTTTCAATCAACCAGACCAGGTCGTCTACTTCCCGGCTGGGATGCGTCCCCGCGTTGACATCCAGCCAGGTTGCCCCTGCCTGGCTTTGCGTCACAGCCAGGTTGGTGATGTAGGCTGTATCACGCTCTGCGATAGCTTGCGCAACCCTTTTGCGCGTCCCGTTTATTTTTTCTCCAATTATTTTCATAAATTAATGCCCTCCACTAGTGATTGAGCTTGGGAAAATACATCGCCTGGGCGAAACTACGGCCAAACCTGGGATAGGTGGTCAATTCCAGGTATCGCGTCATACGCCCGATTTGCGCTGCCCTGGCGCGTGCCGAGCGCGAAATCAACATCCAGCGCGCGCCCACCGCTGCTGCGTTGCCCACCTGGCGGTAGGCGGCCTGCGGAAAATCGGGTAACAGGCCGATCTTTATCGAATTGTCGATGCTCAAAAATGAGCCGAATGCACCGGCAATGATTACTTCTTGCACCGCTTCAGGTGCTATGCCGCTGTGTTCTAGCAATATGTTGATGCCTGCCTGGATGGCGCCTTTTGCCAGCTGTATTTCGTTGACATCTTCCTGGGTGACCACAATGTCCTTGCCGCTGCCGCTAACAGCCGCAGGTGCTAAAACAAATTCCCAACCATGCTCACGCTGGCGAACATCCTTGTGCTCACGGTGAAAACGGCCGTTCTGGTTGATCAAGCCATTTGCGTACAGCTCTGCCATCGCATCCACGATCCCCGAACCGCAGATACCCACCGGCGGTTCGTGGTCAATGGTCGCCAATTCCACCCCATCATTGGCTATGCGCATTTTCTCGATGGCCCCTGAAGCCGCACGCATACCGTCACGGATGTGCGCACCTTCAAATGCCGGGCCGGAGGCGCAGGATACCGAGACCATATGCGCCATTCCAGGAACTCGCAAGCACACTTCAGTATTTGTGCCGATATCCACCCCGATCGTCACTTTGTCTGAACGGTCAATATCCGCACCCAGGATCATCGCCACATGATCCGCGCCGACAAACCCGCCGATGGTCGCAGGCACGTGCACCCTGGCGCCGGGCGCCATTTCCAGGTCCAGCTCAGCTGCCAGCACATCCATCGGATCGCTGCAGGCAGATACATACGGCGCCGAAGCCAGCTGCTGTACAGGGAGCTGCAGCAGCAAGTGCGTCATGGCGGTGTTGCCGACGATGCACGCCTGGGCGATCTGGTCACGCCGTGCATTTGCCTGCTGCGCCATCTCGCCGGCCAATTGGTTGATGGTGCTGCGCACTTTATTCGCCAACAACTGACCGCCTTGCGGATCTCGCCCTGCCAGGTTCAGGCGGCTGATCAAATCTTCGCCGTAGCTGATCTGCGGGTTCGGCGCGCCGGCACTGGCAACCACCTTGCCGCTCGCCAGTTCCACCAATGTCGCGGCAATCTTGGTGGTGCCAAGATCCACTGCCAGGCCCAAGGGTTCGCTGCCAAGATGGCAAAAACCGATGATTTCAGCGTCTTGCAAGAAGACGCTCAGCCGCCAATTGTGTTTGCGCAGCAGCGCAGGCAGGCTGCGAGCCACCCGCGCCTGCGCCCAAAATGATGGTTGGCCAGGTGTAAAGGACAGTATTTCTTCGCTTTGGCCATGTGTAAAAGACGGAATTTCTTCGCTTTGGCTGTGCGCATCCGGGAGTTTATCATCTGAATGGCTATGCGCATTCATCAGGGCATCTTGCACCCGGGTAAGATCCGAGCGCACATCTTGCAGCGTAGCCGGCTCTACTGCCACTTCGCAGGCTGTAATAAACGGCTCAACTGCTATGTCGTGGATATGGCTTTCCAGTTGCAGCCGCTGCCCGCTAATCACCGACTCGCGCGGCAGGTGGATTTTCACATCCCCCTGCGCACGGGCACAGCAAGCCAGGCGGTACCCTTCGGCAATCTCGCTGTCGCTCAGGAAAAACTCTTCGTCCGGCGTCAGATCTGAAAGCGGACCCGCCATTAATTGCACCCGGCACTGCCCGCAGTTGCCTTCACCGCCGCAAGCGGTGTGCAGGTCGATCCCAGCGCGCCGCGCAGCATCCAGCAGGGTCTCTCCCTCCTGGGCGCTTACTCGCTTCCCAACCGGTTGAAATTCAATTTGCAAGATGTTCTTTTCTTCGCTCATCAAAAATATTCCGCCCGGGTTCTCAGATTATTGATTATGACGCCTTGCCGTTGGTTCCCTTGAAGTCCATGTAACTGATGACACCCCCGGGTGGAACAACCAGAAAGTCATCATCCCAGGGGCCGCGCAGCATCTTCAAGGTCAGATCGTTTGAGCCGGTCATTTCTTCGAACTGCAGGTTGAACTTTGCCGCGGTCTTTTTCGCCATCTCTACGTACGGGCTGTTGTCCCCGCGCCCCGTATCGATAAACGCCAGTCTTGTGTAATGCTTGAGCATGGCCTTCATGATGCGGTCAGCGCGCGTGCTGCCGTATTTTTCCACCAGGCGCTCGTACTCATCGAACGGCGTATCCGCCACTTCAATCCATCCCTTGGTGAGATAATACGTTCCAGGCGCTTTCTTAATCTGCAAGTGGTATTCTTCTATCGATCCCAGGAAAATTGAAATGCAATCATCCACGCGCGGCAAAACCAGCGTGCAGTTATTGGCTTTCAGCCCAACTGCCGCCATCGAGCACAGCCCGTACCCCAGGATCAAGGTCTCAAAATCAGCACAGGAGGCATCGATCGCCTCCTGTAGCTTTTGCTTGAGATTTTCGGGGATCAGATGCAGGCCAAAATCAAGGACTTCGTACGAAATGCCTTCGGGAAGATACGGCTGCATCTCCTCGATAACCGTGGCACAGGCAATGATCTTGGTTTTTTGATAGTCATCTGGTGGAAATTGCATTTTACCTCTATAGTGGTATAGGGAAGTTGACGGTTTTAGTGTATACTTATTTATAGTTGTTGTCAAGTATTTTACCAGGCTGGCGGCATGAATCACACCCTCCCCGACCCTGAAAAGTTAGCTTACCGCATCGATCGCGATGCTTTTGAGCCCGCCTATCTGCAGCTGGCAAAGATTCTGCGCCGCCAGATTGCGGAAGGGCTTTTCCGCCCGGGCGATCAGCTGCCTTCGGAATCACAACTTTGCAACCGCTACAACATCAGCCCGATGACCGTACGGCGTACGATCAACCTGCTGGCGGACCAGGGGGTGGTGAACACTGCCCAGGGGCGCGGCACCTTCGTAGCTGCGCTGGAGATGGACACCGCGGTTTTTGACCTGCACGGTCTGTATTCGTTGTTCAGCCAGGGCGAAGGCAGTGTGCGCTTGCTGGACGTGCGCGTGGTTTCAGCAGACCAGCGCACCGCACGTAAACTCGACATCCCAGCAGGGAGCTCCACCATCTACCTGCGCCGTCTCTTTTTTCACCAGGAAAAACCGATCTTCTACCACCGTGCTTACCTGGTCTATGATCCAACCCGTCCCATTGTTGAAGCGGAAATGGATGTGACATCGTTGCAAGGCCTCTTCAGCGGCATGGATAACAGCCTGCTCAAAAAGGGTCAGCTCGCCATCGAAGCTACCTTGATGAACAACGAAGAGGCTCAATTATTACAAAAATCTGCGCCCTGCGCCGCGATCTATTTGGAGCATCTGTTTTTTGACTTCAACGATAAACCTCTGAGTTGGGGTTGGTTTATCATACCGCCTGATATTCTGCAGCTCCAGACCGTGGTTGGCATCCAGGACGAACCCCCCTCTACGAAAGCCTGAAGCGAGCCATTCGATGACCAGCGAACCCATTACCCCTGAGCAAAGAAAGCATTTTATCCTCCAGGTGTCTGATCTGCAGGAAGACCGGGCGCTCCAGATGGTGATCCAGCGCCTGGAAGCCGGTGAAGACCCGCTGAATATCGTCGAAGACTGCCAGGAGGGACTGCGCCTGGTGGGCGAACGTTATGAGCGGCGCGAATACTACCTGTCAGGTTTGATCATGGCAGGAGAGATCTTTCGTGAAGCCATGGAATTGCTCTCACCGGTATTCGAAACCCGTTTCCAGGGCAGCGAAAAGGGTGCCATTGTGCTGGGTACGGTGGCTGGGGATATTCACGATATCGGTAAAAACAACCTCAGCCTGCTGCTCACCTGTTATGGTTTCACCGTTTACGACCTGGGGGTGGATGTATCTGCCCAATCATTTCTCCAGGCAGCCGCTCAATTGCGCCCGGATATCATCGGGCTCTCCGGTTTGCTCACCAGCTCGTATGACAGCATGAAAAAGACGGTCGAAACCATCCGCACCAGTGCCGACCCGCGTATCGCTACCCTGCCGGTGATCCTGGGCGGCAACCAGCTCAACCAGCAGGTATGCGATTACGTAGGTGCAGACGGCTGGGTCACCGACGCCATGAGCGGTGTGCGGCTGGCGCAGAAAATCATCTCCACAATTTGCTAACAGGTTATCCACAGATTTATCCACAGCTTCACGGAACGAACAGACTATCTGATCCGGATACCAGGCTATTAGAGACAAAACATGCCA
>CAZTMX010000106.1:0-9564 GCA_964614855.1 uncultured Anaerolineaceae bacterium | reverse complement strand
TTAAAGACAAACTCCCGGCGGGGGCAAATGCCCGGCCGGGAGGTCTATGCTCCAGCGGTTAACCCGCCTGGAGATTGAATTCCTTAGTTTGCTTTGACAGAGATCTTGCGGGTCTGCGCTTCGGCAGCCTTGGGCAAGAAGATGCGCAGCACGCCGTCTTTGATCACCGCTTCAATATTCTCGCGATCGACCTGGTCCGGCAGCCGGAAGCTGCGCTGGTAATCGCCGACTTCATATTCGGCATAGCTCAGGGAATATCCTTCAATTTCGGGTGCATCCACGTATGCGTTCAGGGTCAGGATATCTTTCTCGAGCATAATATCGACGGATTTGTCACTGGCGCCGGGGACATCGGCGACGATCACAATCTGATCATCCAGCTCGTAAATATCGGCGCGCGGGGCAAAGCACTGGCACTCACGGGTGCGCTCTGTGCCCTCGGGCGCGGGCACTTCTTCTTTTTGAACTTCCATTGCCTTTGTAGTTTCAGCCATGGTAAATACCTCCACTTCTCACAAATAAATTCTTACGCAATACCCGGCTCAGGATTAAGCCACTTTGACGCTGATCTTGCGCGGTTTGGTTTCTTCGGCGCGCGGCAGGCTGATCTGCAAGACGCCGTCCTTGAAAAGCGCTTCCACTTTCTTCACATCCACTGCATAGGGCAGCTGGATCGAGCGGGAAAACTTGCCGAAACCGCGTTCCTGGCGGTGATAGCGGGCCTCTTCGGGCAGCTGATCGGGTTTGCGTACGCCGGTCAGGGTCAGGGTCTCACCGACCACGCTGACATCCAGGTCATCCGAATTCACACCAGGCATCTCAGCGGTCACTTTCAGCCCTTCTTCGCTGGACCACAGGTTCAGCGCCGGGTAGCCGGGCGCCGGGCGGGTACGCCCAGGGGTATAGCTTTCAAACAAACGGTTCATCTCGCGCTGCAGGCGGTCTACTTCGCGCCATGCGGATGGGATACGATATCTTCGATACATCATTTTTACCTCCTCAAGTCTCCTGTATTGATGCCCTAATGATAAAAAAACATTGTAAGAAAAACACAAGTAAAATGTATGAGGAATATAAATAAACCCGCCGTCTTTTCTGAGATTATTTTAACAATTCTCCGATACAATCAATCCTGGAAAGCATGGTTATGTAACGGGAAAAACGTATGGAATACAAAGACTATTACCAGACCCTGGGTGTGAGCAAGACTGCGGAAGCCGCCGAAATCAAAAAGGCTTACCGCAAGCTGGCACGCAAATATCACCCGGATATGAACCCCGGCGATAAGACCGCCGAAAATAAATTCAAAGATATCAACGAAGCCTACGAAGTGCTCTCCGATGCGCAAAAAAGGGAGAAGTACGACCGCTTTGGCTCGCAGTGGCAGCAGTATTCGCAAACCGGCGGCCGGCCGGAAGACTTCGACTGGTCGCAGTGGCGCAGCGCCCCCGGCGGGCATACCCAAACCCGCACCATGTCCCAGGAGGAGTTCGAGCAGATGTTCGGCGGCGGGATGGGCGGTTTTTCCGATTTCTTCGAGACGTTGTTCGGCGGCGGGATGGGAGGTATGGGCGGCATGGGCGGCATGGGCGGGCGCGCCAGGAGAAGCAGCCCCGCAAACCGGACGCCGCGCCCGCAAAAAGGGCAGGATGCAGAACAGGAAATCCAGATCTCGCTGGAAGAAGCCTTCCGCGGCTCCAGCTACAGCCTGCAGTATTCCGACGGCAGGCGCATCGAAGCTAAGATCCCCGCCGGTGTGCGCAGCGGTTCACGCGTGCGCCTGGGCGGGCAGGGCGGCAGCGGCAGTGGCGGCGGGCAGGCCGGCGATTTGTATCTCAAGATCGATGTGCGCCCGCACCCGCTCTTCCAGCGCGACGGCGATGACCTGAAAGTCAACATCTCCGTCGATCTATACACCGCCGTGCTGGGCGGCAAGGTGAGCGTGCCCACCCTGGAGCGCCCGGTGGAGCTCACCATCCCGCCGGAGACCTCCAACGGCAAGGTCTTCCGCCTGCGCGGGCTCGGCATGCCCAACCTGCGCCAGCCGGATCAGCGCGGCAACCTGCTGGTTACTCTGCAGGTGCAGCTGCCGCACAACCTGAGCCCGGAAGAGCGCCAGCTCTTCGAGAAGCTGCGCGGGCTGCGGCACGGCTAACCCAGCACTGATGCCAGCGCTTTGCAGCTGCAGTGCCAGATTTTCTGCACCGCAACTTGCGCACCGCAACTTGCGCACCGCAAGTTGCGCACCGCAGCTGGCGCCCACAACCCGGCGCTGCGCCCACCCCTGCAAGATAAAAAGCCGCTCATCTTCCCTTCGCCGGGGGGCAAATGCGCGCCGCTTGAGTATAATATGCCCAGCAATCTATCTATTTATCATAAGGGCTGCGGCGCACGCACCTGCCGCGCCCGCCCAGGGAGAAACCGCACATGCCGAAACAGATCGTGGAATGTATCGCCAATTTTTCCGACGCCCGCCGCCCGCAGGTGATCGAAGCCATCAGCGCAGCCATCACCTCCGTGGCACACGTGCACTTGCTCGACCGCCATTCGGATATGGATCACAACCGCACCGTGCTCACCTTTGCCGGCCCACCGGCGGAGATCGAGGAAGCCGCCTACCGCGCTATCGCCAAGGCCGCCGAGCTGATCAACCTGGATGAGCACCAGGGCGAGCACCCGCGCATCGGCGCTACGGATGTGGTGCCTTTTGTGCCCATCGCCGGGGTGAGCATGAGCGACTGCGTGGAGATCGCCCGCCGCCTGGGCGCCCGCGTGGGCGAGACGCTGGGCATCCCGGTGTACCTGTATGAAGAAGCCGCCACCCGCCCCGAGCGCCAGAACCTGGAGAACATCCGCCGCGGGCAGTACGAGGGGCTGAAGGAAGAAATCCTGACCAATCCCGAGCGCCAGCCCGATTTCGGACCGGCGCGCCTGGGTACGGCCGGCGCCACGGTCACCGGCGCCCGCCAGCCGCTGATCGCCTTCAATGTCTATCTCTCCACGGATGATGTCGAGATCGCCAAAAAGATCGCCAAAGCCGTGCGCCACTCATCAGGCGGGCTGCGCTTTGTCAAGGGGCTGGGGATGCTGGTGGAGGGGCGCGCCCAGGTCTCGATGAACCTGACCAACTTCCGCAGCACCCCGCTGGCGCGCGTGGTGGAGATGATCCGCCGCGAAGCCGAGCGCTACGGCACGACCATCCACCACAGCGAGCTGGTGGGCTTGATCCCGCAGGAAGCGCTGAGCGAAGCCGCCCGCTATTACATCCAGCTCGACCAGTTCGAGCCGGACCAGATCCTGGAGATGCGCCTGGCGGCGGCGCTGGAAAAAGAAGCGAGCGCGGATAGCGCGGCTGGAGCTGCTGCTCAAGAGCCCAGCTCGGCTGGAACTGCAGCGGACAAGCCCGGCGCGGTCGCGTCCTCGTATGACTTTTTAGACGAATTGGCCGCCGGCACAGCTGCCCCGGGCGGCGGCTCGGCCTCCGCCTACAGCGGGGCGGCCGGCGCAGCCCTGGTGAGCATGGTGGCGCGCCTGACCATTGGCAAGAAGAAATACCTGGAAGTGGAGCCGCAGATGCAGCACATGTTGGCGCGCTCCGAAGCGCTGCGCGCCGAGCTGACGCAAGCCATCGCCCAGGACGCCGCCGCCTTTGACAAAGTGATGGAGGCCTACAAACTGCCCAAGGAGACCCCCGAGCAGCAGGCGCTGCGCCAGCAGGCGATTGAAACGGCCATGCAGGGCGCGGCCCAGGTGCCGCTGGATGTGGCGCAAAAGGCGCTGGAAGTGCTGGAGCTGGCAGCCACCGCCGTTGAGCTGGGCAACCTGAACGCCATCAGCGACGGCGCCGCCGGTTCCGCCATGGCCAAAGCCTGCCTGACCGGCGCCGGCTACAACGTGCGCATCAACGCCGTCAGCCTGAAGGACCAGGCCGCCGCACAGCGTCTGCTGGATGCCATCGCCGGGCTGGACCGCCAGGCAGCGCAGATCGAAGCCCGCATCCGCCAGGTATTGAAGGAGCGCGGAGGCTTCCCGCTGGTATGAAGCCGCACAGATTGCTGAGTTCATTGCTGGCAGGGGTATTGATCCTGTCCTTTACCGCCGGCTGCGCGCCCGCCTCGGCATCCTCCGGCGAGGGTGCTGCCGGCGCGCCAGATGCAGGCGCCGCGCAAGCTGCGGCGACGGTGATCCCCGATACCTCCGCCCCGCCGCCCAGCGCCAGCGCCACCCCCGAACCCACAGCCACCCCCGCGCCCAGCCCCACGCCCACCCCGCTCCCACCCACGGCCACCCCCTGCCCGCCGGATCTGTGCAGCTATTCCTCCCAATACTTCCTGCAGCGGCCGATTTCCCCCGAAAACAACGACCAGGTGGACGCCACCTACCGCTTCGGCACCTCGCAGGGCGGGCGGCGCGAGCCCCACCACGGCGTCGAGTTCCTCAACGCCCACGACACCCCCGTCCTGGCTGCCGCAGACGGCCTGGTGGTGGTCGCCGGCACAGACGCCGAGCCGCTCTCGGCGCAGGGCATCTTCCCGCAGGTCTTCTACGGCATGTTTGCCTCGTTTTACGGCAACCTGGTGGTGATCGAGCACCAGGTCCCGCCCGCGCTGCAGGCCGCCTTCCCCGGGATGCCGCTGCCGCTGTACACGCTCTACGCCCACCTGTCGCAGATATCCGTCGAACCCGGGCAGCAGGTGCAGGCCGGGCAGGAGATCGGCAAGGTGGGCATGACCGGCGTGGCCGAAGGCAGCCACCTGCACTTCGAAGTGCGCCTGGGCTCGAACCTGTACGACAGCGTGCGCAACCCCGAGCTCTTCCTGGCGCCGCACAGCGGGCTGGATGGGCAACCGAACGGCGGGATCGCAGGCTCGATCGTCGACGCCCAGGGCGTCCCCATCGATCTGGAGAACAGCCTGGTGCTGGTGCACCTGCCGCAGGGTCCCGACGGCCCCGGCGGGTATGAAGTCTATCTGCAGGATTACGAAGACCCGGCGCTGGCTGGTCAGCCGCCCTATGCCGAGGGCTTCGCCGTAGGCGACATCCCGCCCGGCTGGTACCGCCTGAGCTTCCCGCATTACGGGCTGCAGCAGCACCTGGTCCAGGTCTTCCCCGGCCAGCTCACCTGGTTTCGCCTGGTGGTGGAGTGAGGCTGGCGCAAAGAGTAACAAATTTTAAGGTCGCAACACCGCCGCGACCTGTATAATGGGGCAATCTTTGAAAGCAACGGGAGGCACAGCATGGGTTTAAAACCAGACCATTGGATCCGCCAGATGGCGCGCGAGCACAAGATGATCGAGCCGTTTGCCGACAACCAGGTGCGGGACGGGGTGATCTCGTACGGCGTCTCATCCTACGGCTACGACATCCGCGTGGCGAACGAATTCAAGATCTTCACCAACGTCTACTCGGCCATCGTCGACCCCAAGCACTTCGACCCCAAATCCATGGTCGATTTCAGCGGCGATATCTGCGTCATCCCGCCCAATTCCTTCGCCCTGGCGCGCACGGTGGAGTATTTTCGCATCCCGCGCGGCGTGCTGACGGTGTGCCTGGGCAAATCGACCTACGCCCGCTGCGGCATCATCGTCAACGTCACCCCCTTCGAGCCGGAGTGGGAGGGCTTTGTCACATTGGAGATCTCGAACACCACCCCGCTGCCGGCGCGCATCTACGCCAACGAAGGCATCGCCCAGGTGCTGTTTTTCGAAGGCGACGAAGAATGCGAAATCTCGTATGCGGATAAGAAGGGCAAGTACCAGGCGCAGCAGTCGATCGTGCTGCCGAAGTTGTAGAGGGGCGCGAAGCTAACTGGTTAAAAGCAGCAGGGCTGCCGGATCTGAGCATCCAGCGGCCTTGCTTTTTATTAATC
This sequence comes from uncultured Anaerolineaceae bacterium, assembly GCA_964614855.1. Taxonomy (GTDB): domain Bacteria; phylum Chloroflexota; class Anaerolineae; order Anaerolineales; family UBA4823; genus CAWJHE01. Next base: position 3,695 of record CAZTMX010000106.1, on the reverse strand, counting down.
AGGTTTTTTTAAATTTATCAAAATAGGGATCGTAGTATAAACGCCACCTGGCATCAAATTTGCTGCTGCCGGCGAGCATGAAGTGTGTTCCATTTCTGGGTTTCGCCAATAGATATATAGGATCGGAGCAAATATCCAACAAATCAAATATCCATCCGAAGATTTTTATGGTGGTGGCAGAATAATTCTTCAGGCATTCCACCAAACGCTGCAAATTGATGTCGTCCTTATGTTCGGATAACTTCTCGATCACAAAATCGATCGAATACTGGCTCCTATGAAAATTGATCATATCGATCAGGGCTTTTTCGGGGGTTGCTATATGAGCAATCTCATTATTTATTTGAACCTCTTGCCAGCCAAAAAACAACTCGGGTTTGGTTTTAACAAAACGATACTCGAAATCTGCGATTTCCACAGGCTTGAAGGCTTTCAATGCTACAGAAATCGTCTTATTCGTTAACTGGTCAAACATCCCATGATATGCCAGCGCCGCTTCAAAGGAGACATAGGACTCGGAGACCAGTAAATTGGCAATGACATAAGGAGATACGGCAAGAAACCCTCTCGTGCTCAAATCCGAGACCGCATAAAATCCCCGCTTGATGCGAACCAACCAGCCGTTCTTAACCAGCCTGGTTATCAGGTTTTTTGCCTGTTTATAATCCCAATATCGCTCCGCCTGCGCGAAGATTTGCGCGGAGGTGACAATCCGCCCATACTTGACAATCAGTTCTTCAAGCAGTTCGCTTTGCTTCGCAGACAAAATAGTTTGTTTCATGTGTAGAAAGTCATTGAATATTATGACTAACGATACACATAATAAACTATTTACAGCGGTTTGTCAACAAACCATACGCGCTAGAAAATGGACCCTCCCCACAAGAAATCTTCAAACCCCGGCGTGGGGTGGCGCCCCACCACCCAGGAGCGGGCGAGGCCGTTGCGCTGGGCGATGCGCTGCAATTTGCTGCGATCCTTCTCCACCGGGGAGTATTTGACTTCCAGCCCGGCTGGGGGTTCGCCGGCTGCCGCCAGCACAAAATCCACTTCATATCCGCTGCCTTTTGCCAGGTACGCCAGCTCGCCGTATTCCCGCAGCTGGTTGAAAACCGCGTTCTCAAACAGCGCTCCCTCCCCCGGATTGGCCAGGATGCCGGCGATGCCGTTATCGCGAAAATACAGTTTCTTCCCCAGGGAAAGCGCCTTATCCGGCCCGGCGTACGCCGGAAGCTGGCAGGTAATGTAGGTCATTTCCAGGAATTCCAGGTATTCTTTCAGGGTGGGCCGGGAAATGCCGGCGATCTGAGCAAGCTTGGTGTTGTCGAGTTTGTTGCCGGTACGGATGGCCAGCGCTTTGAGCAGCTGCTGCAGCTCGCCAATCTTGCGAAAATCGGCCAGCGCCTGCACATCAATATTGACATACGAGGAAAAGATATCCTGCAAAATCTCACGCTTGATCTCGGCCTTTGGCTCGAGCACGACATCCGGCAGCGCGCCGAAAGCGACAAATTCGTCGTAATGATTTTTCAGCCGCTCGTACTCAAAACGATCGAAGCGCATTTCTTCCAGCGCCGTCCTACGGCGATAAGGAACGCCTTGAAAATCCAAAAATTCGCCAAAACCCAGGGGGAACATCTCGTACACGATCTTGCGTCCGGCCATCGATTCGCTGAAGAGGTTTTTCAAGTAAAAAGAACTTGAACCCGACAGCAGGAATTTGATCCCGTAATGATCGTAAAGGTACTTGACCACGCTGGGCAGGTTCGGCGCATACTGGATTTCATCCAGCGCCACCAGCATGGGTTGAGCCGGGTCCAGACCCTGGTTGCGGAAATAATTCAGCACCACCTCATAGTTTTTTTCCTCGAAGACGGCGCGGTAATCCAGGCGTTCCAGGTCGAGGAAGAGCTTGTTCTGCACAGGCGATTGGTCAAGCAGCCAGCGCAGGGTGGTGGTCTTGCCCACGCGGCGCATGCCGGTGACCACGATCACACGCTTATCCGCAAGGGCGGTTTTTAGGGCAGGAAAGATGGTACGTTCAACGGTTTGCATGATGCTATTTTACATAATTAGGTTGTTTTTGTAAAGTAGTATTTTACAAATAAAGGCAATTTTTGTAAAATAGCGAGCCCTTTCACTTACAATATCTATTCTAGTCATCTCATCTATTGATGCAGTGAGCCATATTTCGCTGAAATGCATATATCCCCGGGTGAAACTATTTCTCGGTGTCAATTCTATCTTGACAAATCGCCTTCTCTGTTGTACAGTAATCCTGTACAGATTGGAGAATTCGATGACCATTCAAACTACTTACACTCAGGCCCGTGCAGAACTGGCAAAATTACTGGACCGAGTCACACACGACCGCGAGATTGTGGTGATCCAACGCCGCGGCGAGGAAGAAGTCGCGCTGATCGCTGCCTCTGAGCTCGAAAGCCTGATGGAAACAGCTTACTTGCTGCGCTCGCCTGCCAACGCGGAGCGCCTGCTCACCGCCCTGGGACGGGCATTGAAGAACGAAGGTGAAATCCAAACCAGTGAAGAATTGCGCAGCCAGATTGGCCTATGAAAAACAAGCAGCGCCAGGCGGTTTTTCAACCGGAATTCATCGAAGACCTGCGCTTTTGGGTGGAAACAGACCGCAAGCTGGCCTTACGAGCTTTTGACCTGATCGAAGCCATCCTGCGCGATCCGTTTTCCGGTATCGGAAAACCCGAACCGCTCAAATACCTGGCTCCCGGCGCCTGGTCGAGAAGGCTAACCCAGGAGCACCGTATCGTTTACCTGGTGCGAGATGAGCGGATCGACTTTCTGCAAGCCAGGTACCATTACCTTTACTCTCAAACATCGATTTGGACAGAGTGAAAGCTTATGATAAAAATATACACTGGAGGATCAGATCGTTCGCTAATCTCCAAGTGTGATACAGGAAAAAACTTGTTTGACTGTTCAGAATGATGTTTTAGAACATACATCACCATTTCGATTCATCCTGCGACTTCTATTTTATAGCTTTTTTGTAGCTTTTGATGGAGTAAAATATGTTTATGCAGACACAATTATCTTTTTTAGACCCTCTACCTGTACGCCATACTTATCTTAAATTTTCACACGAAAACACTTGCTCAGATGATGAGCGAATAAGGCTCGAAAATCGCTATTCAAAATTATTCGTGGAAGATAGCCGTTTTAATAGACAAGTTGTTTCTTTTCAGGCAAGCAAAGGTGCAATACTCCATTCATGGATCAAGTACAGGGAAGGCTTTTCAGCGTTCCTCGTGGATACACTTTTACAAGAATTTAATGTTCAACCAGGCGAAAAAATATTAGAACCATTTGCGGGTAATTCAACAACTTTGCTAGTGTGCAAGATGAGGGGGATAAATGCAGATGGAATTGAAATTCTACCTAATTGCCATCTCTCGTGGGATGCAAAGTCAAGATATTCAAATTATGACATTCAAGAGTTACTTGGTATCTTAAATATTATTGAAAATAGTCAACCTATTTCAACGGGTCAAAAGTTCCCGCACATTATTATTACTGAAGGGGCCTTTTCAGAACAAACAGAAGCAGAATTGATGTTTTTTGTGGAGCTTTTTGAAAAGCTTGATATCAGTACTGATGCAAGGATTTTAGTCCGCCTTGTTTTGATGAGCGTTCTAGAAAGTATTAGTTATACAAGAAAA
>CAZTMX010000105.1:0-9723 GCA_964614855.1 uncultured Anaerolineaceae bacterium | reverse complement strand
GCCCTGATGATCAAGACAGCGCTGCTTTACCGCAGACGTAACAAAGGCTTTACGCGTATGATCATCGACGTACCTTACCACTTGAGAAAATGAGCATGGCCGTAGCTCGACAACCTGGTGCTCTTTTTTAGCAAACATTTAGAATATCTGTGGATAACTCTGATACACTCAGTAGTGTAGTATTTCCGAACTCACCCCTGGTTATTTGCATCACTCAGAAAGGAAAATCGCATGTCTTACGAACCCAACCTCCCTGGACAACGTATAGATCTACCCGACGCCTCAGTCACGCTGACCGGCAGAGGCGTCACCGGTATGGAATATAAAATCATCGGATCCACCCTGCAAGTGGCGATCCTGGAGCTTGACCCCGGCGAGACGATTGTCTCCGAAAGCGGCGGTATGTCTTGGATGAGCAGCAACATAGAGATGAAAACCAGCGGTCGCGGCGGCGGGCTGGGCGGTGTGTTGAAACGCGCCGTCAGCGGCGAATCACTCTTCCTGGTGGAATATACCAGCATTCGAGATAAAGGTTTTGTCGCCTTTGCGTCCGATTTCCCTGGTAAGATCATCCCGCTGAACCTGGCGCAGGGACAGCAAATGATTTGCCAGAAAACGGCCTTCCTATGCTCTGAAAAAACCGTATCGCTGGATATCCATTTTCGTAAACGCCTGGGGGCAGGACTTTTCGGCGGCGAAGGATTTATCCTGCAAAGCTTGACCGGACCCGGCGTGGCTTTTGTCTGCCTGGACGGTGAGATCGTGGAATATACCCTGGCGCCCAACCAGGTTTTGAAAGTGGACACCGGGCATGTCGCAATGTACGAACCCAGCGTCTCCTTCGACATCGAGATGGTGAAAGGACTGACCAATATCGTTTTTGGCGGGGAAGGGATGTTCCTGGCAACCTTGAAAGGACCTGGCAGGGTATGGCTGCAGACCATGCCCAGCAGCAACCTGGCAAAAGCCATCCTGCCGTATATCCCTTCGAAGAGCAGCTAATTTTTTATTGGACATAATGCACTGCAAACGGGATGCCTGAGCAAACCAGGTATCCCGTTTTTTAATTATCAACTTCCCGGCACTGGATGCGAAGGCACGCCTGATCAGAAAATACCAGCGGGAAGCGATAGACACCGTGCCCCAAATCTATCCAGGAAACCTGCCGTCCATCCAGTGTGGCAGCAAGCGGCAGCCGGGGCAAGTAGATATCGGCATTTCCGGCTGCCTCACCCGGTCTGCTCAACGCTAATTTCAACACGCCGTGCTCAGGTTGCCATGTCATGCTCTTGACTTCCTGACCTTGCGAGATATGCAAATCGCTGCCCAGGTACACTGGCTCTCCAAAAGACATACGCCGCAGGGCGTACAAACCCGTTCCGTGCGCAGGCAGGGTGTGCCTGTGCTGTTCGCCAGCAGTCAGGGAGAAAACCTCACCACGCCAGAAATCCCGCAGCCAGTATTCACCTGGCCGATCCACTGCAAAATCCTGCAAACAAAGGCTGGTTTCTTGCGCCTCATCCTGCCAGTTAAAGACCGCCAGCAGCGACCAGCTGTCCTGCCCGTTATCCAAATCCAGGCGTAAACGGCGCGGCATGCCAGCATCAAACCAATCCAGCAGTTGCGGGCGCTTTCCGATGATGGGCAGCAGCCGGCGGGCAATCTCCAGGCGCTCTGGCGGCAAATCCGGCAGGTGGTCAGAAAGCAGCAGCATCCCGCCGCTGAGGGCAATCACTGTCGCCAAGGAGTGTGTCTCAGCCTGGGTAAGGCTTGATGCTTGCCGGAGCAGCAGGCAATCCGGGTCGTTTAGCCACCAGCGGCGGTGGAGGCAGGCACGCGTCAGCGTGTTTTGAATGGCATTACGCGCCGAGGGATGACCTGTCTCGCCGCGCAAGAAGGGGATATCCTTACCCAGCATGACCGGCGTCCAGCGTGCCTCCACATCCGCCCCGATGCGCATGCCGTCCACCAAACCCAACCCTGTTCCCATGGGGCAGCCGCAGCCCAGCAGAAAAACCTGGTCGCCTGCAGCCTCGCGCAAGGCCTGCAGCCCGGCGCGTAAAATCTGTGCACGGGTGCGTGTACGGTCAGCTCTGCGCCCCGGTAAGGCGCCCGCATACAAAAAATCAAATTTCAGGTAGTCGAAACCCCACTCATGCACGGCTTTGCGCACCACATCGCATGCGTATTCCAGTGCGGGGGGAAAGCTGATATCCAGGGCGGTGGTAAAACCATTCCATAAGAAGCTGGCATTCACCGGCAGGTTGAAGCGGCCGCGCAGCAGCCATTCTGGATGTTCACGCACCAGACGGGAGCGGCGGTCGAGGATAAACGGCGCCAGCCACAGACCTGGGGTGAACCCAGCCTGGTGGATCTCCTTGGCCAGCGGCGCCAGACCAGCGGGGAAACCAGGTTTTATATCCAACCAGTCGCCTACATGCGTTTCAAAGCCGTCATCAATCTGGACCACCTGCAGCGGCAAATTGTGTCGCACTTTCACCAACGCTTGCAGGTTGCTGCGGATATCTCCGGCGCTGAGCTTGTTATAAAAATGATACCAGGAGCACCAGCCTGCAGGAATATCGCCTTGAAACCGTTCTTGCTCAATCCCAGCCAGGCGCGCCGCCGCATCCAGGTACGGGGCAAGCGGCTCAACGGCATCCAAGTCCACCGGTTGGATACAGGCCCAATCCGTGTGCATCTCTGCACCGGGAGCCAGAAGGGTATCATCGCCATTCGCCCACATACGCAGTTTTGCCGTATCCGGGCGAAAATCCACTTCCAAAGAGCCGAAATGCTGTTCCTGCGATAAAAACCCCAACAAAACAGCAGTGCGTGAAGCGCGGTCGCCAACCACGCCGAACATATCTGCAGCAAAATGACCGCGTTGGCGCGGCGCCAGCGAGCCGGAATTGACACGCATGGGTGTATCGATGAAACCCAGATGAGAGCGCCGGAAGGTATCCTGAGGGGTATAAACACCGGTATAGTCCCACGAACCCCAACCGTTTGAATAGAATGCCGGCTCTGCGGCACGGGCAAAGGGCATGTCCACACTCTGCATATCCAGCAAGGTGATACGGCGGATGGAAAGCGGTTGTCCGGAAGTGTTTTCAATTGCCACTTTCCACAAGAAAAGCGGGGTGGATTTCACCAGGGCAAATGACAGCCGGTAACGCAAGGGGCTCTCCTCTACCGGCGTGCTCACTTCAATCACTTCCAACCTGCCAATAGGGGACGCCATGGACCGCATTGGCTGCGCCAGGTATTTCAGGCTTTCCAGCCGTTGCTCCCTGGGTTTTCCACCCTGGGCAAAGGCTACTTTCATGGGAACCTGCCGGAAATTCACTCCCTGGAGGCCCACTGCCTGTATCCCCCAGGTCAAAGGATCAAGCGTGGTATCGAATTGAAAGAACTCATTATTCAATTTGATAAGCATTTTGATATACTCTTAGAAATGTTTTGCCCAAACCCGGCTATAGTTCCTCCCAGGCACTGGCTTATGCACACTATACCCGAGGTCATGGCAAAATGCAACTCACACTTTTTTTGGAGACCAATGGGTATTCTTACACTATTAACCGACTTTGGGGAACAGGATGGGTTTGTGGGTGTTATGAAAGGCGTAATTCTGGGGATAGCCCCTGAAACACAAATCGCGGATATCACTCACAGGATCGCAGCTCAAGATGTCCACCAGGCTGCCTTTGTCATAGGCCGCGCTGCACCGTATTTTCCACCCGGTACTGTGCATATCGCCGTGGTTGATCCTGGAGTGGGTACCCAGCGCCGGGCGATCGCTGTGCGCGCCGGCGGCTCTTTTTTTGTCGGACCTGATAACGGCATTTTCACCCGCGTAATCCAAACAGCAGAAGAACAAAATGCAAAGCTGGAAGTGGTGGCTTTGGACCAGCCGCAATACTGGCTGCAGGATATCAGTACGGTTTTTCACGGTCGAGATATCTTTGCCCCTGTCGGGGCACACCTGGTCAACGGCGTACCGTTGAAAAAACTGGGGGCTCCCATCCTGGATGCACTGCGGTTGGAATTTCCACAGGTTGAAATCCTGCCTGGTCTTGTGCGCGGCCAGGTAGCAGGGATGGATTATTTCGGCAACCTGATCACGAATATCGAACGCCGCCACCTGTCAAGCGGCAAGGTAAACAGGGTGACATTGTGCGGCGCCGTGATCCACGAGATGGTGGAAACCTTTGGCAGCAAACAGCCGGGAGAACTGGCTGCCATGTTCGGCACACACAACGATATGACCGTGGCGATTGTAAACGGCAGCGCACAACAGGCGCTGGGCGCAAAAATAGGCGATGCGGTTGAAGTCTGGTTGGAAGCATAAGATGGCACTGATCACACTCACCACAGATTTCGGCGCCGGCGATTACGGCGTTGCTGAAATGAAGGGCGCCATCTGGGGTATCGCCCCTCATGCCCGTTTGATCGACCTTTGTCACAGCGTTCCCGCGCATGACATAAAATACGCAGCTTGCTTGTTGGAGGGATGCGTCTCCTACTTCCCCGCCGGCACAGTGCATGTCTTTGTGGTTGACCCTGGCGTTGGCACCGCCCGTCTGCCTGTGGCCGCCCGCATTGGCGAGCAATTTTTTGTCGGCCCGGATAACGGGACTTTGACACGCTTGCTGCATAAGGCGCGCGCTGCAACAATTTCACGTGCTGCCGAAATCGAGCTGGTTAAGCTGGATCGGCCTGAGTTTTGGCTGCCGGAGGTAAGCAAAATCTTCCACGGGCGGGATATCTTCGCCCCGTGCGCAGCACACCTGGCAAACGGGAAAACGCTGCAGCAAATAGGCAGCCCGCTGCAGTCTCTGGTGGAAATCGAAATTTAGTAGGTTAAATAAGGGACAACCAGGAAGTAACGGTTGGCGCCAGGTTCAAGAACCACTCCGGCATCCAGAATTCGCCAAAACCAAAGCCGTAGCGCACGATCAGGCTGGCAACAAAGACGACCGCCCCAAACCCGATTAGCAGCCTGTCGTGTAATTGATAGTGCAGTTCCTGGATCCAGGTGCGCTTGCGCAAGCCAAAACAACGCAAATCCATGGCGTTGGTGATATCTTCACCATCCACGATGGCATTCATGGTCACAGGCACCACCAGGGGCGCCAACTTGCGTATCTGGGCAATCACGCCGCCTTCCAGTTTTTCTACTTCAAAACCACGGGCGCGTTGGGCATCCAGCGTGACAGAAAAGTCGCGCGCCAGGGTGGGTACAAATCGAAAAGCCAGGTCCATGGTAAAAGCCACACGATCACCCATCCCCATCCCGCTGAAGGTCACGCCATAAAAGCGCGGGTTGATGGTGAAGGGAATGATAAAGAAAAGCACCGCCATGGACAGCATGCGGACAATCTGGGTTATGGCAAAGAAGATCTTTTCAAAGGTCAGGTTGATCGTGATCTCCCACCCCACCAATGGCAGGGTCCATACATGCTTCCAGTAGGTATGAGTACCTTGTAAAACGCTGAGCGGGCCGGCCCGACCACTAATCAGGGCATTGATCCCTACAATGATCACAATAAAGAAAAGGATAAATATCCAGGCGCGCCGGGTTTCTTTCCAGGTCAGGCGTGAAAGCGCATATTGACCAAAGACAATCACAAAGAAAAACAGCAGGATGCGGATATCCCAGAACAGGACAATAGAAAACAAGATAAAGAAAGAGAAAAACCAGCGGGCGCGCGGGTCAAAAATTTCGAGTATCGAATTGCGTAAACGATAACGCCAGGTAACCAGCATGGGTTCTCTCCTTTGGTGGACAGAAATGGATCTCCAGCCGCGAGCTTATACGTCGCGGCTGGAGCCAATTCATAAGGTAATTACCTGCCCGAGCGCGCGGCTACGGCGGCGTAGGCAACCATCAAGATCGGGACCAGGATCAAGCCGTTGATGATATTCGAAATCGCAGCCGGGGTGAAATACCCCACGATGGCTGTGTTGAAATCGATACCAGAAAGCGGGATCTCCAACAGCGATGGGACAATCATACCCACGATAACGCCGATCACCACCAGAATTTCTGCGCGGATGATCGTGCTGCGGTCCTTAAAGCTCTTGAACGAGTAGGCCATCAAACCGGGGATCAACCCCATCAGCCCATTGCCCAGGTCCCAGGACCACCAGAAGCCATATCCAGACAGGAAATCCCCCAAAAGGTTCCCCACAAAACCAGAAAGAAAACCCACAATCGGGCCAAAGGCCACCCCAAAGAACATGGGGATGGCAACTGCCGGTCGCAGGGAAATGTTCCCGGCGGCTGGTAAGGCCAAGAAGTTAGTTACGAAGGAAAATACACCATACAATGCGGCGCCGATGGCGGCATACACCACCTCACGCGTGCCAAAACCCCATAACGATTTTTTCTGCATTTCATCATCTCCTTTGTGAAAATTCCTGTTTCTAGCAAAAATCAATATAAATAACTTTCCTTCAACGTAAAGTTTGCTTCGATAGCTGCTCTCCTTTCTCAATCGCTATAACCCTTGTCGAACCCAGCCGTTGCGCGCCTTTACACTGCATCTAAGATCGCATGCGACAGCGCCTCGGCGCGCTGAAACTGTCCGGTTTTGTGAAAAACTTCCAGGTTCAACTCCAATAACGAGGTGGGCAGCACCCGGCTGCTAACCAGCTGCTCTCGGTTACCCAGCACATCTTGCGGCGAGCCATCCGCCAGCACCCTGCCGTCATACATCAGGATCACCCGGTTAGCATAGATCACCGATAGATCCACATCGTGGGTAATAAACAAGGTGGCGTCAAAATCCGGCATTTGTAAAATTGCATCCATAAAGCTTAGGTAGTTCCAATAATCCTGCCCGGCAGTAGGTTCATCCATCATCAGGATGCGCGAACGCATCGCCAGCACTGCAGCAATGCTGACCCTTTTTTGCTGTCCAAACGAAAGCGCCAGGGGCGGCGACTCGCCCTCGTCCTGCAAATTCACTGTCTTTAGCGCATGCTGCGTATTTTCCTGGATCACCTGCGGCGAGCAACCCAGGTTGCGCGGGCCAAAGGCCAGCTCTTCGTTTACCGAGGGAGCAAAAAGCATCTGAGAAGGGCTCTGAAAGACATATCCGACTGTCCTGGCAGCCTGGGCCACCGAAATGCTCCTGGTGTCCTTTTCCTCAAGCAGCACCTGCCCGCGGGTAGGTTTGATCAGACCCAGGGCATGTTTGACCAGTGTGCTTTTACCAGCACCGTTGTGCCCCAGGATGGCAATCACATCGCCCTTGTAAATTGTCAGGTTGATATCATGCAATACATCCGGCAGCTCAGCCGCATAACGATAAGAAACATCCTGAAAGGTAACCAGTGACTGTTTCTGTGTGGACGGCGGGCGAGGGGTAAATTCGGGTTTCGGGTCCTGGCGCGCTCGCTGCATGGTGATGCGTGCCGGTAGCTTGAAGCGCCGGTAATCCACCACCTGCATCAGGCCATCCAGGTCGCCGTAATAGGTTTGGATGCCCTCTTCAAGCAAGAGAAATTTATCGGGATGGATAGAAAGCACGTCCTCCACTCGGTGCTCCACCAGGAGGATCGAAATCCCCCGATCCGCCAGGCTGCGAAAGAGCTGCAGGGCTTCGTGAGCGGAGGCAGGATCCAGGCTGGCTAACGGTTCATCCAACAGCAATATTTTTGGGCGCATGGCCAGCACGCCTGCCAATGCTACCTTTTGCTTTTCACCGCCTGAGAGGCCAAAGGTCTCCCGGTCGCGCAAATGCAGGATCCCCAGATAATCCAGGGCTTCATCGATCCGCTGGCGGATTTCATCGCGCGGCAAGGCCAGGTTCTCCAGGCCAAAGGCGACATCATTAAGCACATAACTACCAACGATTTGCCGCTCGGGGTCTTGCAGCAAAGTCCCTACTGTCTGGGAAAGGTCAGCCATGCTTAGATCGCGCGCCGGTTTCCCATACAAGAGGATTTCCCCTTCCAGGTTTCCCGTATAAACCCTGGGGATCAAGCCGTTGATACAGCGCATCAGCGTGGTTTTGCCGCAACCGCTGGAACCTGCCAGCAAGACCAGTTCGCCGGGGTGGAGGTCCAGGTTCAGCCGGGTGATCGCCGGCTGCTGGCGGATGCGATAGGTGAAGGTGAGGTCGCGGATGGATAACGGAAGCGATTGGTCAGATGTCAACAGGTTTTCTCCCACGAGCAGGATGTACCTCAGCTATTTGGAAATCTCAATCACTTCAACCGGGTCGCCGCGCTGTGCATCAAGCCGGCTGGCTGCACTGCCGTTCACCACAGAGATGATCAGGTTGCCAGAGCTGCCCACCAGCGCCACCAATTCACCTGGCTGCCGGTCGCCAAAAGTGCGCACCAGGCTGCCGGTATCCTGCCCGCAGCAGTACACCGAAACGGGTCCCAGTTCCTTTAACTGCTCCCGCATGATGTTGGTCGCCAGGTTGCCGAAATGATCGACATGGATCACCTCTCCCATCCACCCGTGTTGGGTGCGATTTGGGGTGGGGAAATCTAACAGGGTAGGGTCTTCGATGCGAGTACCGAGCTTTTCAAACGGGACGCCCAGGGAAAGGTGCGCGCCAACAGGAGAAAAAATATCCCGCCCATGAAAGACATTGCTGATCTCGGGCAGCCAAAACTCAGGTCGGTCCAGGTGATAAAATGCAAGCGGCAGCCCCTGCTGCCTGGCATGATGCCACATCAGGGTACACAGCCCGTTGTCCGGACCGACAAACCACTGCCTGCCCAGGCGAGCCGCAATGGGGCGGCGCTGTGTGCCAACACCTGGATCAACCACGCCAATATGGATCGTGTTTTCAGGGAAGTAATTTACTGACCTGCCCATCACCAATGCACCTTCAAAAACATTCTGCGCTGCAATCAGGTGGCTGAGGTCTACAATCTCCACCTGCGGATTGATGCTGGCGATCACGCCTTTCATCACCCCCACATTGCCGTCTTTCAAACCAAAATCTGTTGTCAGAGTAATCATACGCATTGGGTTTTCTTTTAAAAAGCTCCTTGCTGCGTCAAATATTATGAGAGGTTTTTAACCCTCCGTCAGGTTATTATACTCTCATTTGCTCTGGATACGCAGCAGCGAGGGCGTGATAAAATGCAATGCAAATCAAATTAAAGCAACCTTTTTGAGGCGAGCGCATCTAATGACTAAGAAACAAGCAGAAGATTTTTCTCTGGAAGCACTAAAAGCCAGGGACAGGGCAGAATTCGCCCGTCTGGTAGAGGCTTATTCAGGCGTAATTTACCGCCTGGCCTTAAAAATGCTGAATAACCCCCAGGACGCTGAGGATATCTTGCAAGAGACTTTTATCAAAGCCTACCAGCACCTGGGTAACTTCGATGGGCGCTCCAGTATCTCCACCTGGCTGTACCGGATTGCCACAAACGAAGCCCTGATGTTCTTGCGCCGTAATAAGCAATTCATCGTATCTATCGATGAGCCCGATGAAACAGCAGAAGAAGAGCAAGAACCTTTACAAATCGTGGATTGGTGCTGCTTACCAGAAGAAGAGCTGATGTCAACTGAGTCTCGCAAGTACATGGACAAAGCGGTACAGGCACTACCCCACAACCTGCGAGTGGCATTTCTGCTGCGGGATATTGAAGGTTTATCTACCCAGGAAGCAGCTGAGGCGCTTAATTTGAGCGAAACCGCACTAAAGACCCGGCTATCGCGGGCACGCCTGCGCTTACGAGAGTTGCTCA
>CAZTMX010000104.1:0-9739 GCA_964614855.1 uncultured Anaerolineaceae bacterium | reverse complement strand
TTTGTGTGCCGGGGCAATCGGTTACCGCTCGTTGCGTCTGGCAAACCTGCAAGATGGGCAAAGCCTGGGGTTGATGGGCTTTGGCGCTTCAGCTCACCTGGTACTGAAATTGGCGCAAGCGATCTATCCAAATTCCGAAATATTTGTATTCTCCAGAAGCAAAGCGGAACAGGTTTTCGCTCGAGAATTAGGCGCAGCCTGGGCAGGGGGCATCAGCGACCCGGCGCCTGCGCCTCTACAGAGTATCATCGATACCACACCCGTATGGCTTCCCATTGTCGAAAGCCTGCGCAACCTGGCTCCAGGCGGCCGGTTGGTCATCAACGCCATCCGGAAAGAAAGCATCGATCAGGATGCCTTGTTAAGGCTTGATTACCCTCAGCACCTGTGGATGGAGAAGGAAATCAAAAGCGTCGCCAATGTCGCCCGCCGCGATGTCATCCAATTCCTGCAAGCAGCCGCCAGCATCCCCATCAAGCCCGAAGTGCAAGAATACACGCTGGAGCAGGCAAACCAGGCCCTGGTGGAATTGAAAACGCGCAAGATCCGCGGTGCTAAAGTATTGAGGCTATCTTAAAACATGCTGCCTGCTGAAACCTATTTTTTGAACAGCTATCCATTTCTGCCCTCCGGTTCAATCGCCCTGCTAGGTATCCCCTGGGATGAAAATTCATCTTACCTACGCGGGGCAGCCGCTGCGCCGGGGCAAATCCGCCATGTCCTGGCAGACGGCGCTTCCACCTGGTACAGCCGCAGCGGCGTTAATCTGCAAAGCCACCCGCAGCTCTACGACCTGGGTGACCTGAAACTGGAAAGCGGCCAACGGGCTGTTGAACAGATCAGCGCTGCAATTGACGCCTGCCTGCAGCGAGGGGCAAAGACACTGGCGCTGGGCGGTGATCACGCCATCACCTACCCTATCCTGCTGGCGTATGCCAGGCATTTTCCTGCACTGAACATCCTGCAAATCGACGCCCACACGGATTTATACGATGTGTACGAAGACAACCGTCTCTCCCACGCCTGTCCCTTTGCCCGCATCATGGAAAACGGCCTCGCAGCGCGCCTGGTACAGGTTGGCATTCGCACGCTCAGCCCGCATTTGCAACAGCAGATCGAGCGCTTTCAGGTGCAGGTGATCCGCCAGCAGGATTGGTCGGCAGATCTCCAGCTCCATTTTGACGGCCCGCTGTACCTGTCCTTGGATCTGGATGCCCTAGACCCGGCTTTCGCACCCGGCGTCTCACACCACGAACCTGGCGGGATGACCACGCGCGAGGTCTTGCAGATGATCGATTCTATCAAAGCACCCCTGGTAGGTGCGGATATTGTCGAGCTCAACCCGCAGCGCGATCAGAACCAGGTAACCGCACGATTAGCAGCGATACTTTTGAAAGAGATCGCTGCAAAAATGTTACAATCCTCATAAACCTACACATAATGGCAACAAAAGGTTTAAAGATGGATATACGCGCTTATAACCAGCACGCCTGGGATTCTGAAGTGGAAAAAGAGAACCCCTGGACCATACCAGTAAGCCCGGAAGTCATTGCAGCCGCCCGCAAGGGTGATTGGCGCCTGGTGTTGACGCCAACCAAACCGGTTCCAGCGGATTGGTATCCTCCAATTCAGGGAGCAAAAGTTCTCTGCCTGGCATCCGCCGGCGGGCAGCAGGGACCGGTATTTGCTGCTGCAGGGGCACAGGTGACAGTTTTCGATAATTCCCCACGCCAATTGGCTCAGGACCGGCTGGTAGCGCAGCGCGAGGGTCTGGATATCGAGACGATCCAGGGCGATATGCGCGATCTTTCCTGTTTCCATGATGCCACATTCGACCTGATTTTTCATCCTGTTTCTAATATTTTCGTTCCCAATATCCTACCCGTCTGGCGCGAGGCCTTCCGCGTGCTAAAACCCGGCGGGGTGCTGCTTTCGGGTATTTGTAACCCGGTGGTCTATATTTTCGACCGGGAACTTTTGGATTTTCTGAACAAGCTGGAAGTGCATTACAGCATCCCCTACTCTGATCTGACCAGCCCCAGCCCCGAACAGCGCCAAAAATACATGGACGCCAACGAGCCGCTGGAATTCGGCCACAGCCTGCAGGACCAGATTGGTGGGCAGCTTAAGGAAGGTTTTGTGCTGACCGGCTTTTTTGAAGATATCGCTCCTGGCGACTTACTGTGTAATTACATCCCGACATTTATTGCCACGCGCGCCGTCAAGCCAACCAAATAACCCTCACAAACGCCTGCCAAACTTGCGGTGGGCGTTTTTTCACGCCCGAAAGCCGTTATACTTAAGGTGTGAAAAAGACCTCGCCATCTGGTTTTAAAGAAATCGAGCACACTGCAGACTGGGAATTGGCGGTTTGGGCGCCAGACCTAAATACCCTGTTCGTGCAGTGCGCTGCCGGTATGCTGTCGTTGATGGGCATGCGGCTGGCGCAAGTCAACCATGCGCCGCACGACCGCCCCGTGGAACGCACGATCCATTTGCACGCCGCCGATCTCGAAGGCCTGCTGGTTGCATTTCTCTCGGAAATTCTCTACATATTTGAACAGCATGGGCTGGGCTTTTCCAAATTTGACGTCGTCATCCAGGATAACAGTCTGTCCTGCAAATGTCTTGGTGCGCCTGTGCTGGCAGTTGTGAAAGAAATCAAGGCGGTCACCTATCACAACCTGTCCATCCGCCAGACCAGGCGCGGTTTTGAAGTGCACCTGGTGTTTGATGTTTAAAAACCTTTACCGCGCATTCGGCATTTATATTTTTGACCCACGAAAGGAGGTGCTCCAATGGTAGCCATCAAAGACCTGGTAAAAATCAGCGATTACGAATGGGAAATTCCCCAGAGTTTTCGCCAGGATATGCGCGTCCCGGTGCGTATCTTCGCTACCCGCCGCCTGCTGGAACAGGTGATGGATGACAAATCGCTGGAACAGGCGGCAAATTCCGCTACACTGCCGGGGTTGGTGGGTCAGGTTCTGGTGATGCCGGATATGCACCAGGGTTACGGCTTTCCCATCGGCGGTGTGGCTGCCACCCGCTACCCAGAAGGCGTGATCTCCCCCGGCGGCATTGGATACGATATCAACTGCGGTGTGCGCCTGCTGGCCTCGCAGATTGAGCTGGCATCCGCCCGCGATCACATCTCCGCGCTGGCAAACGCCCTCAACCGCTACTGCCCTTCCGGCGTGGGCGAAAAAGGCGAGCTGCGCATGTCCGACGCCGAGTTGGAGCGCGTTTGCCGCGAAGGCTCGCAGTGGGCGCTTAAAGCCGGGTATGCCAGCCAGGCGGACCTTACGCGAACAGAAGAAGGTGGGCGGTTGGACGGCGCCGACCCGAAACACGTCAGCGCCCGCGCCAGGGAGCGTGGCCGCCCGCAGCTGGGCACACTTGGCGCTGGCAACCATTTCATTGAAGTGGACCGCGTTGAGCAGATCTTCGACCGTGAAGCCGCCCAGGTAATGGGGCTATATGAGGATTGCCTGGTGGTGCAAATCCACTGCGGTTCGCGCGGTTTTGGTCACCAGGTATGCACCGACTACGTGGCGGAGTTCCAGCAAGCCGTCAGGCGTTACAAGATCCAGATACCCGACCGCGAGCTGGTGTGTGCACCGCTGAGCTCCCCCGAAGGCCAGGCGTATCTTTCTGCCATGCGCTGTGCAGCCAATTATGCCTTTGCCAACCGGCAGGTACTGGCGCACAACGCCCGGCGGGCCTTTGAAGAGGTACTGGCGGGCAAGGTGCCCAACTGGCAGCTTTACCAGGTGTATGATATCGCGCACAATATGGGGAAGATCGAAACGCATAGGGTCGATGGAGAAATGATCAAGGTATGTGTGCACCGCAAAGGCGCTACACGTGCCTTTGGTCCCGGACACCCCGCCTTGCCGTCCGAATATCAAAAAATCGGCCAGCCGGTGCTGGTGCCGGGGAGCATGGGCACAGCCTCCTGGGTGCTGGTGGGCGCCGAAGCCAGCATGGAGCGCACCTTCGGCTCGTGCTGCCACGGCTCCGGGCGGGTGATGAGCCGCCACCAGGCCAAGAAATCTGTGCGCGGTGAAAAATTACGCGCCGATTTGCTGCAAGAGGGTATTCAAATCCGTGCAGGTTCGATTTCCGGGTTGGCTGAAGAAGCCCCGGCAGCCTATAAAGATGTGGACGCCGTGGTGGCGACGGTCATTGGCGCAGGGATCGCTCGCAAAGTTGCCCGCCTGCGCCCGCTGGCGGTGATCAAAGGATAGTAGCGACCACCTATTAAGCTTTAACGAAACCAGCCGCCCGTATTTTTACAGGCGGCTGGGGATTTTTACAATGCAATAACACAATCAAAATGTGCTGCAGGAACGACTCAGTGTGTCAAAATTTGCGAAAGGAACAACTTCGTCCGGTCTTCCTGCGGATTATTAAAAATTTGCTGCGGTGTGCCAATTTCTACAATCTGCCCGGCATCCATAAAAACCATGCGGTGCGAGACGCCGCGTGCAAAACCCATCTCGTGCGTGACTACCACCATGGTCATCCCACTCCTCGCCAGCCCGACCATTACATCCAGCACTTCCTTGATCATCTCCGGGTCCAACGCTGAGGTGGGCTCATCAAAGAGCATAATTTTGGGCTGCATGGCCAACGCCCTGGCGATGGCTACCCGCTGCTGCTGACCACCCGATAATTGCCCAGGGTATTTGTGGGCTTGCTCAGGAATACCCACTCGCTCCAGCAATTGTAAGGCAATCTCTTCTGCTTTGTCTTTCGGCCATTTACGCACTTCGATCGGCGCCATGGTGATATTTTGGAGCACGCTTTTGTGGGGGAAAAGGTTAAATTGCTGGAAAACCATCCCGGTTTCCATGCGCACCTTCTCGATATTCTTCAAATCCTTGGTCAATTCAATCCCGTCGACAATGATGCTGCCTTGTTGGTGTTCTTCCAGCCGGTTGATGGTGCGGATAAAAGTCGATTTTCCAGAGCCAGATGGCCCGAAAATGACCACCACCTCCCCCTTGTGAACATCCAGGGAGACACCGCGCAGGGCATGGAAATCTCCATACCACTTATGCACATCGCGACATTGAATAATGGGTGTTTCTGTCGAAGGCTGGGTCATCTTTTCCTCCATAAAAAATCAATGACAAATAATGTCTACCTGCGCCTGGAGTAAATCTACCAGGTCCGCTGGCGCCAATCGAATATTTATCCCGCGCTGCCCGCCCGAGATGTAAATCTGTTCGTGTTCAAGCGCCGAAGCATCCAGGAACATTTGAAACCCGCGATTAAGCAACGCCAGGGGTGAGATGCCGCCGGCCTGCAGACCAGTGAGACGCTCTGCGACACGCTGGGTGGGGATCGAGAGCTTCTTTTCTCCACAAGCTTTTGCCAGCGCTTTCAGGTCCACTTCTTTTGGACCTGGGATCAGTGCCAGGATTGGTTTTCCCTTTCCCTCACGCACAACGACAATCGTTTTGAAGACCAGCTCTTCAGCTACATCCAGATGCCGGGCGGCTTCCAATGCGCTCAGCTTCTCCGCTGGCAGATCATATGCTGTAAAGGAAATTTTATGCGCTTCCAGAGAGCGAATGACATTGTTGATCTTTGACATTGTCAATTCCTCGCTATTTTGCAGGCACCGTCAGGGTGAATAATGCCCCACCCTGGGGATGGTTGCTGGCTGTCAGGTTACCGCCATGCAGCTCCGCCAGCCGCCTGGCAATCGCCAACCCCAAACCCGTGCCTCCTTCGCTCCGGCTGCGAGACTTATCGGCGCGGTAAAACCGTTCAAAAATATAAGGCAATGCGTCAGCGGATATGCCAGGACCGCTGTCTTTCACAATCACCTGCAGTTTACCATCAGAATAGGTTGTCTGCACATGGATTTTTCCGCCAGGTGGGGTGTGGCGTAGGGCATTGGAGAGCAGGTTATTGAGAATTTGCTCGATCCGCATCGGGTCGGCTGCCATTTGCTGAGCTGGTACATTTGCGTGCTCAATCGCCAACGCCACATCTTGCTTTTCTGCTTGCGGGCGAAAGCGTTCCACCACACGTTCGGACAACGCTGCCAGGTCGGTAGGGGTTTTTTCCAGCTGCAGCTCACCCGATTCGGCCAGCGCCAGCACACGCAGATCATCCACCAGGCGCGTCAGCAGCATGTTTTGCTCCAGGATAGGCTCCAGGTTCTCGCCGCTCAGCGGGTATACGCCGTCCTGCATGGCTTCCAGGTTTGCGCGCTGCACCGACAACGGGGTACGCAATTCGTGAGCGATATCCGCCGTCAGGGCTTTGCGAATTTCTTGCGACTGTTGCAACGAATTTGCCATGTGGTTAAAGGCATTTCCTAAGACCGCCAATTCGTCCTTTCCTGCTACCTTCACACGCTGGGAAAGATCACCCTGCGCCAATCGGCCTGCTGCCTCCGTCAAATCCTGCACCGGGCGCAGCAGCCTGTAAGCCAACATCAAAGCCAGCAGCAGTGAAAAGCCGCCGGCAATCAGCCCAGCGGTAATGGCAGCACTATTCAACCTGCTGAGCAGCGTTTGCTCATCCGCCTGCGAATACCCCATCCCGCCCTGGATCAGTAAGTAGCCTTCGGTTTTTGCATCCACTTTGATCGGCAATGCGGAGGACATTTCATTGGAGTTAAGTGAACCTGTGGGCATTTCAAAGCTGGAATCGGCGATGATCGTCCCCTGGCTGTTCGCCAGGATCAGGCGTTGGCTCATCATCGTCCCCATTCCGCCCATCCCTGCGCCCTTGCCGCTACCGGTTGTATTTCTGCCAAAGCTGTGACCGGTTGGGAAAAGCACGGTCTCCACTCCTTGCCAGGAGCCGTTCGTGCGATAATAATCCGCCAGGCTCTGTACCAACTCACTGGAGGTAGTCATGCCGCCGCGGTACATGAATGCCCGCACTTCGTTTGCAGTGTTCTGGCGGGCGATCAGGACCATGCTGGTGATGGTCACCAGCACGATCAAGACAAAGGATAGGACCATTCTCAGGCGCATGGAATTCCTTTCCAGGATTACCGCGAAAAGCGGTAGCCTACGCCAAAGACAGTTTCAATGTAGCGCGGTGTCTTGGGGTCCGGCTCGATCTTGGCGCGCAAGTTCTTGATATGGGCATCGATAGTGCGCTCATACCCCTCGTAAGCGCTGCCGCTGCTGGCCTCCAGAAGTTGCAGGCGTGAGAAGGCTCTGCCGGGTTGCCCCGCCAGCGCTGCCAGCAAGCTGAACTCAGTTGGCGTCAATTCGATAATCTCTCCCGCACGTGTTACAGCGTGGCCTTCCAGGTCGATTTCCAGGTCTGCCACGCGCAGTACCTGCGGGGCTGCTCCGCTCTGCTCGCTGCGCCGCAGGAGTGCTCGAACACGCGCAAGTACGATGCGCGGTGAGAAGGGCTTGGTGATGTAATCATCAGCGCCCAGCTCTAATCCGATCAACTGGTCGGCTTCTTCCACACGAGCCGTGAGCATGATAATTGGCGTAGAGGCTTTGTGGCGGATGGCGCGCGCCACATCCAGCCCATCCATCCCGGGCAGGTTGAGATCCAGGATCACCAGGTCGGGGTGTTTGTGTTCCCAGGTGGAGAGGCCGCTATCGCCGCGTCCGGCGCTGAGCACAGTGTAGCCAGCCTGCTCCAGGTAAGAGCGCAGCACCTTCACCAGTTCGGGTTCATCTTCAATAATCAGAATAGTTGCCATGGTTATTCACTTAGAATGGGTGATTTTGACGATGCTTTATTATAGTATAAAGCAGACTTCCGGAACCCACCTGGTCCCGGAAGTCGTGTATTCTACCGATAAATTTAAGCTACTTACGCATCTGGGGCTGCGGGCTGCACGGGCTGGTTGTTCCAGCGTCCGCGGCCGCCCTGTGTACCCTGGGCGCTGCCCATGCAGGAACCTGCACCGTAGCTGCCCATGGCGCCCATTCGGCTGAGCATCCAATCCGCCTGTTCCTGGCTGATCAGACCCTGGGCGACTGCCTGTTCAAGCGCCTGGGCGCGCGCCTGAGTCATCTTCTCGGCAAACTCATCCTGGGTCAGGCCTTTTGCCAGCGCCAGGTCGTATAGAGTCGTTCCGTTATTGTGGGCTGCCTGGATCTCTACGGGGGTAAAACCAAAGACATCAGCAATTGCAGCTTCCATCAGGACCTGCATCTGGTCCGATACGGGGGCGCGGTCCAGGCGAGCCACACCGCGATCACCCATATTTCCGCGGCTGCCCATCATACCGTTTCCGCCGCGAGCACCCATCATACCGGGTACATAACCATCTTCAGGAACCACAGGGGTCTGGTCCTGTGCATAAGCAATCCCGGCCGCCCCTAAACCAAGCATCAATACTGCTGCTAAAACACCAAAAACAAAAATCTTCTTCATCGTAAATCTCCTTTCGATATTACCTTCGTTGTGAAGGTAGCCAATAAGTGAAACTGAATTATCCTGATAATATCAGGCAGGTGTGAAGAAGTTGTGAAGTTTTCTCGAACTTCCGATGAATTTTATTCGTCTTCGCCGGAAAGCAAGCGGATTTTCTGCCAGGGGGGCAGCTTGCTTTCTTCCGCCAGGAATCCGCGCAGGTCGTAAATCTGGTCGCGCAGCACAGCCGCTTTCTCGAACTCCAGGTTGCGCGCCGATTCCTTCATTTGCTTTTCCAGCTCAGAAATGACCCGCTGCAATTCGGATTTTTGCATGGCAGCCGCGCCGCGCACGCGATACTCCGAATGCGGCTCGGCAACCGACTTGACGGACAACTGGTCGGTTAGATCACGTACCGCCTTGTAGATACTCACGGGTTGGATGCCGTGCGCCTCATTGAAGGCAACCTGCTTGGCTCGGCGGCGGTTGGTTTCACCGAGGGCACGCTGCATCGAACCGGTGATTTTGTCGGCGTACATGATCACCTTGCCCTCCACATGGCGGGCGGCGCGGCCGATGGTCTGGATCAGGGCGACATCCGAGCGCAGGAAACCTTCCTTATCCGCATCCAGGATCGCCACCAGGGAGACTTCTGGCAGGTCCAACCCTTCCCGCAGCAGGTTAATGCCCACGATCACATCAAATACACCCAGGCGCAGATCGCGCAGGATGCCGATGCGCTCCAATGTATCGATCTCTGAGTGCAAATAATGGACTTTGATCCCCAGTTCCATCAGGTAATCGGCCAGCTTCTCGGCCATACGCTTGGTGAGCGTGGTCACCAGGATGCGCTGGTTTAACTCGACCCGCTTGCGTATCTCGCCCACCAGGTCATCCACCTGGCCTTCGATAGGGCGCACCTCGACTTCGGGGTCCACCAGCCCGGTGGGACGGATGATCTGCTCTACCACCTGGTCGGCACGCTCCATCTCGTATGGTCCGGGCGTTGCAGAGGTATACAAGGTATAGCCCATGCGCTGCTCAAATTCCTTAAAAGTCAGCGGGCGGTTATCCATGGCGGAGGGCAGGCGAAACCCGTAATCCACCAGGGTTTGCTTGCGGTTGCGGTCGCCGTTGTACATGCCGCGGATTTGCGGTACGGTCATGTGCGACTCGTCCAGGACCAGCAGATAATCTGAGGGAATGTAATCCATCAGCGTCCACGGTGAGGTGCCGGCGGCGCGCTGGTCCATGTGGCGCGAGTAGTTCTCGATGCCGGAGCAGTAGCCCACCTCGCGCAGCATCTCCAGGTCG
This sequence comes from uncultured Anaerolineaceae bacterium, assembly GCA_964614855.1. GTDB lineage: Bacteria > Chloroflexota > Anaerolineae > Anaerolineales > UBA4823 > CAWJHE01. Next base: position 67 of record CAZTMX010000104.1, on the reverse strand, counting down.
TAATGTGTACGGCTCTCCAGCCGCTGTGCTTCCAGCAGCATATCATTGGCGCGGAAGTGCGCCAGGC
>CAZTMX010000103.1:0-9828 GCA_964614855.1 uncultured Anaerolineaceae bacterium | reverse complement strand
CAGACCTACCGCTTTTTGGCGATTAGATTTTACAGAAAGAAATATACACTACTATTCATAGAGCATCCTTCAGGTCCACCTGGCCCTTCAGGATCATCAATGCCGGGTCGTGGCCATACCCAATACTGAGTAATAAATTCAAAAAGAGCCTGTACTTGGTTCCAAGCATTTGCATAATCAATACTGCTATAAAAATACCAACCAAGTGATCCATAATCATGGATACCACCAAATACCATCTCAGCATTACTGCTCTCGTGAATAGCCTGACTTACAAAATTTGTTCAATTACCACCCGAATCTGTGAAATCAGAATATCTTGGATTATAAGGCCGCTGAGCGGTTGCCCACTGATGAGCATAAGCCACTGCACTATTTCGATTATATGGATGAGTTGATTCATCACTTGGTAAAGAGCATCCAGTTGGTGATAGTACTTCATTTCCATTTAGGGTGGTTGTCTTCTGTGTTTCATCCAGTAAGGGAAGCAATTCATCTTTGGAAAGCTTCGATGATTTTAGTAAACGCCATAAGTAGTCATCATAATTGTCAGAGAAAATCTTCCATTGACCCTCAACTTTCCGCAAGGAAATTGTATGTTGCAGGTTTCGCATGGTTGAGACAATTGGCTGCGACTGTGAGAGTTCTTTGGATATTTCAAACACTACATCATGTCCCTCAAGAAGGTTTACTGTAGCCATTTGGGATGATGTGTCGATCAAAATTTCTGTAAAAACCAGGAAAAACTTATTTTCCGCATAACCGAGTTTATTTAGCTTTGCATGCTGTATCTAAATTTTTAATTTATCGGACTCTGAATCGAGAAAGAAATTGCTTTGTGGAGAATTGTCCGTCATTGAACTCAGATCTTCCAATTGTAGGGAACTAAATGATTGATAACGAGCGTCAAAATAATGTTCAATCGCTCTCTGTATCTCGTTTTTCTCAGTTGTATCGGAAGGTTCTGAGTTGTTGGCTTGGATACGAGAAGTTAGTACAAAAGCTGAAAACAGTGCAATAATCGCGGCAGCGAAACGTAAAGGTTTCATTAGTATAATTCCCCATGTCTATGATGTTATGGATTGTAAAGATTATTGCCTGGGCACTAATAATTCGTAGGTTTAATTAGGGTAACGGCGCTGTAGCAAAGGAATCAATTTTCCATTTGCCATTTTCCAAGACCAATCCTAAGAATAAATCCTGTAGTGTACCATTTGGTTGAGACCCCGATGCATTCCCTTCACCCCACGACTTGATTTGCACAGCATAACGTTTTTTGTTACTTGGATCTGGTGTAACTTGCCCTCCTTGTTGTTCGACTGCGATATAGTAAGGCAATATAGAATCAATTTCCACAGCCTTGAATGCATGGGATGCCATCTTTTTATAATCTTCTAAACCACGAGCATTTTGTGCAGAAGCACTGAGTAACCGATAAGCCTGCTCGTACAAGCCATTGCCCAAGAAAGTATAGAATTGTGTAATGACGATGATGCCATTAAAGTAGTCAGGATTGATATCGGTTCGTGGAGTTGTAATGACCATTGGCAGTTCTACTGTCGAATCGGTCGACTGTTCGACGATTGGTGTTGTTAGAACTGTTTGTTGAACAATTCTCGTTATCTCAACAGTCTGGGGAACCATTCGTGTAACTTCGACAGTTTGTTGAACGCAAGGCGTTTCTATGACGGCTTGAGAAATCTCGCCCCGGCATGAAGCCAGCGCAAGCGTAAATAGAATTCCTGTTGATACTAGAAAATGCCTTTTATTCATCAATGCTCCTTTCCTGTTCTGGTAGATGCACTAACTAGTAACCATTATCGAAAAGATGATTTTCCACTCACTCGAAGGCAAAGCGCCTTACTAGTTGAGAAGGCTGCCGAAGATAGGAGAACGAATCGGTAACTCCAGACATAAAGACATAATCAATTTGTTATGAATTGTACTGTCTTTTGTTTTTTTTGCATTGTTTTTTATTACAAACCGGGAATCTCACAGAAAAGAAAGGCATTAGATGGGGAAAATTGCTTATCAGCAACCAGACAATCCGATTTATAGGTCAATATCATTGTGTTCTCAATCACCAGAGAATCTGAATACCATAAATTCTCTTCCTCTGCGGGGGTAAATTGCCTGTTTACGGGGCTATCGCGTCAAACAACGATGAAGCAAAAGAATTCACTGCCTGGATATCCGAATCTGTTGCGTTATTAGCACCTGTGCCGTAAAATTTCACCCAGGTGACGATGGAAGTGCTGGTCATAGCGCGGTTGATCTCGGCATCAAATCCTCTCAGGCTAAGCCTCCAATTAAGCAGCTCCTGAACATCCAGTGAAGATAAACCGGCTCGCCCAAGCTCTCGGCGAGTGGGGGTACAGGTGTAAGCAATCGCCTGTCCGGTGCCTGTGCCGGTCAGGAAAACTTGCAGTTCCGCACATGGGTAAATTGGGTACCCGGTGCGTGTCCAGGAAAGCACCAGTGTGCCGCTGTTGGTCAGGTTTTGTACCCGCGGTTGCAGCCAGAAGGCATTGGCACGGTTTGCGCTGCCTGCATTTTGGACAAAGAAGATGAATTGGACGGTATTGCCTGCCAGCGAGGAGAGGTCAATGTCAATGGTTGTCGACCGCCCATCAAAAATTTCCTGCCAGATGCCCAGACGGTTTACAGCACCGCTGCCTACCTGGTAGCTCAACTGGAAAACCAGCCTGCAATTCGGGCTGCCGTTAAGACAGCCGATTTCAGTGAGAAAATGATCGTTCTGTTGAATTGTGTAGGCCGGGTATTTCCCGCGCACCCATCCGCTGATATCTGCATTTGGAATGGTCAGCAGCGCCAGGTCGCTTGCCTGGCGGGATTCCAGGGAAGGTTGGTCCAATAAGGTGATTGAACCGCGCGCATCTCCGGCTGTCCCAGGGCAGCCCAACGAACCCGCAGCGCTTTCCCAGGCTGCCTGACAAAGCCTGGTCGAAAAATCATAGGCGATGGCGCTGCCTGCCTGGGATTGCACTGTGCGGATCAGGATTTGCAGCGGCGTAGCGCCGTTTATCCCCAGGCCAAATGTCGCCCCTGTATCGCTGCGCAGCAGCCAGTTGCCCTGGTGGACGCCTACAAAACCGGGGGCGGTCAGCCCGATAGAGAGCAATAAGGTTTCGCCCGGCATTGTATTTGTCGAAAAGGGGTAGATGGTCTTCGAACCCATCGGGTCGCCGGCGGAAAGAACCAGGCTGAATTGCTGTGTCCAGGGGCAGGAGCCGGTATTTCTTATCTGCCAGGTTTTTGTAAAGGCTGCGCCAAGCGGGAGAACCGCATTCACGGGGATATTGAAATCATCCACCAACTGCGCCTGGTAACAAGGCACCGCAGCGGATGTAGGGCTGGCAGGTGGGCTGACGGCAGTTGGCGGGCTGAGAGTTGGGATTATGTCATACGAGGGGAGTCGGGTCGGCAGTGATGGGGGAGAGGTTGGCGCTGCTGCCAATTGGGTGAGCTGAGCCACAGCGGTTTCACCCGCCTGGATCGTTCCTTGCACATGTGCAGTTTGTGCAGCCATGGTGTAGGGGATGGAGTAATCGGGTGTAACCCGCGCCGGGGTTGGTTTCGGTGCGCAGGCGGTCAATATACAAGCCAGAAAGACGATAAATCTCAGACCCCGCTCGAACATAGCAACATCCCTGTCAGATTTTAGATATGGGTTTTGTAATTTATCTAATTATAGTGTGATTCGTTCCATGTGCATCATAGAAATTGTAATTTCTACAATAATTTGCAAACCAACCGGGTATGCATAAACTGGTTTTTTGGCTTAAAAACGCAAGAAAGTAGCGACTCGCAAAAAATGAGGGTACAATGTACTGTGATTAGCGGTAAGGAAAATTCATTTCGAGGTGTATAAAATGCCATTTGAACCAACCCGAGACCGGGTTAAGACAGACAAGATCGATACCACCCCCAAGCGCCGTCCCGAGTGGATCAAAGTACGCGCCCCATCGGGTGAAACCTACCAGTGGTTGCAGGGGTTGATGCGCAGCAAAGAATTGCATACGGTTTGTGAAGAAGCCATGTGCCCCAACATGGGTGAGTGCTGGGGTTCTGGCACAGCTACCTTCTTAATGCTGGGGGATGTTTGCACACGCACCTGCGGCTTCTGCGATGTCAAGCACGGGCAGCCTGCGCCATTGGACTGGCAGGAGCCCGAACGAGTAGCCCGCGCCGTGGCAGATATGAAATTGAAACACGCCGTGATCACCAGCGTCAACCGGGATGATCGAAAAGATGGGGGAGCGCCCATCTTCGCCATGGTTATCCGCCGCATCCGCCAGCTGCAGCCTGGTTGCTCGATTGAAGTGTTGATCCCGGATTTTAAAGGCAGCCTGGAAGCCCTGAAGATTGTCATGGATGCCCGTCCGGAGATTCTCAACCATAACGTAGAGACTGTCCCACGCTTATTTAAACAGGTGCAGCCGCAGGATCATTATGAATGGGCGGCTGCCACCCTGAGCAATGCCAAGAAATTAGATCCCGATGTTCTGACTAAATCGGGGATTATGCTTGGTTTAGGGGAAACGATGGATGAAGTCAAGCAGGTGATGCGCGACCAGCGCAGTTGGGGTGTCGATATCCTGACAGTTGGGCAGTATCTTCAGCCCAGCAAGAAGCACCTGCCGATGGATCGCTACTATACATTGGAAGAATTCCAGGAAATCAAAGAGTTTGGTCTCTCGATCGGCTTCAGGTGGGTGGAGAGCGCCCCATTGGTGAGGTCTTCCTACCATGCTGCCGACCAGGTGCGCGCTCTCAGTGTGGTGCACCGCAAGTTGTATGGTGATCAGCAGCCAGATTAGCGAGGTGTGAATTGAAAAGAATGAAAAGCACCGGTACTTTGCTCCTTATTCTGCTTGTATTCCTGAGCGCTTGTAAGGGGTCGCAGGCGGAACAACTGGATACAAGCTCTCCAGAAGCGGTTTTCACCGCTGCCGCACAAACGGCCGAAGCCAGGCGTTTGTTGCTGCCAACAAATACTCCGCCTGTGTCGCCAGAAACCCTGGCAACCACTTCAATTGCACCGACGGCAACCCTGGCCCTGGCTGGGGCCACCCAGCCGGCAGTCCAGCCGACTGCACCAGCCAGCGCAGGGATATCGGCGAATGACCGGGCGGAATTTGTCTCCGATGTGACAGTGCCGGACGGCACCATCTTCGCTCCTAACGAGCCTTTTGTTAAGACCTGGCGCGTCAAAAACATCGGCACCACCACCTGGACCAGCGATTATGCCCTGATTTTTATCGACGGCGACCAGTTTTCTGCTGACACCACGGTCCCTCTGCCTGCCGCTGTCGCCCCAGGTGAAACAGCGGATTTGTCTGTGGAAATGATCGCGCCTGAAAAAGCGGGGATTTTCCAGGGGTTCTGGAAATTGAGCAATGCCAACCGGGAGGTCTTTGGCGTGGGGGCAGATGCCCTGGACGCGATGTGGTTGATTATCAGTGTATCCGAAACCGCAGAACCGGTCAGTACCCTGCCCTCCCTGGTGGGTGGGGAGAAGTTGACCAATATATCCTTCCGGGTCGATACACCCACTTATGAAGGCGCCTGTCCCAAGTCCCTGGTCTTTTCCGGTGAATTCACGCTCGCCAGCCCAGCGACGGTGACTTACACCCTGGAAGCGGGAAACAAGGACGGCACAGGCATCAAGCTGCCGGGGACGATCACACGAAACCTGGAAGCAGGAACCCATTCGGTGCAGTTGGAACTGGTCATCGGCTATTCCATGGACGGCTGGGCGCGTTTGAAGTTCATCGCCCCAGAAGAGATCACCTCTCACCAGGTGGAATTTTCGCTGGTATGTAAATAATTCCAATACCAGGGTATTGCAGGAAAGATTGATCATGACCCGGGCTGTAGAGCTTCGCCAGGCAATTGAAGACGAAGCAAAACGCCTGGGTTTTCATTTGTTTGGGGTTTGTGCGCCTGTGCCGCCTCCACACCTCGAGGTATTTATGCGTTGGCTTCAGGCTGGGCGCCAAGCAGAGATGGATTACCTGGCCTCTCCAGCCTCGAAAGAAAGGCGTGCAGACCCAGGCAAGATCCTCCCTGGCTGCCGTTCTATCCTTGTCCTGGGTATGCATTATCCTGCGCCGCTTCCTGCAAAGAGCGAAAAGCCCGCTCGGCTGACGGGTCGCATTGCAGCTTATGCCTGGGGCGAAGATTACCACGATTTATTTCTGCGCCGCATGCAGAAGCTGGAGGCATTTATCCAGGTGCAGGTTGGCGACGCGCTGCAAAGCCGCAGCTATACCGATACAGGCGCCATCCTGGAACGTGATTTTGCTCAGCTTGCCGGGTTAGGTTGGATTGGGAAAAACACCTGCTTGATCCACCCACGCCAGGGATCGTTTCTCTTATTGGCAGAGATATTGCTGCCTCTCGATTTGCCGCCGGATAAGCCGTTCACGCAGGATCACTGCGGCAGCTGCACCCGCTGTATCGAGGCCTGCCCAACCGCTTGCATCATGCCAGACCGCACCCTGGACAGCCGGCGTTGTATCTCTTACCTTACCATAGAGCATAAGGGCCCTATCCCGCAGGATTTGCGACCACTTACCGGGGACTGGATCTTCGGTTGTGATATCTGCCAGCAAGTTTGCCCGTGGAACCAGCGTTTCGCGCGGGAATTTGCCGGCGCAGTTTTTAACCTGCGCCCCGAAAACCGTGCTCCTGATCTACTCCAGGAGCTCTCCCTCAGCCAGCAGGAATTCAGCCGAAAATTCAAGGACAGCCCAATCAAGCGCACAAAACGCAGGGGCTACCTGCGCAATGTGGCGGTGGCCTTGGGGAACCTTCGGTCGCCAGAAGCTGTACCTGCACTGGCGCAAACGCTGTGCGCTGACCCGGAACCCCTGGTGCGCGGCCATGCCGCCTGGGCGTTGGGGAGGATCGGCGGGCCTCAGGCTGCCCAGGCGTTGCAAGGTGCATTAGCTCAAGAGCAAGATGTGAGTGTGGCGGTTGAAATCCGCCAGGCCCTGGATGCTGTGCACATGCCGGTGAGCCGCAAAGATTAAAAATCACCCATATGCGGGTGTTATAATCTGCGCATGTTTAAGCGGAATGCCTTTAAGGTTGTTTCCCTTTGCGTAGTGCTGTTGATCCTGGCGGTGGGGGGCTATTATCTCCCGCCTGTACACGAGCGCCTGGCCTGGCGCGTGGAGGATTTGCTGCTGCGCATCCAATACCAGCTCAACCCACCCGCCCAGGAGGTGTTTGTGCCCCAGGAGAGTGGTATGGAAGCCCCGCCGGCTTCTGCCACCCCGCCTGAACTTCCCAGCGCAACAGCCACGCTTCCTCCAACCCAGCAGGTGGTTGTCTCTCCCACACCCGAACCCAGCCCTGCTCCCACAAAGGCGGTAACGCCTATCCCGTCACAGGTGATGCTAAAAGGTGTGGTGTACGAAGACCAGCACGGGCGTTACAACTACTGCGCACCCGCCAACCTGTCCATGGCTTTATCTTACTGGGGCTGGAAGGGCAACCGGGATGTGGTCGGTCCTTATCTCAAACCGGATGATAAGGACAAGAATGTCATGCCGTATGAGATGGCAGATTATGTGCTGGGGCAGACTGATCTCAAGGCGGTACTGCGCGTGGGTGGCGACCTGGAAACCATTAAGCGCTTCCTGGCAAACAGCTTTCCGGTGCTGGTGGAGAAGGGCACCTATCTACGCGATCTAACCGGTGTGGTGAGCTGGATGGGGCATTACCAGGTGGTTACCGGCTATGATGATGCCCAGGGGATTTTTATTACCCAGGATTCTTATGTTGCGCCGGACCATAAAGTAACTTACGAAGATATGATCGACGGTTGGCGGGCCTTCAATTACACTTACCTGGTGATCTACCCGGCGGATAAAGAACCCCAGGTGATGGAGCTTTTGGGCGCCGACGCGGATGAGACGGAAAATTATAAAAACGCATATCTGAAAGCTTCGAATGAAGTGTACGGTCTATCGGGTATTGACCAGTATTTCGCCTGGTACAACATCGGCTCCAGCCTGGTCAGCCTGCAGGATTACGCTGGTGCGGCCAAAGCTTACGATGAGTCTTTTGCCATATACCCCACCCTATCTGAATCTGAGCGCCCCTGGCGTATGTTGTGGTACCAGACCGGACCTTATTTTGCCTATTTTTACTCGCAGCGTTATTATGACGCCCTGTACCTGGCTGACGGCACATTGAGTGCCATGCAGGGTGAAAAGAACCTGGAAGAAAGTTATTACTGGCGCGGCATGGCGCGCGCTGCCCTGGGTGAAACTGCTGCGGCAATTGAAGATTACCGTACCAGCCTGGTCTATCATCCCGGGTTTGAGCCGGCTATTTACCAATTGAGATTACTCGGGGTGGAGAACCCATAACCCTTCAGGGAAAAACCATGCGCAAGATTGTTATCTTCCTGGCAATTGCGATACCGGTGCTTTGTTTGCTGGGTGTCATCATTTACCAGCTGCCGCCGGTGAGCGAGAGCCTGTCATGGCGAGTGGAGACGATACGCGCCAGGATAAAATACATCCTTAACCCACCCGAGCAGGTGATATTTGTCCCGCAACCTACGGTGGCAACACCCCAGCCCGAACCCAGCCAGACGCCAATTCCAACCGTCACCCCGCCCCCGCCTACACCCCTGCCGGCTGCCACCGCGACTTCAACCCCCACGCCTACACTTACACCAACCCCCCTACCTGCACAGGTCGTGCTTACCGGCTTTCGGCATGAATATCAGACCTGGAACAACTGCGCGCCGGCCAACCTGGCGATGGCGCTTTCCTATTGGGGCTGGAAAGGCACCCAGCGCGATATCGCCCCCCTGGTAAAACCCAACGAGCGCGACAAGAATGTGATGCCCTACGAATTGGAGAATTTTGTAGAGCAGCAAACCGAATTGGAGGCGGTGATCAGGGTGGGTGGCGAGCTGGACTTGCTCAAGGCGTTTATTGCTTCGGGGTTCCCGGTGATCGTTGAGAAGGGATTTGAAGGGCCGACTTTCGACGGCTGGATGGGTCACTACCAGGTTGTCAATGGGTTTGATCAGGCTGAGGAGCAGTTTATTGCCCAGGATTCTTACAAAGGACCGGATTTGCGCATTTCATTTACCCAGTTTGATGCCCAATGGCAGGCTTTCAATTACACGTATATCGTTCTCTACCCGCCAGAGCAGCAAGACCAGGTGTTGTCGATCCTGGGGCTGCAGGCTTATGACAATTACAATGCCCGCTATGCGGAGCAAAAAGCCCGCCTGGAAACACAAGCCCTGGAAGGCAGACAGAAGTATTTTGCCTGGTTCAACCTGGGCGCAAACCTGGTGACCCTGAAGGATTACACCGCCGCGGCCGCAGCCTTTGACGCGGCCTTTGCGCACTACGCCGAGATACCCAAGGCGGAAAGACCCTGGCGTATGATGTGGTATCAAACTGGTCCGTATTTTGCCTATTTCTACACCGGGCGTTACCAGGATGTGATCCAGCTGGCAACCACCACGCTGGAAGCAGCGAGCGAACAAATCCTGGAAGAGAGTTTTTACTGGCGGGGGCGAGCCCTGCTGGCGATGGGTGATGAAGAAGCCGCCCTGGAAGATTTCCGCGCCAGCCTGGAGGCGCACCCGGAATTTTCACCCAGCCTGGAACAATTCGCCCTGTTGGGGATTGAACCATGAGCGAGTGGGGGATATAATTTCACTATGAGCCTTCGAATCCTGCACTTCGCCGATGCACATATTGATATGGTCAATTTCGGGCGGCATGACCCTGAAACCGGGCTGCCCAGGCGGGTGATGGATTTTCT
>CAZTMX010000102.1:0-9947 GCA_964614855.1 uncultured Anaerolineaceae bacterium | reverse complement strand
TGGGGGCTGATGAGCAGAGTTTTTAACTTTGACCGCATCTTGCGGTCCCTGCCCCTTTGGCTTTTGCAGGAATACCTGGTAGAGCTGGGTGGCGACAAAATAGAAGATGGAAGTGTTTTGGGGGATGGATGGACCGCCAGGCTAGAACAAATTGAAGATTTCCAGGTTGGGTCCTTAAAAGTAGGCCAGGTATATTTGGATGTAGAGATCGATCTGGACAAAGCGCAGGGTTTTGTCCTTGAGTTGGAGAAAAAGCTGCTAAGAGCTGGTGGATAAATAAAAGGGCTGCTCGCAAGAACCGGGCAGCCCTTATTACTTGCTTAAGCGAAATTTACAGGATACCAAGCTCCTGGAGCTTGGCTTCTGGCACCACACCATTCTCCCAACCGCGAACGGCGTAATACTCTTCCAGCATCAAGTCGAGCTCGCACACATGTCCGACCGAACCAGGCATGGTGGACGGTTCTTTCAGGAAACGTTCTGGCAGATAGTCGCTGCCTTCCCTGAAGCCAGCCAGGTTGTTGTAATGGCGCTCCAGGTTGTAGATACGTTCGCCAGTTTTCAGCACATCAGCGCCAGTGAAAGGAACGCCGACCACGGCTGAATATTGCTGGGCATATTCATCAACCCCTTCAGCAAAGGCACTGAATTTGCACAGGTCCAGGCTGTCGGAGAAGGAATGGATATCCTGTAATATCTTGACCAATTCTCCTTTTCCCTTCCAAGCTAACGGATCTGTCGGCAGGGGGATCAGGCTCAATTCGCTGGCAGGGGTGTAGGCGCGCAGGTGGCAGGCGCCGCGGTTGCTGGTGGCGTAGGCAATCCCCATGCCTTTGTAACCGCGCGGGTCGTATGCTGGGATCGCCTGGCCTTTGACAGTCATACCGATTTCGGGGTGCCCGTAAGCAATGGCAGCACGTGCTGGGCCTTCAGCCAGGACATCGCCAGGGCCTTCACGGAAGGCAGTCTTGGTGACCATCGCCACCATGCCTTCGTAGTCACCCCATTCCAGTTTATCCTGCCCATTGGTGTAGCCCCGCTGGCAGGCTTCCAAATAAGTTGCCAGGGTGTTACCCATTTCAATAGCATCCAACCCATAGTCATTGCACTGGTCGATCATCTTGGCTACGCTGTTGATATTATCATTTCCGCAGTCGGCGCCAAAAGCCCAGGCAGGTTCGTACTCGATGCTTTCCATGCGCAAACCCTTGAAGGGGCCTTCTTTAACTTCCACTTCCTTTTTGCACGCCACAGGGCAGGCATGGCAGGTCGGGTCGTTGACCAGGATGTTTGCTTTGACATACTCACCGCTGATCAATTCAGCTTGTGATCCAAATGCAGTCACCTGGGCATTCCGGGTGGGCAGACCGCCGATATTATTGGAGATATTCATCAGGACGTTTGTGCCGTATACCGAGAGACCGCCTTTGCGCGGGCTGGTGATATTCTTCTCGTCCATGATGGTCGCCAGGGCGCGTTTGTGGGCTGCCTTCCAGGCGTCGCGATCTGCAGCTTTTGTCATCTTTTTTGTCGCTTTGATGACAATGGCTTTGAGATTTTTGCTGCCGCCCACGCAACCGGTGCCGCCTCGACCGCTGGCGCGGTCATTTTCATTCACCCAACAGGCGAAACGGGAGAGTTTTTCACCGCCCTGTCCGATTGCGATGACCGAAAGATCTTTTTCACCGTATTTTTCTTTGAAGAATTTTACTGTGTCGTGAACGCCTTTGCCCCATACTTCTGCGGCATCCAGGATTTCTGCTTTGCCTTCTGTGATGTACACGTAAACGGGCTTTGAAGCCTTGCCTTTGAAGATCAACCCATCAAACCCCGCCCAGCGCAACCTGGCGGCAGACCACCCGCCGTGGTGGCTGTCGGTGACGGTCCCGGTCAAGGGGGATTTGGTCACCACTGCAAGGCGCCCACTCATATTGGCTTCAGACCCGGTCAACGGGCCGTTCATAAAGCAGAGCAGGTTATCGGGAGAAAGTGGATCTACCTGCGGGCCGTTTTCGAATACATATCGCACCCCCAGGCCGCGGCCGCCGATATATTTCAGCGCCCATTCTTCGGGAATATCCTTATAACTGATACTTGCATCGCTCAGGTCGAAGTGGGCAATGCAGTGGGCATAACCTCCTAGTGTCATCATGGCCTCCTAAGCTTGATAAACAAAAAACTGTTGTTTAAAGTTTCTAAATATTGGTACAAAAATTTGATTTAATACTAGCATTGACGGCGCGACTTTGCAATTTTAAGGAAAAACTTAATTTGAAAGGTCTTGAATAATGAATTTAAAAACCCCAGGGTAACCGACAGTCACCAAACCTGGGGCAGGAATTATCAGCTGTCTGAGTGCATTCACAATACTAGGATTGGTTCAGTTTCTCCAACTTCATATTAATCTCACGCCACTGAATTTTCGAAACCCCCATTTTTTGGCGGATCTTGGCATGTTCCATCCCAGAGCGCCAGTCGTTCAGAGCGCAAGTCCACCGGCACATATCGAAAGAAAGATGTTTGTCAATTCCCGCTTCATTGGAAAGGTCTTCCAGTAAATATTCCAGGCGTCTTTGCGACCAGGGAAATACAGCATCCTTTAACTCGTACTGCGCCTTGTATTCCAGGTATGGCTCTATCCAGCTTTCGGGCAAGGTGATTTTTCGTTCTTTATAACGGTGTTGGGGATTGGGGTAACGGATATACAATAAAGGACCGTTATCATTCTCCAGATCAATGTGGTTGATGTTCAGATTGAGGCATTCCCCTTTTTTGATGCCAGTGCTCAGCAGCAGTAAAAGCAAGGTAAGTGAGCGTGCATCCGGCCTGGCTCTTTTGCGCTGTGCTTCCGCTGCATCGATTACTTTTTGGATTTCATCTGGGGTCAATATAATGGGCAGGGGGCTGATGACCGTTTTCTGGGGCACCTTTTCAGCCGGGTCGATGAGCAGCACACCGAATTGTGTCAGCCAGCGAAAGAAGGCTTTGAGGGATGTAATTCGCCTGGAGAGCGTCTTTGGGCTGCAGCGAACATCTCGTCCTGTTTGCAGCCAATCCAGAAAATTTAACAATTCCTGGGTGGAGATCGATCCCAGAGACCGGTCGGCAGGCAGGTAAGTAGCCAGTAAATTGAGGTCAGCGGTAAAAGCTTTGACGGTGTGCGGAGATAAATTTTGGTCTTCAAGGTAGTAGCGCCAGGATTTTATCGTTGGCAGAAGCAGGCTATTAGAGCTGACATGAGCAGCGGCAGGTTGATCTGGGGAGAACTGGTCAGGGGACATAAGGCCTCCGAGGTGCGGGCATCATCATTCGTATAGTCTAAAGATAAGTTTAGCCTAAAACCTGAAAAAAGTCAATTTCCTAGCCCCAGTCTTTCGTGTATAATTTAGCGATGTTTGCGAAAAAAACGATTTTCCGGCGCGAATTTACTTGTTTTTTACAATCAGGAAGAATAGAACCTGAGGAGGTAGTATGTTACTTCGAAAGCTTGTTTTGATATCCCTGGTCCTGGTTTTGAGCGCATGCCAGGCTACCGCCCCCAAACCGGACAGTTCCGGTTATCCCGCTCCAGCCGCAGAAGCCCCGGCAGCTTACCCGGCTCCTGACCTGGCAGCCCCAGCAGAGGTAAAAGATGCTTCTGTTGTCATCAACTCTGTATACCCGGATTTAAAAGATGGTGAGACCATCATGTGGACCAATATTGAAGCCATGGCTTTTAATGGAGAAATCGCCAAGATCATTCTGAGTGATACTACAGCGATCACAGTGACTTTGAAGGATGGCCGTTCATTTGTATCTGAGCTGCCAATGCCCGGTCTTGCAGAAACCCTTGTCCAATCTTGCGGAGAGGTTTGTAAAGGGCTAGAAGTCGTTAAACAATAGTATCAGCACAAGCGCCTCTGTGATTAAAAAACCACGATGGTTGATGCCAGTCGTGGTTTTTTATTACCTTAGATTTGTGCGCTGCCTTCCAAACCCAGCTCTGACGATATCCTTCGCATGGCCAGGATGACATTGTCGACATGTTCCCACAACGGCAGTCCAAACTCCTCGGTGGCTGCGGCGATCTCCTCGCGGTTTGCTCCTGCGGCGAAGGCGCGGTCTTTCCATTTTTTCTTCACGGAAGATGCGCTTAAGTCATGTAATGAGCGGGAGGGTCTTACAAGAGCCACCGCGGTGATCAGCCCGGTGATTTCATCACAGGCGTACAATGCCTTTTCCATCCGGGAGATACGCTGCACACCTGTGTGGTCTGCGTGGCTTAATACCGCCCGCACTATATCTTCAGGCACGCCGCGCTGGCGTAGAATTTCTGCACCCGCCTGTGGGTGTTTTTCAAGGGTGGGGTGGATTTCCCAGTCGAAATCGTGGAGCAATCCGGTGATCCCCCAGGTTTCGCCATCTTCTTTAAATTTTTCTGCGTAGAAGCGCATGGCGGCTTCAACCGCCAGCATATGCCGTACCAGGTTTTCATTCTTAACAAATTCACGTACGAAAGCCAGCGCTTCAGACCGGTTCATTGCGCCTCCAGGGGGAAAATTGGTTCGGGGTCTCCCAGAACAGGGAGGGGTTTTGAGATGTGGACTTCCCATAATGCCACCAGGGAAGCAGGGATTTCACGTAAATTCCAATAAGCCAGTGAGCCTTTTCGGTAATCTCGTTGGTCTGCAGGGATGCCAGTGGCTTTTATCCCCAAGGCGTTGCAGGTGTAAATTGCCCGCGGCAGATGAAAGGATTGGGTCACCAGGATGGCGGAACGGATGCCAAAAATATCCCGCGCCCGGTAGCAGGTGTCATAGGTGCGCCGTCCAGCATAATCCAGGGCGATCACCGTATCTGGTACACCGAGCGAGATAGCATAGTCGCGCATTGCCTGGGGCTCGTTGTAATCCTGGCGGCTGTTGTCGCCGCTCATCAGCAGCTTCTCCACTTTTCCGGCAAAATAGAGCTCAGCTGCAGTTTCCACCCGGTCACGTAATACGGGTGTAGGAGTGCCATCACGCCATAAGCCAGCCCCGAATACGATGGCTACCGGGCTGGGCTGCACCTTCTCAATATTTATGATGTGCGACCTGGCATAAACGCCGGTGATCAGGCGCGGCAGAACTCCTAAGACCGGCGCCAGAAGGAGAATAACGAGAAGAATTTTTATCACCATTTGAAGTACTTTCCTTGCCATTCACAAATTTTACCACCCTGATCCTGTTCCATAGCTAAAGGAGACATAAGAGAACTTCCTCTTGCAGGGATAAGATCAAGGGGTTAGAATCCCATGACTATGGACAACGAAGAACGATACCAATCAACCCTGGAATATTTATATGGATTTGTGGATTATAGCCTGGTGCGCGGGCTGCATTTTTCTGCCGAACAATTCGACTTGCAGCGGATGCGCGATTTTATGCGCACGTTGGGCTATCCACAATTGACCTATCCCATCATCCATGTAGCAGGCACCAAGGGAAAAGGCTCGGTTTCCTCTTTGTGCGCCAGCGCTTTGCAGGCGCAGGGATATAAAGTGGGATTGTACACGTCCCCTCACCTCTATGATTACGCAGAGCGTATTCAAATTAATGGAGCTCAAATATCGCACGGTGAGTTAGTGGCGCTGGTGGATGAGTTGCGTCCATACCTGGAACCCGGCACAAAGCTAACGACCTTTGAGATTACGACAGCCATGGCGATGCTGTATTTCGCCCGTCATCATGTGGATGTCGCGGTTCTGGAAGTGGGTCTGGGTGGTCGGTTGGACGCCACAAATATCGTTTACCCCAAGGTATCGGTAATCACTTCAATTTCCTTGGATCACGTAAACGTACTGGGCAATACGCTGGAAGCTATCGCTGCCGAAAAGGCTGGTATCATCAAGCCTGGTATCCCGGTTGTCGTCGCCCCGCAAGTTGAAGCTGCTCGCATGGTAGTGAGCCAGATCGCTGCTGAAAAAGCTGCACCGCTAACGCAAGTTGGCAGCGATTACCAGTATGCGCTGCGCTCATTTTCCCTGGATGGCCAGGTGATTGAAATCTGGCCAGTCAATAAGACAGGTGAAGATGGCGGGCATGTGATATTGAACATCCCGCTTTTAGGCCAGCACCAGGTGGAGAATACAGCTACGGCTTATGCTGTGTTAAAGGTTGCGAACCAGAATGGGATACCGCTGAGCGAGAAAGCCATCCTGCGCGGTTTCGCTGCCGTATCCTGGCCCGGGCGTTTTGAGATCCTGCAGCAGGACCCGCCGCTGGTCGTCGATTCGGCTCATAACCAGGACTCTGCCCGGCGGTTAAAAATTGCCATGGCGGATTATTTCCCTGGGCGTTCATATGTCCTGGTCTTTGGTGCATCCGAAGATAAGGACATTGCAGGCATGTTTGCTGAGCTTTTGCCCAATGCAAAGCAGTTGATTGTGACGCGTTCTTTTCATCCTAGGGCGGCAAATCCAGAGGATTTGATGCGCCTGGCTGAGGCATATGCATGTCCTACCCTGGTAGCCGAATCAGTTTCTGATGCCGTATTCCAGGCTCAGAAAGAGGCGGGTTCGGATGCAGTTGTGTTGGTGGCGGGCAGCATTTTTATTGCGGCTGAGGCGCGAGAATTATTTAAGGCTGTGGAGAGTTAGATGCGAAATAATGATTGGTTCTTTCGGGACGATGAAGAAGACTTCGGCGATGCGTTGCACAGGCGTACTGAAGAACTGTATACGGTTCCCGATGCATTTGTTGATGAAAACGGGATCATGGAATGCCCGGTTTTACCTTTGCGCGATATTGTGATCTTCCCCCATATGATTTCCCCGGTATATCTCAACCAGGAAACGACCCTTTTGGCAGCTGATGAAGCCCAATCCAATGACTTGACTGTGATCGCCCTGGTGCAGAAAGACCCGGATGTAGAAGATCCCGGTCCGGGTGATTTTTATCCCATTGGTGTGGAAACCGCGCTTGGCAGGTTATTGAGCATGCCGGACAATTCCAGCTCCGCGCTGGTGCAGGGACGCCGCAGGGTGGAGATTATTGAATTTACGCAAGAAGAGCCTTTCTTAATCGCCAGAGCCAGGGTGGTTGCGGAAAGGGCGCGCATGGATAAGAAAACGGATGCCACCATGCGCACTGCGCTGGAGATGTTCCATAAATGCGTACAGTTGGACCGCAGCCTGCCCGAAGAGGCCTACCTGTATGCATTGAATATCGAAGAACCTGGTTGGCTGGCGGATATGATTGTGACAGCAATTGCTCCGCCGTTTGATGTGCGCCGGGAAATGTTGGAAATACTGGATCCCTTTGACAGGCTGAAGAAAGTAGTCAAGCTGCTGGCAAAAGAAGCCGATGTGTTGGAGCTTGAGGATGAAATCCACACCCGTGCGCAAAGCGAAGTTGACCGCTCGCAGCGAGAGTTTTACCTGCGCGAACAGATGAAAGCTATCCAAAATGAACTGGGAGAAGGAGATCCCTGGACGCGAGAAATTTACGAAATCCAGACCCGGATTCAGTCCGCTGGGTTGCCTGAAGAAGTACAGGTGAGGGCGCTGAAAGAAGTCGAGCGCCTGACACAGATGCCGCCTATGTCGCCAGAAGTGGGCATTATCCGCACCTACATAGAGTGGATCCTTGAACTTCCCTGGACAACCGCAACGGATGACAACCTGGATGTGCGGCATGCGGCAAAAGTCCTTGAGGGCGACCATTATGGTTTGCCGCGCGCCAAGGAGCGAATCCTGGAATACATCGCTGTGCGCAGCCTCAAGCCCAAACGTTCCCGCCAACCCATCTTATGTTTTGTGGGACCGCCCGGAACCGGGAAGACATCCCTGGGGCGCTCGATTGCTGAGGCTTTGGGAAGAAAATTTGTCCGCCTATCCCTGGGTGGTGTGCGAGACGAGGCGGAAATTCGCGGTCACAGGCGCACGTATATCGGAGCGCTGCCGGGGAGAATATTGCAGACCATGCGCCGTGCTGGATCTGTCAATCCTCTGTTTATGCTGGATGAGGTGGATAAGCTGGGACAAGATTTCCGCGGCGACCCGGCATCTGCCCTGCTGGAAGTTTTAGACCCGGAGCAGAATTTCTCTTTCTCGGATCATTACCTGGAATTGCCCTATGACCTTTCGCGCGTCATGTTTATAACCACGGCAAATTCGTTGGGTACCATCCCGCCGGCTTTGTTGGATCGCATGGAACTGATTGAATTCCCTGGATATATCGAAGAAGAAAAATTGGAAATTGCTCACCGCTTTTTGATTCCACGCCAGTTGGAAGAAAACGGTTTGGAAGTTGGCAAGTTGCGTTTTTCGGATCAGGCTGTGCTCAAAATCATCCGCGAGTACACCTACGAAGCCGGTGTGCGCAACCTGGAGCGTGAAATTGGCCGGGTAAGCCGCAAAGTGGCTCGCTTGAAGGCAGAAGGCAGGCGGGTGACATCGCAGATCACACCGCCGGCAGTGGAGCGGTTCCTCGGGCCGCCGCAGTTCTACAACCTGGAAGCCGAGCGGCAGAATGAAATTGGCGTTGCCACCGCAGTCGCCTGGACAGAGAACGGCGGCGAAATCATGCCGGTTGAAGTGTTGTTGATCGAAGGAAAGGGCAATTTACAAATCACCGGTCAGATTGGCAATGTCATGCAAGAATCTGCTCAAGCAGCGCTTTCGTTTATGAAATCCCGCTCGCGGCAATTTGCAATCGATCCGGAAATCTACGAGCAGGTGGATATCCATATTCACATTCCTGAAGGCGCTATCCCCAAAGACGGACCAAGCGCCGGGATCACGATCTGTACCGCCCTGATATCTGCATTCACGGGTCGCGAAGTATTGCGAGAAGTGGGTATGACAGGTGAGATCACCCTGCGTGGGCGTGTACTGCCAGTTGGCGGCGTCAAAGAGAAGGTGCTTGCTGCACACCGGGCGGGGTTGAAAACGATCATCCTCCCGGCGCGCAATCTCAAAGACCTGGTGGATGTGCCTAAAAGAGCACGCAGCGAAATGAAAATCATACCGGTTGAGCACCTGGATCAAGTCCTGGAAGTGGCAATTGCTCCGCAACCAGAAAAGCCCCGGGTGATCCGAACAAAGCGAAAGTCAAAGCCTTCAAGCGCTGCGGATACCCCCCCGGAACCTGTTGATGAAAAACCCGCACAAAGCGCAGGTGATTCACAACAGGTGCAGCAAGGCTAATGGTTCGTTGAATCGATCAGGGATGGACAAAACGCCTCCTTTTGAGCCGCAGACCTTGCTAAAAAATGGTATGGGAACGCGTCTGCATTGGTTTCCAGCAGATGTGACGCATACACGCCTGGCGACAATCCTGGCAGCGATGGCAAACACCGAGGGTGGGGATGTGCTGCTGGGTATTTCACCACGCTCGGCGCAGGTGCACGGCGTGAAGAATGTAGAAGAGGTGATGGATACTGTTTTTCAGGCCGCGCTCTTGACAGATCCACCCCTGTTGATCCCTGTGCCGCAAGTGGTATCGCTGGAAAATATCCCAGTGGTCTGGGTGGTGGTTCCGCGCGGGCTGCCGCATGTTTACAGCCTGGATGGGCGTTTTCTCGGTCGTGAGGGTGCTCAGACAAACCCATTACCGGCGCGTAAATTGCGCCAAAAGCTTCTGGAGCGCGGGGTTGTGCAATTTGAGGCTTTATCGCCTCCGGGCAGCGAGATGGGCGATATCGACTGGGAGAAAGCAGCCATCTATGCTTCAGGTCTGATGCTCCCTGGTGAGCCGGATATAGAACAACTGCTGCTCCAACGCGGCTGTTTGCTGCGCGAGAAAGCCGGTGAAAGTCAACGGCTTATCCCGACCTACGCCGGCCTCTTGTTGTTTGGCAAGCACCCGCAGCAGTGGCTGCCGAATGCTTCCATTCTGGCAGCCAGGTTTTCGGCAACGTCTGCCGGGGATTACTTTATCAAACAGGAAATCCAGGGAACACTTCCTGAGCAAATCAACCGGGCTGAG
>CAZTMX010000101.1:0-9993 GCA_964614855.1 uncultured Anaerolineaceae bacterium | reverse complement strand
AGCTCCATCCGAACCTTTCTTAACAGCTTGCTGACCCATAGAACGCTCCTTTTTGAAAAATTTCTTTTGACCCGGAAGGCGCACCGGTTCCTGTACGCCTTCCGGAAATAAACGAAAAGCCTCTAACTCTGTGGTGAAAAATCTTTCTCCATGTTCTCCGTGTCTCCGTGGTGAAAAATCTTTCTCCGTGTCTCCGTGGTGAAAAAGCTTTCTCCGTGTTCTCCGTGTCTCCGTGGTGAAACCTTTTTATTTCGGCGCGAACAACACTATATGTCGCCGCTCGTATTCTCATTTCGGCGCGAACAACACCATATGGCTCTTGCCTTCCATCTCCTTCGCCAGGTCGGACACCTTGCCAAATTTCATCACATTGGCCTGGCAGTGATGCACGCAGCTGGGCAGCTTGCCCTTTGCCACGCGTTCGCCGCACAGGTTGCACAGCTCGGTCGGCACAGGGATGTAGGCATACTGCCACTTATCCCCTTCGATCTGCCACGGGCCGATCTCGGCGATCTGGATACCAAATTTGCCTACCGGGATCTGATGCTCCATCTGGCAGGCGATCTCGCAGGTATGGCAGCCGGTGCAGTATTCATAATCTATGAGCAATCCGTAGCGCGCCATTTCACATCTCTCCTTCCGCTACTTTGTAGATCCTGCACAGCAGCGCTTTGTAGTTACCGCCGAAACCGCTCTTGCCAGGCAGGAACGGGATCAACTGGTTGATCGCCAGATCCCACAGGTTGAACAGGTTGGGCTCAGCGCCTTCCGCCTCCGGGTACCACCAGGCGTGGTCAGCATTCACCACACGCGGGTCGATAATCGGCGAGGTCTCGATCTTACGCATGGCGCGCCCCATCGAGTTCTCCACCCACACCCAATCGCCGTCTTTCACACCGTACTTTGCAGCGGCGTCCGGGTGGATTTGCAACGCAGGATCAGGATGAATAGCCCGCAGGTGCGGGATTTGGCGGTGTTCAGAGTGGAACAGACCCCAGGGTCGTGCGCCGGTGGTCAGGATCAGCGGGTATTTCTCGTAAATATCGGGCGTGCTCAGTGGGCTCTCGGTGGGCTCCTCAAAGTACGGCAGTGGATCCAGCCCAATTTGCTCGTAGAATGTTGAATACAGCTCGATACGCCGGGTGGGTGTGTTGAAACCAATTTGCCCATCAAAGCGCATCATGCCTTTCTCGTGGCGCTTGTATTCCTGCGGCGGGTAAAGCGGTGCGATCTCGCGCAGCTCCTGGAAGGTCTTACCGACCGAGTCCTTGAGCATGGCGCTGAACATATCTTGCACATTATCCCAGGGGTAGGCTGCGGGGTTCCAGCGCTTGCCGATCTCCATGTTGATCTGCATATCCGATTTGCACTCGCCGATTTGGGTCACCTTGTTGATCGTCTCGCCGCGCTGCGGGCCGTCACCAAAGCGCAGGCCGTCGCGCTCGGGATAGGTGGCTGCGGGCAGGATGATATCTGCACAGGCAACCAGCGTGGGTGTCATAAACAAATCCACGCCCACCACAAAGTCAAGCTTCCTTAAGCCTTTATACATCTTCTTGGGATCAGCAGACATGCAAGCCAGGCCGTTGTTGGTCTGGACCCAGGCTGCCTTGATTGGGTATGGATCGCCGGTGATCAGTTGCTCAGCCAGCGTGTCAGAGTGGGCGATGACAAAGCCGTACTGCAGCAGCGGGTATTTCGATAACCCGATGCGCTTGGCTTTTTGCTCTTCGCTGATCAGTTCGGCGCCCCAACCGCCGCCGTAGAACAGGAGCGTGGGCGGAGGCAGCATCCCACCGGGGACATCGATATTGCCGGTGATCGTCCACAGGGCGGTGATGGCATGGCTGGCGGGCAAAGCTTCCTTGGTCATGTCCAGCGCCAGGCCCCACTGAACGGTGGCGGGTTTGCTCTGGGCAAACAAGCGCGCTGCAGCGATGATCTTCTCTTCGGGGATCCAGGTGATCTTGGAAACCTTATCCACCGGGTACTCTTGGACGCGCTCTTTCAACTGCTCGTAGCCGTAGGTCCACTTATCGATGAAGTCATGATCGACAAGGTCTTCGTTGATGATGACATTGAGCATACCCAGGGCCAGGGCGGCGTCGGTGCCCGGGCGGATTTGCAGCCAGATTTCGGCTTTGGAAGCCAGCCAGGTCAGGCGGGGGTCAATGACGATCAGTTTGGTGCCGCGCTTCATCAGATCTACTACCCAGTGCCCGTAAAAGCCGTCCGCATTGGAAACCACCGGGTTGTTGCCCCAGATGGCCATGCATTCCGGCACTTTGTATTCCGGGTTGTCATAGCGCTGCGGGTTTGCCTGCGAACAGTCGGCCACCCAGAAAGAGCCAGTGGTGGCGATGCAGCCAGCCACGCGCGGTAGATAGCAAGCGTTACCGCTCAAGCCGAGGGCTGCCCAGTTCGGGCTGCCGAAGGACCATGCCAGGCGAGAGATGTAAGGCGCGATATCACGCCCGGTGCCCTGGCAGAAGATCACCGACTCGGCGCCGTACTCTTCTTTTATTTTTGTAAATTTCTCGACAATCGTATCGTAAGCCTCATCCCATGTGATGCGTTCCCACTTGTTTTCGCCGCGCTCCCCAACGCGCTTCATGGGGTATTGCAGACGATCGGGATGGTTGGTCACGTTGGGTACTGCCAGGCAGCGTACACACAGCCGCCCCCCATTGTAGGGGTTGTCGGGATCGCCTTCCACTTTAACCAATTTGCCTGCTTTATCGGTGTAAAGGATTACTCCGCAACCGTCATGGCAGCCGGGGCCAGACCAGGCGCTGCCGCGAGTGGCAATCAGCCCATCTTCTTCCCAGCGCCAAGGTTTTGTTTGCGTAACCATTGATTTATGCCTCCAGTTAAACAGACATTTCCAGGGTTACCATCGATTTGATAAGGTAACCCTGGATGATGTGCCAGATTACGTCTTTACGCCTTTACTTTCGCTTCCTTTGACAGCGGAATATCGCCTACATTGACGTCTTCCTCTGTGCTGATGTGGGCAATCTGCCTTGTCATATAGCCTTTCTTTTCAATCCACAAAGCATACTTACCCATATCCAGGTCTTTGAACCAGAAATCACCAAAGCCGTCAGTCTCAGCCTTGAGTACCTCGCCCGTGGCTTCGTTCTGCAAGGTCAGCGTGGCGCCGATTAAGACTTCATCCAGATCCGGATCAAAGATCGTCCCGGCGATGAACTTCTTGGGCATATTCAGGTAATACACGCGCGGCATGGTGCCGTAGTTTTCGTGCATCACCGTCGCCTTTGCGATCTCATCTTTGAAGTCTTCTTCATCGCCAAACAACAGGGCATCGGTGGTACAGGCATCCACGCAGCGCGGTACTTCCCAACCTTGATCCAGCAGATGGGCGCAGCCGGTGCATTTCTGGGCAACCTTAAGATCATCGTTGAAGTAGATCACGCCGTACGGGCAGTCGTCGACACAGTTCATACAGCCGGTGCACTTTACCGGGTCGATGATCACCAATCCATCCGGACGGCGGTAGATCGCATCCGGCTTGCAGTTCTTCATGCAGGGAGCATTCTCGCAGTGCATACAAGGGCGGACGACATAGCTCATCTTGACTTTGGGCACCTGCCCATGCACTTTTTCCTTCACCTTCATCCAGAACTGACCGGTGTCCGGCTGCGGTCTGGCATAAGGCATCCAATCATTGCCCACATGCTCGTCCTTGCAGGCGATCTGGCAGTTGTAACAACCATTGCATTTCGCGACATCAATGACGAATACTTTCATGGCTACTTCCCTCCCTCCAGGCGGGCCTTGAAGAGCAGGCCGGCATCCGGGTCAAATTCACGTGCAAAAGCTTCTGGGTACTGTTGGCGCATCGCTTCAAGATCGACCTTGCGCACACCGATCAGGAAACCGCTGGTGACTTCACCCGCTGCATTCTTGGATGTGGTGTGGTGCGGGCAGATCAGGTTGTTGGCGCCGCCGCGATCCAGTTTTCCGGGGACGATCGGGTCGACACGAGCGCCGTGATCCTGGTAGATCACTCCTGGCATGATGCGCTCGGTGATGTATGCACCACCCAGCACACCGCCGCGCTCGTTGTACAGCTCTACCACGTCGCCATTTTTCACACCGATTACTTTAGCATCCTTCGGGTTTATCCAAACTGGCTCGTAAAGATAGCCGTCAGGCCCCTTGACCTTGCAGGTGGGGATTTCGCGCAGCCAGGTGATGTCATCATGCATGGCATGCACACGCCAGCGCGGGTGGTTGGAGATGATCAGGTAAGGATATTTTTCCGAGCGCTCGTGCAGCAGGCTCTCCTGGTGTGTCTCACCAAAGGGGATCCAGTGCGGCACTGGAGGTCGTTCATCATCTCCTGGGAAGTTCTCAGCCAGGCCGGTGGCGTAAAACTCGATCTTACCGGTGGGAGTGAGCAGTTTGTTGTTATCCGGGTCTTTCCAGAAATCATACAAACCACGATGATCGCTTTCCCAATCCGGAGCAGTCGGGATAATGAAGTATTCCTTTTCCCGCCAGTCTTCATAGGAGGTCATCTGTTCAACACCCGAGGTTTCGAAGCCGAGTTTAATCCAATCTTCTACGCTCTTTTGCTCGGTGTAAGCTTCGTACAGACCCAGCTTCTTGGCGATCTCACCTACGATTTCGTAGTCTGAAAGCGATTCGCCGATCGGATCAATCGCCTGGCCTTCGTAGAAGAACGCGTTGTAAGAGCCGGTGAAGATATCGATGCCCAGGTCTTCTTCCTCAATCTTGGTGTTAGCTGGCAGGACAATATCAGCAAAGATGGTTTCGTTTTCCAACCAGGGGTGCTGCGCCAGGACGAATTCGATCTTCTCGTTGCGCAGGGCATCCTGGAAACGGTGACCGCCATTCCAGCAGGTCATCCAGCAGGGTGTATCCGTCCAGATCATGTGGATCTCGGAGCAACCTTCCACCGGGTACTCAAACTTGATAAACTGGTCTTCACGCGGCATACCAGCCATGGTATGGCCGTACCAGGTGAGCGGTGGGTTGAGGATAGCTTCGTGGATCAACGTCTTCGGCACATGCTGCTTGGGGAAGGAGCCCAGGAAGTAGCCGCGGTATGCGGCTGCGGGGTTGGGGATACAGGTGCTGCGCGGCAGCGGGTTCTGTGTGTGCAAGCCAAACAGCTGCCATTCGATCATCGTCACCTGGTGGCGTCCGGGCATACCCAGGCCTTGCATAGCCAGGTTCAGGACTTCCAGGCGGCCGGGTTCAGTGGCGTAAGAGGCGCGGATGTAGGAGCCGCCGTTGCAGTGTGCAATTGAGGTCGCCTGCCTGGCCCATTCGCGCGCCAGGGCTTTGATGGTGTAAGAGGGTACTCCGCATATTTCAGCTGCCCACTTGGGTGTCTTGGGAATACCGTCTTCCTTACCCAACACATAATCTTTAAAGGCATCAAAACCATAGGTGTGGGTGTCGACATATTCCTTCTCAAAGGTGCCTTCGGTGATCCAGGTGTACGCCACTGCCAGGTGGATGACTGCGTCGGTGTTTGGCTTGACGGGGATCCACTTATCGGCATGTACTGCGGCAGCGTAGTTCAGCTCTGGGCAGATGAAGATCTGTTTGATACCGATCTCGGAAAAGAAATACAGGATGCGGCTGGACATCTGGCCTTGCCAGCCCCAGGTGGTGGTTTCAGGGTCAGCACCCCAGAAGAGCACCATACTTGAGTTCTGCATGATGTCCATCATGACATTGGTTTGCGGCCCCATCTTGCCTACGGGGTCCATACCCCAGGCATGCTTGGCACCCCAGTACCAGCCTTCCCAGCTATCGGGCTGGCGCACTTGTAGGGTGTAGCCGCCCATCAGATCCAATAGATGCGTCTGGCAGCCGTGCGGGCCGTGGACGACTTTGGTCTCGCCGTGACCATCAGCCTGTGCCAGGATTGCATACGGGCCGTACTTGGCATGGATGCGCTTGATTTCCTTTGCGATGATATCGGTGGCTTCGTCCCAGGAAATGCGCACGTATTTGCTAGTACCGCGATTTTGCGGGTTGCGCTCGCCATCCGGATCCCAGTCCACACGCTTGAGCGGGTACTTGATCCGGTTTGGAGAGTAGACGCGTTTTTTATAGGCCAGACTCAGGGGCGGCAGCAAGGATTTCAGTGAGGGCTTGAAGACCTTGCCGCGGGCTTTAATCTCCCACGGGTTCCAATCTTTGGGATCATATTTTTCGTTAAAATGCAGCGGGCGGATGCGGACGAGCTTGCCGTCTTTGACATCAACCTGGGCTACATTAGCGCCGATACCAAAAGAGCAGAACCCCAGACCCTTTATATAGGTCTTCTCTCCATTGATTGCTTTCGGTGTTGCTTTGTCAGCCATATTTTCCTCCAAGGCTTCTGCGAGCAATTATCTCTTTCTGCTGTAGAAGCTTTTTTTGAAACGACCAAAAAAATTTAGCAAACCAGATTTTGATTTTGATAGAGCGTTATCCAGACAACAACTGTTTATTATTTTGCGCCGCCTTCCTTTCTGCCCACTGATCAAATTGATTGGGCAACTGCAATCGATGCTGACAGAATATGCATTTCACGGATGACAAACACAAGTGGCCCCCAACGATTCCATTCTAGCAAGATGAAAGCGCGGCTTCATCACCCTGATAGGGTTAATATCGGGTAATTCGATTGGGTAATTTTGGGGTACTAGGATAGATTACTGGGTGGAGTGGAGTGACTTGGATGCAGAGTATGGGCTCCAAGTTTGAGAAACTATACTCCGGGAATGCAGGCTTGTTCAGGGTTTCAAAATTTGATAATACACGGCTCTGTCTATGGCTTCATTGCGGCTGTGTACATCCAATTTCTGATAAATATTTTTTATATGCGCCTTTGAGGTATTTACGGATATGACTAACTCTCGAGCGATATCGCCCGCCGAGTAGCCGCGTGCCAGCAGGAGCAGAATTTGCAATTCACGCTCGCTCAAGGTCTCTGCCATTGGGACGATCACCTGGGGTTCACCCAGATCAGCAGCGGCTGGTGCCGGGGGGTGTTCACGTTTGAGCGGGGTTGCCATTTCTTTTATCAAGCGGTCGAGAGCGATTTTTTCACTGTCACCCAGGTCGGCTTTACTCAAACGGCGAGGCGCCGCCATGCTGGAAAGCACAGCCTGTACCGGCTCCCCTTCATCCAGGAACGATCGCACCCGTACTTCTGGTGTGCTCAGCCTGAGCGCTTGTCCAACTGTGAAGGCAGCAGCTTCCTGCCAACCACGTTTCCACTGCAGCACCGCTTTCAAGATTTGCGTGCGCACAAGCTGGTCTTTTTGTTCACTATGCGCCAGGCTCTCCTGCAGTTTTGCAATCAGCTTTTCGGCAATATCCAGCTTGTCCGCAGCCAGGAAAACCCGCACCATCGCCAGCAACTCAAGATTGGGCAGCTTGGCTACTCTTGTGCCTGCAGAAGGCACATCCAGCAGATCCATCTTCTCGTTTGCCCATTCCAGCGCCGATGCCAGATCTCCACTTACCAACCATAAATCCACCCGGGCGCTCAGTACTTCGGGCAGGATTTCCGGGATAAAGTGATACGCCTGGGCGGATTGCAGTGCCATCTGCAGGATTTTCGCCGCTTGTTTGAAATCATTATGCAGCAGCCGGTTCCTGGCAGCAGCCAGGCAGACATCGATCATCAGGAACCAATCCAGGATCTTTTCGGGCGAGCGAGATAAGTAAACCAGCGGCTCTACCAGTTGGGCATCGGCTTCTTCGATCTGGTTCCATTCAATCAAAATATCAGCCAGCCCTGCCTGCGGGATGATGGCAAAATCGCTGCTCACTCCGTGGGCTTTTGCATGTTCGATGGCCTGGGTATAAGCCTGGGCAGCTTCATGGAGCTTTCCTTGCAGACGTAAAAATCGCGCTTTTTCACTCAGCGAGAGCACAAATTCCTTGTAAAAGCTGTGCTTGTATGCATTTTTGCAGGCATTTTCAAGAACTCTCACGGCATCGGAAAGACGGCCTGCTGCATGGTAGGCGTAGGCTTTGTAATGTTCGATCAGACCGTAGAAGTAAAAATCTTCGGGTTGTAAATCTTCTAACACCTGCTGGGAGAAATCCAGGCCGCGCGAAAAATCTCCCAGGGTGCACAAAGCCGCAGCCCGCACTGAATCGATATAGCGATGCAGTCTTTCCCGCTCGTCGGGTTCGAACTCACCTGCAGGAATTTCCAACAGCCTGCGCTCTACATAAGCCAGGCGTTCTTCCAGATCATCCACTTTTCCAAGCTGGAGGCTCACCAACCCATCATAAATCACCAGGCGCAGGCGTTGGTCAATAATTTCTTGCGGCAGCAGGTTGAACCAGCGCACCACTGCACTGAGATCCATACGAATGATGGCTTGCAGCGCACAAGATTCTACCGTCTCAGCCGCCAGGCGGGTATTGCCTGCTTCCAGCGCATGCATCACTGCTTGCTCCGGATAATCATTCTCCATCAACCAATGATACGCTGCCATATGTAAACAGGAGACTTCGTCTGCATGTTTATCCAGTAATTTCTTGTGGAGCAGATCCCGGAACAAGGTGTGGTATCGATACCAGTAATGCTGTCCATCCAAGGGGATCAGGAAAAGATTACGCTGTTCAAGCGTCTCCAATACGGCGCGACTTTCGTTGTTACCCAGCAGCGCATCACAAACAGCAGGAGACATTTTCTCAAGGATGGAGGTCTTGAGTAAAAATTGTTTGACATTGTCTTCTTGCCGGTCAAGGACTTCCTCTGTGAGATAGTCCAGGATAAAGCGCTGGCCTTGTGGAAAATCCGGCAGCAAATCGTGAGGGTTTTTTCGTCCTTGCAGAGAGAGTGCAGCCAATTGCAAACCGGCAATCCAACCTTCAGTTCGATCCGTCAGGGTTTCCACTTCCTGTATCGAAAGATCCAACTTCATGACTTGCTTTAGGAAGGTTTCGCTTTCCGCAAGATTGAAGGAAAGATCTCGCAAATCAAGCTCGACCAACTGTTTGCGAGCGCGCAGGCGGCCTACTGGAAAAGGCGGCGGCAGGCGGCTGGCAATGATCATATGGCAGTTATCTGGCAGATATTCAATGAAATAGGATAACGATTGAAAAACAGCCGGGTTGTGAATATCGTGAAAATCATCCAATACCAGGGTGAAATGACGCTGGGTAGCTGCCACCTGGTTGATCAAGGGGTTCAATCGGGTGCAGTCCGTGTCCTGGCAAGGTTCGCTGATAAACAGTTTGACATTGAACTGGATTTCGGGGAAAACCTCGCGCAGCGCCGCAACAAGGTAGGACCAGAAGCGCACCGGATCGTTATCGTGGCTGTCCAGCGATACCCAGCAGACCGGCCAGTTGGCAGATGCCACCCTGGCGATCCATTCCCCCAGAAGCGTGGTTTTTCCATACCCCGCTGGCGCAGTCACCAGCGCCAGGCGGTGCTGCATGCTCGCCCATAGCAAATCCGTCAGGCGCACGCGCCGGACGATCATCGAATGCAAAATTGGCGCACTGAGCTTTGTTGCCAGCAGGTCGCCCGGCTGAGAAATGGGGTCAATGGTCAGGGGGTGGTCACCAATTGATGGCATGATTCAATCCTAAAGATTGTGCGTCGCTTGATGGAGCAGGGGCCGGTTACCTCATTATAGCCTAGAATAATGGTTATATAGTCACCAAACACAAGGAGGAAGAACGCCAGGCTGCCTGGAATGAAAAACCAGGCAGCCTGCTTATTAAGATACATTCAAACGGCAAGGCATTATGAAAATGTAAAAGATTAATATAAAAAGAAATCAATTTTCTGTATAATCTTATATGAATTAATCCACCACCACACTCATCTCCCAACGGGTACTCGCGACAATAATTAGATATGGACTGGATATAAGGAGGCTGCAATGCAATCTTTACGATGTGGTAGATATTGGTATTTTCTTCCTTTCTTGGCGTTTGGGGGCGCCCTGGTAGCAGTCGGCTTACTTTTCT
>CAZTMX010000100.1:0-10097 GCA_964614855.1 uncultured Anaerolineaceae bacterium | reverse complement strand
TCAATTTCCTTGCCCAATTTCTCGGGGTCATCATCGATAATACCCACCACAACAAATGGGCGAGATTTTAGGCTGTTGATCGTTTTCATCATGATCGTGCCGGTTTTTCCACCACCCACGATCAAAACACGTCGTAAGAATTGCGGCGCAGCAAATGCTTTTAAATACAGATATCTCCAGGCTAATGTAATTAGCGAAACCGAAATCAAAAAGCTGGCAACCCCACGCCTGGGAAGGAAGGATTTTGGCGGAACAGAGTAGTAGAAAAATAACAAGAGATACAGCATAAAACCGATCGCAGCAGCGATCACCACCCCCTTAACGGTTTTTGACCAATCACCTGCACGGTGGACATCGTATAATTCCACCATCAAAAGCACCCAAATTACGGGAAGAATGTAAAACCATATAGGCACACGCTTCTGGAGAAAATCCAGCGTGAAGCCAGAAAATCGTTCGCTAGTGCCCCAATAGTATAATGAGACCAGCAGGGAAAGGCAGGCAAACAGCAAATCTCCGATGACCAGCAAGGTTTGCCTTTCACGGATGCGGAGCTGCCAAAGACGTGCTGGGGTAGAAGTCTTGGGGTTGGTCATCGAGCTATCAAACTCCATAAAAATGCGCTCCCCCAGCAAAAATGCATGGTAGCAATTGCCAGCGGGAGACCAAAGATTAATCCCACATCCTTCTGTTTAATCGCAGCCAGTAATCCCACGATCAGTAAGATCAGGAAATAAGTGATTAATTCTAACATGATTATCCAGCGCGCTGCGGGTAACCAGATGGACAACAATAATAATCCAATAAGACTCAATATGAACAGCGGGGGCAGCGCCTGGCGCCAACGGATGGTCTCTGGATAGCGCCGCAGCATCACCGCCTTCCAGAAGCCGTAGCGCCAGTACTGGCGGGCAAGCTGGATAAAAGTGGCACGGGCAAAGTAAATTGAGCGTATGGCGGGGTCCAGCCACACTTTTCCACCCGATTGGCGCACACGCACATTAAATTCATAGTCTTCGTTGGTCAATAATGTCTCGTCAAAGGGGCCGATCTTCTCCACCAGGCTCTTGAAAAATGCGCCGAACGGTACCGTATCCACCACTTGCGCCCGATCTGTGAAACGGTAATGCGCATCACCTACACCCAATCGATGAGACGCTGCTACCGCAATGCTGCGAGCCTGCCATGACGAATTGCGGGGTTTGATTTGCCATACCCCGCCCACGTTGGCGCCATATCCATTCTCTAATGCATTTACACAGCGCGCAAGATAGGTTTTCTCAGGCACCGAGTGCGCATCCAGGCGGACGATGACTTCACCTCGTGCGGCATCTAGGGCGCGATTTAACCCAGCGGGGATGCCTCTGCGCGGGTTGTCAACAACTCTAATTTGCAGATCGGGATGTTGAGCGGAGAACTCCTGGATACGCTGCCGGGTTTCATCCGTGGAGAGACCATCGGAAATCACCACTTCAATATCTTGCCGGGAATAGGTTTGCTCCAGCAGCGCATCCAGCAAAAGGGTAATCGTGTCCTGCTCGTTATAACAGGGGATAATCACCGAGACAGAGATGGGCATCAAAGCTACCTTTGTCTGATCAAACTGCAAAGTTCGTAAGGCGTATTCAAAATAAACAGGAGCGTGTCGCCGTTGTCAGCAAAAATACCGCGTTAGCTTTCTCTCCAAGCTACTGCCTCAATCTCCACTGCGGCGCCTTTAGGAAGAGCGCCCACCTGGAAAGCCGAACGTGCCGGGCAGTCAACAGTGAAGAATTCTGCATAGATGGCGTTCATACGACCAAAATCAGCGATATCTCGCAGGAAAACCGTGGTTTTAAGCACCTGCTCCAAAGAGCTGCCGGCAGCTTCAAGGACATTTTTTAAGTTGGTAAGCGCCTGGCGTGTTTCAGCTTCAACCCCACCTGGCACCAATTCACCGGTTTCAACACTTAGCCCCAGTTGGCCGGAGGTATACACCAGATCGCCAAAACGCGTGGCGGCGTTGTACGGGCCGATGGCTTTTGGCAATTTTTCACTTGTAACAATTTGTTTTTTCATCGTTTTTCTCTCCATAATGATTTTGTCTGATTGTACTTTAGCCGGGCACAAAGGTCAAATCATCACGAGAATTGCAGCAAAACCAGGATATCTTTCAGGGCGGCTGCGAATACCTCATCCATGATCGCCGCATCCGCCTGGTAGGCTCCACCAAACTGCCCATCTCCATATATCTGTCGGGCGCTGTCGGCATCCAACAGACCTGGGATGTACGGCGGTAGTTTTTCGCCTTCAGGCAGTGGCGCGACCTTTGTAAATGGAAATGCTTCCAGCCAATTGGCATGGGATGGTTTTAACTGGTATTTCAACGCGACAGCTTCAACACTGTGCGAAACCCACCAGGCATACCAGCTCACCTGCAATCCAGGTAGCTGGTTTGCCAGCTCGTACAGGCGCGAGCGTACAGCATCGTTCCCGCCGTGCCCGTTCAATACCAGGATTTTGCGAAAACCCTGGCGGTAGGCCGAACGCACCAGGTCTTCCACGATATCCATCAAGGTGGTCGCACGTAAACTGAATGTGCCTGGGTAAGCCAGAAAGTACGGCGAGACACCAAAGTTTACAGCAGGGGCGAGAAGCACACCAGTTTTCTGGCTGGCAGCATCGGCTAAAGCCTGGGGGATCTTCACATCCGACAGCAAGCTCAGGTAGGCATGTTGTTCGCAAGAGCCGATGACCAACATCAGCCTGTCGTCATGCTGCAGGTATTCTTCCACATCAAACCAGTTTAGTTCCTCGATGCGCATCTCAACAACTCCAAACATTCGCAAAAAGAAAAAGTGTGCGGTGCATCTTGATCTTGCACCGCACAAGTCCTTTTAGATAACGATATTAACCAGCTTACCCGGCACCAGGATCACCTTGCGAGGCTGCTTGCCTGCTAATAATTTCTGCACCGCCTCGCTTTGCAGCGCCATTACCCGGGCATCTTCATCGCTGACACCCGCCGGCGCCTGGATACGATCTCTTACCTTGCCGTTCACCTGGACAACCAGGATGATCATATCTTCTGCAGCAGCTTCTTCATCGAATTCTGGCCAGGTTTGCGTGTGGATGGAACGGGGTTTACCCAGCATCGACCAGATCTCTTCGGCAATATGCGGTGTGACCGGCGCCATCATGCGCAGGTAGAAATCCTGCGCTTCAGCCCATTCGGCTGTGCCGACCAGACCTTGCTCGCGCGCCTTGCTCATTTCGTTTAACAACTCCATCAACGCAGAAATCACCGTGTTGAATTCAAAGGTTTCGAAATCGTGTGTTACCTTCTTAACTGTCTGGTGCAGCTTCCGCCGTAGATTACGGCGTGCTTCCGCATTTTCATCAGTTGCACGCACCTTGGAGTGAGGCTGTTCGGTCAACAACGCCCAGGCACGTTTCAACCAGCGGGATGTTCCTTCGATACCGCTACTATTCCACGGCGCTCCCATATCCCAGCGGGCAAAGAACATCAGATATGCCCGTACCGTGTCAGCGCCGTACTTGCGCACCAGCTCATCCGGTGCGATCACATTCCCTCGGCTCTTGGACATCTTTTCGGAGTCCTCGCCCAGGATGATGCCCTGGTTACGCAGCTGGGTCATCGGCTCAGGGCCTTTCATCACGCCCATATCGCGCCCGGCTTTGTGGAAGAAACGGGTGTAGATCAGGTGCATGGTAGCATGCTCGATCCCACCGGTATAGGTATCCACCGGCATCCAGTAATTGTATTCAGCCGGGTCAAACGGGTATTGATCATAATCCGGGCTCAGATAACGCAGGTGATACCATGAGGAGCACATAAAAGTATCCATGGTATCCGTCTCGCGCACGGCAGGTTTTCCGCAAATCGGACAGGTGGTCTGCTTCCAGGTCGGGTGCAATTTCAGCGGGCTCTCCCCGGTGGGCAGCCACTCGACATCATCGGGTAATGAAACCGGTAACTGCTCATCCGGCACAGCTACCGCGCCGTGTTCCTCACAGTAGACGATCGGGATAGGTGCGCCCCAATAACGCTGGCGCGAGATCAGCCAATCGCGCAGGCGGTAATTCACTGCCCCCTTCCCTACCTCCTGGCTTTCCAGCCATGCAATCACTCGCTCGCGCGCAACATCGCCAGGCGTACCAGAAAAATCCTCGGAGTTGATCATCGCGCCGTATTCATGATGGTACAGCGCGTCACGATAGAACTCAACGCCCCACAGGTACTCCATCAACGTACGTGCACTTCTGGCTTCCGGATTATTTTCCTGGATGCGCGCCAGGATACGCCGGTCATCTTCGACCGAATTCCAGGACTGGATGCCGTCATCAAAGATAAAAGACCAGACGCTGCCAACCACTTCGGTCGAGCAACCTTCATTTAGATATTTCTGTGCGATTTGCAGGTAAGCGTCGACTTTGTCAACCGGGATGATCAGCGAGAAACCATCACCTGCGGCCTCAACGGCTATGCCTGCAGCGCTCAGCGTCTCCGCAAACCCGGCTTGCACGCAACCCGCCTTGACCTGGGACTTGACCAGGCCGTCGGTGCGTTGGATCACCGGCAGGATGGGCAATCCGAACTTCAAAGCAAAGGCAAAGTCACGCTCATCATGGGAAGGGACACCCATGATGGCGCCGGTGCCGTAGGTCATCAAGACATAATCGGCAATCCAGATTGGGATGCGGTGCCCATTGACCGGGTTGATCGCAAAGCCGCCCGTGAAGACACCCGTCTTTTCTTTATCAACAGCCTCGCGCTGGATATCCGTCTGGCGGGCTGCTTGCGCTGCGTATTCATCTACTTCAGCCCTTTGTGCTTCAGAAGTGATCTTCTTAACCAGGGGATGTTCGGGTGAGAGCACCATGAAAGTGGCACCCCACAGGGTATCCGGACGCGTGGTAAACACTTCCAGCGGGTCGTCAAACTCCGTGGAGAATACGACCGAAGCGCCAATAGAGCGACCGATCCAATTGGTTTGCAGTGTCTGCACCCGTTCAGGCCAGTCGATGTGCGAAAAATCCAACAGCTCATCGGCATAATTGGTTGTGCGGAAGAACCACTGCTCCAGGTTCTTTTTAATCACCTGTGTACCGCAGCGCTCGCAGTGCCGGTCTTCTCCCCATACCTGTTCACGCGCCAGGGTGGTATTGCAGTGCGGGCACCAATCCACCGGCGACATCTTGCGGTAAGCCAGATTGTGCTTAAACAATTGCGAAAAAAACCACTGGGTCCATTTGTAATACTTCGGATCCGCTGAAATCGCTTCGCGGCGCCAATCGAACATGGCGCCCATACTTTTTAGCTGTGAACGCATACGGTCAATATTGGCATAGGTCCACTGTTTCGGGTGAATGCCGCGGTTAATTGCAGCATTTTCTGCCGGCAGACCGAATGCGTCAAATCCAATGGGGAAAAGCACATTAAAACCCATCATACGCTTGAACCTGGCGCGCGCATCCGCCGGTGTCATGGCATACCAGTGACCGATATGCAGATCACCTGAAGGGTAAGGGAGCATGGTCAAAGCATAAAACTTCTGCTTCGCCGGGTCGATATTGGAATCATACAACCCATCCGCTTCCCAGCGCGCCTGCCAATTGGGTTCAATTTCCAGGTGATTGTATTGTGCTTGTTCTGCCATTATTCTGCCTCCTGATGTTCTGACAATTGACCGATTTTGTGAAGGCCAATTGATTGTGGACGTAAATTTTTCTTCAGAATGTAATCAAAAAATCCTAAAGTGAGCATAACCTCATCAAGAAAGTGTGACCACGTTCAATTTCGATTAAACCTCGCCAGATAGAGCTGACATCCCGGTTGCTCAATTCACTATGCGCCTGGCAGGTACAGCGATCGTTGTGAGGGCTGGGACAACTGGCGATGGCCTGCAAGACCAGGTCAACAGCATCTGGGCTCACCCAATAGCCAATGTGCTGGCCTTCTTCACCACTCGGTCCGCCTGATCTGCACTCTTCGTAAACCGCTAATCCACGAAAATTGCAGGCACTGCACACAACTACCTGTAAGGAAATATCCGTAGACCTGCGATCGGGTGGTAAATCGATCGAGGCTGTGATCTCCAGGGTATCTATCGACTTGCATTGTGGACAACGAAAAGGCATGTTTTCCTGCTTATTGACAATCGGCTTCAAAATAAAAAAAGCCTCCATCCTCCAGGGACGAAGACTTCTCTCCGCGGTACCACCCTGCTTGCATTTCAGAAAGAGATATCTGATCCTGAACTGCCGCTTCGGGTCGCGCTAACGGGCGAAACCCGCCGCTGGCTAAACCTCCATTTGAGATTCACCAGCGAGACTTGCCTCAACTTGAGGCGGCAGGCGAGTTCAGCCTTTTATATTGCAGTGCTCCGCAAACACATGCCGTCTTTCACCATGACCACGGCTCGCTGGCAGATGGCTTACTACTCCTGTTGTCGCTTTCATATATTATAAACTAAATAGTCAACTGATGACAGTTGACTAAGCTAATCGAAGTCAACTGTTGCCAGTTGACTATACGAGGCATATAGTGGACCCAGAGGGATTCGAACCCTCGGCCTCCTCAATGCCATTGAGGCGCGCTCCCAACTGCGCTATGGGCCCAGGCTTTTAATCAAGCGACGGGTATTTTACACGACAAGTGAAATTCCGTCAACCTGTTTATATCTGGCGATTTCAATCATTCAAGGTAAAATTGGAATTTCAAGCAGGCGATCAGCAAATTGTCTATCGTGAACAAGGCATAATGATTAGAAACACCATGCCTCGATAAAAGAGTTGAATGCTGTATTGGTTTGCGGCTGATTACAATCTAGAGGAGATATTCCATGGAAACCTACGCAAATCGTATTAAAGATCTCAAAGCTGAAGGCGCTTACCAGGTACTGGCAAAATCCCAGGCTCTTGAGAAAGCCGGGCGGAGTATCATCCATTTCGAGATCGGTCAGCCGGATTTCGATACTTTTGACAATGTCAGCCAGGCTGGCATCCGGGCAATCCAGGATGGGCGCACCCGCTATACACCCCCTGCCGGTCTGCCGAGCCTGAGGGAAGCCATTGCAGAGACCGCCGGGACACTGCGGGGGTTGAATTTCACTCCTGATATGGTGGTTGTAGGCCCGGGAGCCAAACCCGCCTTATTCTTCCCTGCCCTGGCGCTGATCGAGCCTGGTGACGAGGTGATCTACCCCGACCCCGGTTTTCCAACCTATGAAGCCATGATCGGTGTGGCTGGAGGTGTGCCCGTTCCTGTCCCGCTCAAAGAAGAAAATGATTTCTCGTTTGACCTGGATGTTTTCTCCAGCCTGGTCAATAGAAAAACTAGGCTCATTATCCTGAACTCACCCGGAAACCCAACCGGTGGTGTGATCCCTGCGCGGGATCTGGAAGTGATTTCTGATGCTGCTGTAACCAACGATGCCTGGGTGATGTCTGACGAGATTTACACCCAGATTGTCTATGATGGGTTGACCGCACCGTCGATCACTGCTCTGCCCGGAATGATGGAGCGCTCCATTATCGTCGACGGCTTTTCGAAGACCTATGCCATGACTGGTTGGCGCCTGGGGTACGGCATCATGCCGGTTGGCCTGGCAAAGAAGGTCGACTTGCTGATCCAACACTCTGTTGGTTGCACAGCGCACTTTACCCAACTCGCTGGGGTGGAAGCGCTGCAAGGTCCGCAAAATCGCGTGGCGGAAGTGCTGGAGGTCTACCAGAAGCGCCGCGATATGATCGTTAATGGGCTCAACCAGATCCCAGGCGTTACCTGCCGTAAACCCCAGGGGGCGTTCTATGCCTTCCCGAATATCACTGCTTTTGGCAAATCCTCGGATGAGCTTGCAGATCTGCTGTTGCAAGAAGCCGGCGTGGCTGTGCTTCCGGGTTCTTCATTTGGAAAACACGGTGAAGGATACTTGCGTCTATCGTATGTAAACACGTTTGAAAATATCGAGCGCGGGTTGGAACGGATGGAAGAAACGCTGAAGAAGTTCAGTTAGTTGGGCTTTGCTTTTTTGAGCCAAACATATTGGCGTAGACGCGGGTAATCACCGCCCCGAGCAAGAAAATCTGGGCGATGTAGTAAATGATCATCAGCAGCAGGGCAAAAGTGCCTGCCGTCTGCAAAGCCGAACCCAGCGAGCCGCTCTTGACGATGAACGCTGCCAGCGTTGACGCCAGCATGATCAGCAAGGCTGCAATCACCGCGCCTGGCCAGACATCGCTCCACTTAAGTTTTACATCTGGAATCAGTTTGTAAATCAACCCAAATGAAAAAGTTATCAGAGTAAAAGTTGCTATCCAGGTCCAAACAAGCGGCAAACTGCCAGTATCAATAAATAATCCGATCAGGTGTCCAAACCATGTTACGATCAAATTGATCAATGTTGCTGCGACCAATAACAGGCTGATGCCTATTACCATTACAAAAGCCAGGAAGCGCTTATAGATCATATCTTTTGCATGGTTCTTTTTGGGAGGAGGTACCCGCCAAACCTGGTTTAGGGCATGATCCAATTGAAAAAAGAGACCAGAAGCCGCAAAAAAGAGCGCCAGGAAACTGACTATCGAAATAATCAAAGACCCAGAATTATCGGATATAGCAACCGCAGAGACGAGATCCTGGATCTGGGCTGCCCTTTCAGCACCAAAAACCTCCGCAAACCTCGCATAGAGCTGGTTGGCTGCAGTGAATTGATCGATAAATATCCCTGCAATGGAGAGCGCCACATAAATCACCGGTGCAAAGGAAAACATTCCATAATATGCCAGTGCCGCAGCCAATAGGTTGGGTCTTTCAGAGACCCAGATTCTTGAAAGTTCAGCCAGGAATTTTTTGATTTGTTTCATAGGGAAAAATTTCTTGAAAATCTCACCTTATGCCGCAATATTTTTACGAGAGTATTCATACATTCATTATAGAATAAGAGTACTAATTCCTTTAGTGAAATATGCATTGATTATATCTGAAACTTTCGGCAGACCCACTCCAAGGGACATTGGATAGAATGATCTATAAAAGAATTACCTGGATTTCATTTGCCAAACTCACGTCATCGACAAAGAGTCTTTTCTTGTTAGAATAATTTTTCCGTTTTCTGATAAAATTACTCATTAAGTAGCAATTGATATAAGACAACCGACTTTATTTCCCAGACGGGCAGGGGAAGAGAAGGTACTTCTCCCACTATTCCAATCTCTTTGAAAATTTTTTTATGACATTCAGCAGTCAATCAATTATTAATTATAAGCTGCGACGCCCACAAACAGGCCCTGGGTGGATTACCCGACCACGTTTGCTCGAACATCTCGATCGGGTACTTCAAAAGCCAGTTGCCTTGATCTCTGCTCCAGCTGGATTTGGCAAGACCATTCTTCTGATCCAGTGGTTGGAGCGCTGCCCTCTACCAAATGCCTACCTGCGTTTGGATAGTTATGATCACGAGATACCCACTTTCATATCGGGGATTATCGCCGCCTTGCGCCAGCACTTTCCAGACTATCTTCAAAAAACATCCAATTTACTACGAGCACAAATATCTGTTCCGGCAGAAATTTGGTTAAGTACACTCCTCAGCGATTTGGATCAACTCCAAGACACTCCTTTCGTACTTGCGCTGG
Source organism: uncultured Anaerolineaceae bacterium (assembly GCA_964614855.1). GTDB lineage: Bacteria > Chloroflexota > Anaerolineae > Anaerolineales > UBA4823 > CAWJHE01. Next base: position 458 of record CAZTMX010000100.1, on the reverse strand, counting down.
ATGACTATCACCTGGTTAGCAATCCTTTGGTAGACCTGCTGCTCACCGATATACTTACCATGGAACCGAAGTCCTTGCACCTGATTATATCCGCCCGGCGCAATCCATCCATGTCATTCAGCAGGCTAAAAGCTGAAGATAAGGTTGTTGAAATCAAAACATCCGATTTGCGGTTTACAGATACAGAAGCATTATCGTATATCCAGCAATCCATTAATGTTCCTATCAGTTTTGAAGCTGTTCACCAACTGCATAAGAAAACAGAAGGTTGGGCCGCTGGATTAACCCTAGCAGCGATCAGCCTGCGCGACGATGCCCATCCTGAGGAGCTAATCGCAAATCTGGACAGGTTTGACAGGCCTGTTAGCGAATACCTCCTCCATCAAGTATTCAACCAACAAACAGACGAAATTCAGAAGTTCTTGCTCAAAACAGCCACGTTTAATCAGTTTTGTGCA
>CAZTMX010000099.1:0-10190 GCA_964614855.1 uncultured Anaerolineaceae bacterium | reverse complement strand
GCTTCACTCAGCTGGCTAATTCTTCTCACTTTGCTTGCTGCTTGCAGTCAAGCCACGCCCTCACAACCAACGGCACTTCCTTCGGCTACTCCTGAAACGCCTTCATCCAAACCAACACTCGCAGCCCCCACCCCCACTGAAGCGGGTATCCGGGGTACGGTCACCATCTGGCATGACTGGGATGAAAGTGAGCTTCCTGCATTGGCCGCGATCATCAGCGCTTTTCAAAACGAATTCCCAAACGTTTATTTTGATGTCCTGGGTATTCCTGGAGGAGATTTGCTAGCGCGTTTTGAAAGCGAGACCCAACAGGGTAGCGGTCCAGATCTGCTGCTTGGTCCAGTTGAATGGGCTGAAGGATTGTTCGCTGCCGGCCTGGTTGAAGACCTGGCGCCTTTCGCCAGCAACACCTTACTGGATAACATCAACCAACCCGCCCTGGAAGCGGCGTACGACGATCAAATACTTTCTTCTCTGCCGTACAGTATTCAGGGTGTGGTCTTATTCAGGAACAAAGAGGTCTCCACGCTGAAAGCCGACAGCCTGGAAGAATTAATCAGCCTGGCACAAACTGCTGCTTTTGGCGATGTGTTTGGTGCATTTCTTGAACGCAGCTTCTTCTTTTCCGGCGCCCACCTCACGGGGATGGGCGGCGAGTTGTACGATGAAGACGGAAACCCCAGCTTCAATTCGCAAGCTGGGCTAACCTGGATTGAAATGCTGAGAGCCTTTGATGCTGCCGGGCCGACCAGTTTTCAAAGCGATGAAGATTTACAGGCATTTATGGAGGGGAGAGCTGGCTGGATCATCGAAGGCAGCTGGAACATCCCATTGCTGACTGAGACCATCGGTACAGATGTACTGGCGATCGATCCCTGGCCGGTGTACGGACCCGGCAGGCTGTCTGGTTATGTGCAATCGGAGAATGTTTACCTGAACAGCCAATCCCAAGAAACTGAACGCCAGGCTGCCTGGCAGTTCATCGAGTTCATTCTTGCGCCTCAAGCCCAGGGACACCTGGCGGAAATCGGTCGCATCCCGGCGATGCTCACTGCCAACCTGCCCACCACCGGCAGCGGTCCCCTGATCCAACAGGCGATTACTGCGTTGGACGATGGCGTGCCCTATCCACAATCGCCCGATATTAATCTATACGAAGTCCATCTGGACAGCGCGCTGTTATCCGCATTCCAGGGTTCCAACCCGGAAGCTGTGCTGCAATCCGCCCAAGAAGCCATTCTGCAAGATATGACAGCTAGTCAGATCACCCTGACGCCAACACCATAACAAACCACCAGCCAAATTTAATTTGCCCGGTCAGGAGGGATACCGTCCATGAGCGTTCCATATTGGGTCCAAGATGCTGTTTTTTACCAGATCTTCCCTGACCGTTTCGCCAACGGGAACAAATTGAATGATCCCCCAAATGTCCAACCCTGGGGCAGCATACCCACTGGGAAAGGATTTCAGGGAGGAGATCTCCAGGGCATCCTCTCCAAGATGAATTATTTGCTAGATCTGGGCGTTAATACGCTTTATCTAAACCCTATTTTCCTTTCTGCTTCGAACCATGGGTACAATACCTTCGACTATTTTTCGCTGGATCCACGCCTTGGTGATATGCGTGATTTCCACGCACTCATTGAAAGCGCTCACGCAAACCAAATGCGTGTGATCCTGGATGGCGTTTTCAACCACTGCGGGCGCGGTTTCTTTGCCTTTGCGGACCTGTTGGAAAACCAGGAATCATCGGCTTATCGCGATTGGTTTCATGTAAAAAAATTTCCCGTGGATGCTTACGCCAAGGGGGAGCCTGCATACAGCGCCTGGTGGGGTTACAACAGTCTGCCAAAATTTAATACCGGTACCCTCGCTGTCAGGCGGTATTTACTTCAAATTGCACGCTTCTGGATCGAGCAAGGAGCGGACGGCTGGCGTTTGGATGTCCCCAATGAAATTGATGACGATGCTTTTTGGGCTGAATTTCGACAAACCGTGAAGAGTGCCAATCGAGATGCCTACATCCTGGGTGAAATCTGGACTGCAGACCAGCGCTGGGTAGGAGCCAACCATTTTGATGGCCTTATGAATTATCCGCTGCGAGAAGCGCTGCTGGATTTCCTTAGCGGCACATCCACTGCCACAGGATATGCCGATCGAATAGACACTTTACTCAAGCTCTATCCAGAAGAAAACACATACGCTATGTATAACCTTTTGGGGTCACATGACACGGAAAGAGTACGCACAAAGCTTGCCGATGACCTGAACAAGCTTAAATCGGCATATACGTTATTATTTGCCTATCCAGGTGCGCCGGCTATCTATTATGGGGATGAAATTGGATTATCGGGGGGCAAGGATCCCGAGTGCCGCGGCGCCTTTCAATGGGATAAGCGCCAGTGGCATATAGAACTGCAATCCTGGATCAAGAACCTGATCCATACACGGCGCCGCTTCCCAGCTCTGCGCAGGGGAGATTACCTGCGCATCCTGGCTGATGACCGCCTGCGCTGCCATGCCTTTGCCCGCCGCCTGGGGGATGAGAATATCCTGGTGGTTGTAAATGCCAGCCCCACCCTGCGGCATCTGCGCATTCCTGTCGGTGAATTGAACTGGAGTGATGGGCGCATCATGCATGATCTGCTGGGCTATGGAGAATACCTGGTTTCGGGGGATACGCTGGTCGTAAGAGTTCCAGCCTGGGCGAGCATTTGGATCGGGTAATCCAGGTACGCTCCAAAGCGAGTTTTTGACCTTTCAGGGATAAAACAAAAAATAACAGCCTTTTTAGGATATTTGTATCAGCGAAATATGACAGTTGGCACTGGTCAAAGCCCATCGGGAGGGTGACAATAAGATTGCGTCAATCACATCACGAATATGGAGGTTACTGCATGCCTGTAAAAGGATGGATAGTCGTCAATGAGAACTTCTGTAAAGGTTGTTCGGTTTGTATCGAAAATTGTCCCCAGCATGTCATGGAATTGGATCAAGACCGTTTAACCTCAAAAGGATATCATCCGGTGCACCTGTTTAAAGAGGGCTGCACCGGTTGTGGTATATGCGCACTGGTCTGCCCCGAGGCAGCCTTGACTGTTTACCGCGAAGCGCCTGTACGCGGCGCTGCTCGCAGTGCGGAATAGGGGGTAGATGATGACTCGTGAACTTCTCAAAGGAAATGTTGCCATGGCAGAGGCTGCCATCCGAGCTGGCCTCGAAGCCTATTTTGGTTACCCAATCACACCCCAAACCGAGCTTTTGGAGTGGATGTCTAAGCGGATGCCCGAGCTGGGGCGCGCATTTTTGCAGGCAGAGTCTGAAGTTGCAGCAATCAACATGGTTTACGGTGCAGCCTGCACCGGCGCCAGAGTGATGAGTTCCTCTTCAAGTCCCGGCGTCAGCCTGATGATGGAAGGTATTTCTTACATAGCCGGTACTGAGCTGCCTGTGGTGTTGATCGATGTGATGCGCGGCGGGCCGGGGTTGGGAAATATTGCACCTTCGCAAGGCGATTACAACCAGATCGTACATGGCGGCGGTCATGGAGATTATCACAACATCGTCCTGGCACCATCCAGTGTGCAGGAGGCAATTGATCTGACAGTCCTTTCCTTCGACCTGGCGGAAAAATATCGCTCGATTGTGGTTGTACTTGCAGATGGGAATATCGGTCAGATGATGGAACCTGCTGAGCTACCTCCCATGATGGAAAAGCATTTTGTGCGACCTGATTGGTCGGTAAGGGGCGCTGAAGGCAGGGAAAAGCGCATGCTTAGCTCAATTTATATGCAGGCTGAAGCAGAAGAGATCACCAACATCCGTCTTTTAGAACGCTGGATGACCATCCAGGATAACGAGGTTCGTTACCAGAGTTATTTCCTGGATGATGCAGAATTCGTGATCGTTGGCTTTGGCACTGCAGGTAGGGTTGCCTACTCTGCGGTAAGGCAAGCGCGTGAAGAAGGGATTCGTGTTGGCTTGTTACGCCCAATCACGCTCAGCCCGTTTCCAGCTCAGCAAATTGCTGAGCTGGCAAAATCTGCCCAGGCGTTTCTAGTCGTCGAAATGAACGCCGGTCAGATGCTGAATGATGTCCAATTAGCCGTAGCCGGAAAAGCCCCGGTTGAGTTTTACGGCCGGCTGGGCGGTGTCGTACCTTTCCAGGAAGAAATCCATTCCGAAATTCTGCGCCTGGCACATGAACCGCTTAGCTTGAACGGCGACCCGCGCCGCAGCTGGGTCAAACGCTTGAAAGCCTCCATCGGTTAAAAAGGAGTACCAATTATCATGGAAGTTTCTGCTCCTACTCAATTAGTTTACACACGACCGGATTCACTCTCGGACACCTCCACGCACTACTGCCCTGGCTGTACCCATGGTATCGCACACAGGTTGATTGCTGAAGTCCTCGATGAGATGGGTTTGCGTGAAAAAACCATTGGTGTTGCACCAGTTGGCTGTTCAGTTTTTGCTTACAATTACTTTGACGTAGATTTCGTTGAAGCAGCCCACGGGCGCGCCCCAGCCATGGCGACCGGTATAAAGCGCGTTCTGCCTGACCGCTTCGTCTTTGCCTACCAGGGCGATGGAGACTTGGCATCCATCGGTATGGCAGAGATCATGCACGTCGCCGCCCGAGGTGAGAACATCTCGATAATCTTTATTAATAACGCAATTTACGGGATGACCGGCGGTCAAATGGCGCCGACGACATTGCCAGGCCAAAAAACGACCTCCTCCCCCATGGGCCGTGATGTTGAACAAACCGGTTACCCTATCCATATGGCAGAAGTATTAGCCAAAATGGATGGGACCAGTTACTCGGTCCGGCGCAGTATGCACGACCCCAAAAACATCCGTCTGGCGAAAAAAGCCATCCGCACCGCATTCGAAGTGCAGATCCGCGGCCTGGGGTTTTCCATAGTCGAACTGCTTTCCACCTGTCCAACAAACTGGGGGATGACCCCAACCGACGCTATGAAATGGGTGGAAGAACGCATGGTGCCGGTGTTCCCGTTGGGCGATTTCAAAGTGAATTCGAACCTCGAAGGTCTGAAATTTTAACTGGATGAAAGGATAACCATGCAAACTGAAATCATCCTTGCAGGTTTTGGCGGTCAGGGCATTTTGTTTGCCGGCCAATTGCTGGCCTACGCGGCTATGGACTCGGGAAAAGAAGTTACTTGGATCCCATCCTATGGTCCAGAAATGCGCGGCGGCACGGCAAATTGCACCGTGGTGATCGCTGATGAGCCGATCGGCGCTGCGACAGTCAGAAATCCGCGTGCGGTATTGGCCTTTAACTTGCCTTCATTGACAAAGTATGAAAACCTGGTGGCTCCGGGGGGTGTTTTGGTTGCCAATGCATCTCTGATCAACCGCCAGGTTGAGCGTACCGACTTAACCGTGATTATGCTCCCAGCAAATGAAATCGCCGAAAGCCTGGGTGAGAAGCGCCTGACTAATATGGTGATGTTAGGAGCCTTGTTGGAAAAACTTCCCATCCTGAGCATGGAAGTGATAGAAAGAACCCTGGAAGGACACTTACCCGCCAGGCATAAGGGCTTACTTGGGCTGAACAGCAAGGCTTTGCGACAGGGCGCTGAATTTGCGCGTGATGTAGCAGCCCCTGTGGCAGCTTTTTAAATTCACTACCACCTGTATCCAGCAAGGAAAACGGGATTCAAGATAATTAATCCCTTGCGATTTTCTTCAGGATATGGTAATATTCAAGTCGCGATCGTCCGGGTGCCCCCCTCACCCGGGCGATCGCATTTTAATCCGTAATTCTCAGTATTACTACTCAAACTTGCGATATTGATTATAGTTGTCAGATTACCACACAGATTTTATTTAACCTTGTCAGGAAATTCAACCTGTGATATATTCTAAATGCCTGTGCTCGGGTGCCCCCCTCACCCGGGCACAGGCATTTAACCCCACCAATTTCGAGTAATTCAATCTACTACTCATTCGTTATATAGAAAAATGCCCCCTGGAATCCAGGGGGCTTTTGCCAGTCGGGGCGAGAGGATTTGAACCTCCGGCCTCTTGCACCCCATGCAAGCGCGCTAGCCGGTCTGCGCCACGCCCCGATTGAGCGGCTCACATTATAGCGCAGGTTACCATTTCGTGCAACCCTTATTTTTCAATCTCGTCAAACGTATCATTACACACCCTCATTGCTTAACGCCGATTTTCCCAACAACGTCACAACTTCTGCTGCCGCTTCCTCAATTGGCTTGGCGGTGACATCCACCAGGGGCCAATCCCTGCGGCGTTCAAAAACCTGGTAGGCAAAGGCAATTTCTTTACGCACGTGTTCCAGATCTGCATATCCCCAGGCTGCGGTTCCCAGCGCATCCAGACGAGCCTGGCGCAGTTCCGAGAGCCTTTCAGGCCGGATGATCAGCCCAACAACCCTGGCGCGCGGCAGCGTAAATAGATTTTGCGGAGGTTCCACACCCAGAGCAAGCGGGACATTGGCAACTTTCCATCCGCGGTACGCAAGATAAATACTCAACGGGGTTTTTGAGGTGCGCGAAACCCCCACCAGCACTATTTCAGCTTTATCCAGATCGCTGACATTTCGTCCATCGTCATGCCGGACCGTGTAATCAATGGCATCAATACGTTGAAGATAGGCAGAATCAAACGGTTGAAACAAGCCAGGTTCAGACCGCGGCGCAGTCGCCAACAGCTCCGAAAGGCGAGCCAACAAGGGTCCCATCAGATCGATCGTGGTCACATTTTTCGCACGCCCTTCGGTGAGCATGATGGAGCGCAATTCTTCATACACAAAGGTGTGTACCACGAAACCACCCGAGATCTCTGCCAAATTTATGATTTCCCTGATCTGATCTGGCGTGCGCACCCCCCCCACACGTGTAATCTCAATTTGATGATCGTCAAACTGAACCAATGCAGCGCGCACCACACGCTCAGCTGTTGTACCCGAACCATCTGAGGCCGCATAAATATGAAACAAGTCTCCACCTCATTGTGTGATAATTTCCGCCTTATACTTCAAAACCAATTATAGTACAGCCAATCTCCAGTTACCAATGTTTGAAGGGTATAATGGGCGGGTATTTTAAAATCTATCCAGATTGGCTAATCATAACAAAATGACCAGTGAAGTACTCACCACCACACAACCATCGAGAAAAGATTTCCAAATCGCCAAAGTGCTGCCCGTTGTAGGCGGCCATCTGTTCCATGATATTTATAGCGCTATATTTCCGACCCTGTTACCTGTTATCATTCAGAAACTTAGCCTCAGCCTCACTCAGGCTGGTTCGCTGACAGCGATTTTTCAGCTACCGGCTTTATTACACCCTATTATCGGTTACTTTGCAGACAAAAAGAACCTGCGCTATTTCGTGATCCTGGCGCCGGGCATCTCGGGAACCCTGATGAGCCTGATTGGGCTGGCGCCCAATTTTGCATCTGTTGCCTTGTTGCTGTTGGGCTCGGGCATCAGCTCCGCCGCCTTCCACTCCCCAGCCCCAGCCATGATTGCCAGCGTGTCAGGACGCAAGCTGGGACTGGGTATGGGGATGTTTATGGCTGCAGGAAATATTGCTTTTACCATTGGGCCGTTATTAGCTGTATGGGCTGTATCTACCTGGACACTGGAGGGCATTTACCGGCTATCTGTGATCGGCTGGGCATCATCCTTGCTATTGTGGATCCAGCTGCGCAATGTTTCTGCCACCAGCGATAAATCCAATGGCTTGAAAGAAATCCAACCGCTTCTACTAAAAATATTCCTCCCGATGGCCTTTATCAGCCTGTTTCGCCATTTCCTATTGGAACCCTTGTCCACCTATTTACCCACCTATATCAGCCAGGGTGGTGCATCGCTCTGGATGGCGGGCGGTGCGCTCACGATCCTGGAAGCTGCAGGCGCGGTAGGAGCATTGTCCACCGGTCAATTCAGCGACAAGTTCAACCGGAAAACGATCCTGGTTGCCGCCACCCTGGTTCCAGGGATTTTACTGGTCATTTTTACCCTGGTAGAAGGCTGGGTGATGATTCCTTTGTTGCTGTTATTGGGATTTTTTGCGCTTGCCGCCCCGCCTGTGATGTTGGCCATCGTCCAGGAACAGCTGCCAAATCATCGGGCTGTCGGGAATGGTCTGTACATGTTCTTAACATTCTTATTACGTCCCCTGGCTACTTTGAGCATCGGCTGGATGGGCGACCAGTTGGGTCTGCAGCAAGCCTTCTTATACGGCGCGCTAATTTCCCTGCTGGCGCTTCCCGCAGTCCTGGCATTACCCAGGCCTCCTCTGCCTTCAGGACAGGATTGATGGAGACAATACGCCCTATTAGTTCTGCAACAACAAAGTCATCGGATCGAAGTGTAGGAAAAGCCCGCTGGTTCGCCACAGTTTGTACTGGGCTTTTTCTTCGCTGCTTATCTCCGGCAGCAAGCCGGACATCCCGGTGAATATCACACAAGAAGGTCCGCGGCGCATTTCTAAATGCAAGTGCGCCGCATCGGTATTACCGCTATTGCCCACCTTCCCAAGCCCCTGGCAGCGCGCCACAATATCCCCCAGCTTGACCATGGGCGCTTCCATCAGGTGAGCATATAATACATAAATAGATTGTCCTTCCTCGATACACAAGCGCTCAATCCATTCTTGCGGCAGCCATTCGTAGGGCGTCTCAGTCATCACCAGGCTTCCGTATGGGAAAGTGTCAACCAGGGCAGCCACCACATAGCCCGGCAAGACCGAATTGACCTGTACCCCCATGATAGATTTCGTCATTCCTGCCAACCGGTGATAGACAAAATCCACTCCTTGATGCCGGTCATCCGAACCCATCGGCGGCGGGTTGTAGGGATCCGAGACAATTTTTGGTAATTTTTCGAGCGGAAAATCCGCCAGGGGCGAACAGATGGAGGCGATAGGGTACGCAGTTGCGGTGGTGGTGGGCAGAGACAGGGTTTTGGTTGGATCCAACAAAAGCGGGGCTGCAGGCAGTTCGAACGGCACAGGTGTGGATGTCTGGGTGGCAGTTGCTCGTTTAAGTACCATCATCGCTGCAGTCGGGCTGGGAATGACATCCAGGCTGCTTTCATCCAGGCGAAGAATTCCTGCCGTTAGTGAATTGGAACAGGCAGCCAGAATCAATGAAGTAATAATCAGGGGGAGGATTTGTTTATTAACCACGACCCATATCCGATAATCCGTACCGTTGAATAACCTCCATCGATTATACTCTACTCACTGTGTAAAATGCAAAACGCACCGGCTAACCCTATTGCTGTTTTTCGACAGAATAAGCCCTGATATAATAAACGATCACTATTGATACCAGGCGTCAATCTCGCAGAGGTTATTTTGAGTAGAAAAATCTTGGTTACAGGCGGCGCAGGCTTTATCGGCAGCCATTTGTGCGAATTCTTAGTCCAATCGGGTCACCAGGTTGTGGCGATTGACGATTTATCCACCGGTCATCTTGAAAATATCCTCGCACTGAGGTATGAGCCTAACTTCCAATTTGTGCGCGAGACAATTCTCAATGCACAGGTGTTGGACAGGCTGTGCAGCCAATCGGAATTGGTTTTTCACTTAGCAGCCGCAGTTGGCGTTAAGTTGATCGTTGAAAACCCGGTACACACCATAAAAACCAATATTATCGGCAGCGAAGCTGTACTCTCCACCGCCAACCGCTATGGGTGTAAAGTACTATTGGCTTCAACCTCCGAGGTGTATGGAAAAGGGTTACGCGTGCCTTTCTCCGAAGAGGACGACTGCCTGATTGGTCCCACCACGCACAGCCGTTGGGCGTATGCAAATTCCAAGGCTGCGGACGAATTCATGGGTCTGGCGTACCACAATCAGTTCGACCTGCCAGTGGTGATTATGCGCTTCTTCAACACCATCGGCCCACGCCAGACGGGTCGCTACGGTATGGTCGTGCCGCGTTTTGTCCGGCAGGCTCTGCGAGACCTTCCACTCGAGGTTTACGGGGACGGCAAACAGACCCGCTGCTTTGCGGATGTCTCGGATGTGGTACGGGCGGCAGTGCTGTTGTCTGCGCACAAAGAAGCAGCCGGTCAGGTTTTCAATATCGGGTCTACCCAGGAAATCTCCATCGAGCACCTGGCAAAGTTGATCATTCACATGACAGGCAGCCGTTCGATCATACGCTTTGTACCCTATGAAGAT
>CAZTMX010000098.1:4877-10283 GCA_964614855.1 uncultured Anaerolineaceae bacterium | reverse complement strand
TTGTAAGCGGCGTTCTAGCATGGTTCCCCATGAATTGAGCCTATTTTGTGCTCCCCTTAATCCCTTTGGTGGTGGCTTTCTCGCGCCTCCCCCCACGACGGCATGGTTGGGTCTGGCTGGCACTTTTCGTGATAGGGATTGCTGGTTTTGTGCTCTCCCTGGCGAGGGATGAACCCTACGGCTGGCTGCGAGCCACACTCCAACCCGGCGGTATGCGTGTGCAAAACAACCTGGCGAGCGTTGGCGAGCACGCATTTGCCCTGGATACAGCTTCGAGCAAATCTGTGCAGTGGTGGCCATTGGCGCTGCAATCGATCCCTATCAATACTTCGCGCTCCCTGGCTGGCGAAACCCTGACCTTTGGTTTTTGGGCCTGGGCTGACAAACCCAATGTTATCCGCTCGCCCATATTTACCTCCGTTAACCTGGAGAAGTATGTTCAGATTGATGTAGAAAAGACCCCAAGGTTTTACGCATTTGAAATCCAGGTTCCGGAAGAGTTTGACAGGGCATGGGTTTCATTGGATCCACACCCATCAAAAGAAGGCTCTAGGATTTATTATGATGGGTTGGTCCTGGTTCTTGGACAAATGCCTGCGGACCAGCAGCCAGTTTTCCAAAGCAATCGTTCAGATACTGGCGAATGGGGAGGTGTCCCGTTTGAGAACATCTTGCGCAATGCATCCGCTGAAACGAGATCGGTCCGCTTCCGGTCAAAGATTGATGCAATCGGCTCTCGCTTTTTACCAGACAATGTCAGCCCCAGCCTGATCTTGCAGTCATTGGTGGATGTTAAAGGCACTCGTTATATTCACCAGACGGCTATCGACAGGCTGTTCCGAAGTTTTTGGGGTAAATTCGCCTGGGGACATATCGGTCTGGCTGGTTGGGACTGGGTGGGAAAACCCTATTCAATATTGGCAGTTTTTACTTTATTGGGATTGTTTGGCGCGTTTGTGGCAATCATTCATAGAGACTATCGATTGAATTGGTCGTTGGTTATGGTTCTGTTCATTTCCCTGAGTATGGTTTGGGGTTTGACTTCACTGCGAGGTATCCCGTTTCTCACAGAAGAGAAGATGTACTTGTCCGTTGCACGGCATGCTTACCCGGTGATTATTCCGACTATATTGATTTTCTGCGTTGGGTGGTATGAAATCGGCTATCTACTGGATAAAATAAAAGAAAAATTGACGCAACGAACCCGCACTTCAACGATAAAATCTACTTCCTGGCATGAGGGCATATTTGTAAAGCTTACAGCAGGCATCTTCCTGGGATGCTTAATCTTGCTAACTTGGGCCGCCGTTGCCAGTATAGCAAGTTATTACAATTGGTATTCCATTTAAACCTGATACTTAATAAGAGAATTAGATGAAACGATCTTGGATCATTTTAATTGTTGTGATAGCGATTTCTGCAAGCCTGTTAACGCTGGCAGCTGCAAAATTCAGCTTTTGGGAAGATGAAACTTACACCGCAGCACAAGCGCAAAAAGAGCTGGACCAGCAATTTCAGGATACGTCGTGGGATGTGCATCCCATACTGCCAGAGATTACATTCTCAATATGGGGGTCTGTTTTTGGATACAGCGAACTCGGGTTACGTTCATTATCGATTGCCGCCTCATTGATTACCTTGCTTCTGACCTACTTCTTGGCGTTAGAATTATTCGACAGGCGGACAGCACTGGTTAGCGCAGGGGTATTGAGCTTGTTGCCGCTATTTTTAATGTTCGGACACAATGCTCGCTATTATCCATTATCAGCTATGGTATCCGTAGCGACGGTCTTGTCGCTTGCGAAATATCTCTCAAAACCCAGCTTTCCATACTTGGGTTTGTATATTCTTTTTAGTACGATTTTGATTTACGTGTCTTTTGGAGCCGCCTCTGTGATATTGGCATGCAATATCTGGTGGTTAGTGAATTGGCTAAAAAATAGCGATCGAAAACTTACACAGGCGGGGATATGGATAGTCGCCCATTTGATTATCTTGGGTTTGTATTATCCTGGGTTTGTGCACATGGCAACGGTCGTTAGCGAATATTACGGTGCACCACAGGTGGGTAATCTCCTCATCGAACCTGCAAAGCGACTGGCTTATTTACTCTACACCTATGCGGTTGGGCAGACGATGTCGCCATTGAATCCACTCGCCTGGTTGGGATGTGTTCTGACAGCAGCCATCATTTTATTTGGGTTGAAAACCCAATCCAAAAAAGCCCCATTATGGGTAGTGTTACTTTTTCTACTGACAATTATCACGATCAGCCTTTTGATGAGCTTTCTCAGCCCCTGGCTTTCTCAAATCTGGCAAAACATGCCTCACTGGTCATTTTACGCGCTGCCGTTTTTAGCAATTCTTCTGGGAACCGGATTGGCAAATATGAACCAAAAATGGGCGCTGGTCACAGGCCTGTTGTTATTGATTGTATATGCTTCCGCATATATTAATTATTTTTCTGGCAGGCAGTATTTACAAACGATGTATGCTGTCCCCTGGAGAGAAATTTTTACCAGAATCCAGGGTACATCATCCCCCGATACCGGGATCGTGTGCCAGGGCAGTGATGTCGCATGTAAGTATTATGCCCGCCGTTTTGGCTTTGATGAGAATCTTGTCAGTGCACGGCAAGCTGGCGATAGGATGTACCAACAGGTGTGGTGGGTGCAGACTAACCTTGGAACCGCACGATCTGAAACCGCCAGGGATACCAGTATTCGCGAGGATCTGGCGCTTCTTTTTCCTTCCCGGGAAATCTACAATTACGCCAGGCAGGATGATTCTATCCGCTGGTTAAAAACCACATACCTCGGTCAAGATGATTATGAATACCGTGTTGAAGTTCACCGGTTTTATATGCCTTGAAATGGTTTCAAACGGCTTACATCATTTACTTAAAGAAGGATCTAATCCAACAATGCCTTTACAGCTGCTTCCAAAACGGCATCAAAATCCTCAAGAATGCTTTCTTCTGTCACCGGCACGAGGATATCCGGTTGCACGCCTGTGCCTTCGATAAGCAGATTCCCATTTGTGTCTAATGGGCGGCTGGTGGGGAATTGCATCGAGATGTCATCCGGTAGTTTGTATTGGCCGCGCCCCACTTCGCCAAAAGCACCCGCTGTGGGGTAATGACCCACCAGGATAGAGCGCTGGTCCATGCTCATTGCATAAGCAAAACCTTCGCAAGCACTGACACACTCCGGTCCAATCAAGATAGCAACCATCCCTTCGTATAACAAAGGCGCAGGATGGACCGTCGCAGCATGATCGGATGCCTCAAATTCGCCGCTTTTTTCGTTGAAATACGACCCTGTGTATAAATCGAATTCCTTATCCAAGAAGAAGCCTGCAAAATCTAATGCCAGCCCCATGGAGCCTCCCCCGTTTTGACGCAGGTCAATGATCAAGCCCTCGATTTCCTCTTCTTGCAAGCTGTACAGGTAATGTTCCCACAGGCGCGCCATCAATTGATAGTCATCGCTAAAGGTGCTGATGCGTAAATAACCAATCCCCGAGTCTTGCAGCACATGTCCTTCAATGGGTAGCGCTAGCGGGTCTTCTTGAAACGCAGGAAGTAACAGGAATACAGAGTCGTACTCAGAATCGGAGTTCATGGTTTTGGTCTGGATAGATTGGCTCCCTGGGTTTTTGAAAGATACTTCGATCCTGGTGCGCGCAGGAACCCTGGTCAAAAAACCAGCCTGGGCAACGCGCAGGGTGTGAGCAGTTGAATACGGGCCGAAACCAGGGACCACGCGCTCCACGGCTTCGCCAGTTGGGAGCCCATCCCAGCTAATTATCTCTGCACCTTTCTGGATGCCTGCAGATTCTGCGGCAAAACCATCTAGCACTTTGCTGGCAATAAACCGCCCGTCGCTCAATTCTGTTATCAGAAGGCCAAAACCTTCCCCGTAATCTTCATAGAACACATTCGAATTAAAAGAGACATTGGCATGTCCATCGGGGAAACTGTTACTGAAATCCCATAAAACCCGGAAGAACTCATCTTCATCGTTTGCATTTTTGGCCCTGGGTATAAAGTTGTCCTCAAGTTCTGCCCAATCGATGCCCTTTTCTTCTGTAAATGGATATTCGCGCGCCACCTTGTCAAACAAGGAGATGAAGGCATCCTCGTAGCTCATTTCTGAATAGTCATTTGTGGCGATCACCCCTTCAAACAGATCTAATTGGACACGTGCCTCCTTGGAAAAACTGAAAGGTTCTTCTTCTAGATCAACGATATTGTAGCCTGCCGGGATGGGCTGCGTAGGATCATCGGCGGTGAATAAAAGTCCATCCAAACCAAAACCGCTAGGAAAAGCCTGTTGATCATCTGGCGCCCAAACGATCAGCGTGCCACCGGTAATCTCGTTATCATTGGCGGGGTCAGTGATGGTAGATGCATAAGCATTTGACCAGCCAGTCCCGTCCCGGGTTTCCAGGAAAGGGTCTCCCCAAGTATTGGACCAGTAGGCGATGGCAAATACTTGCACACCGGTATCCTCATCATCATCCTGGTCAACGTCCACAAATGTCCCCTGCGGGACAGCGGGGAGGGAGAGGTAGTAACTCAGCCTGCCTCCTTTAAGGTCTTCCACTGGCCCGATTACCTGGCTTTCCAGGCGAAATTCAAATTCCTTGTCGCGCTGTACAAAACCAGCCTGGTCTTCAAGCATGACGAAAGGCTCTGAACTTGAGTTGGCAAAGAAGGGAGATGAATATGGTATCGAGCCGCTGATGAAAACCGGTTCATCCGGGTTTTCTGAAGATGGCTTGACAGCAATGGCAGGCAGCGGGGTGGGTGTGTTGGCAGGGGTACTAGTTGGCAGTAGCGTAGTGGGCGTCTCAATTGCCGGTGGGGCCAACAGTTGACAGCCCATTGCGGTTAAACACAGAAAGATGAACAGCAGGAAGAGTTTTGTGTGAATTTTCATAAGATGGATGGGTTATTCATCAACAATGGTTTGGAATGAGTCGAGTTTTGCAGCCAGGTCGTCAAGTTGCTGGTTGAGCCTGGTTATATCTTGAAAAGAAGGTATCCCTATTCTATCAAGTAAGACCATCAGCCTGTCTTCTGAAACGAACTTGATGTTGTTAAAATCCAGTGGACTTAGCTGGTACCTGCTCGAAAAATCTGCACTGGCGCGGATCAATTGGGCCAATAGGGCATACGAAAGCCCCCTTTTTTTCTTCTTCTCTTGTTCCAGTATGATCTGTGCCAGGGTGAGCGCCGTTTGATCTTCACCGCTTTCGTTGTCGATCACATGGATATCTTCACCGGAACACACAAGCTCAGCAATTTCATCCAGCTTTATGTACTGTTTTGTTTTGGTGCAGTAAAGTTTCCGGTTTGAATAACGCTTAATCAATATCATGCGATTCGTGTCGTGTGAAAAA
>CAZTMX010000098.1:0-4777 GCA_964614855.1 uncultured Anaerolineaceae bacterium | reverse complement strand
TTGTTTCATCTCATCGATTTTCTTGCTCAGGGCGGCAATTTTCTCGCTCAGGGCATCGATGTCGGCTTTTGTTGGTGCATTCATCCTGTTCAGCGCCTTTTCCATTTGCTGGGTGACTTCATCCTCAACTTTTGAGAACCTAGTCCTGCGTTTTTCCAGCACTTCATGCATCAAGCTGCGCCCATCTTTTTCAGCGATTTCACCGCGATCTACCAGGCGTTTAATGAATCCTTCTGCTTCATCTTGGGCTAAAGCAGCAGCACCAATTCCGGCAAGCATCATTTTTCGGGTAACCTGAAAGAAATGGGAATGGGTGTCCTTTTCGTCCGGCTCCTTGCTAAAATTATTATATTCGGTCTCAGTATTCATGTGTCCTCCAGACAAGATCAAGAACCCTGTTCACAAATAAATACATCATTAGTGGTGAAACTTTATGACGCAATGCGTCATAAAGAGTGTAACACGCATGAATGCCCATGTCAATATTTGACACGGCCAAATTGAGCGCTCAGCTTTTTTTTGTTTTTTGCAACGCAAGGATACTGGCGGCCGTCATCAGGACCCCACTGACAAGCAGCGCTTGATTTTTTTCATCACCATCTGGAAGAGGGGAGCCGGGATGCACATTGAAAGCGAAAGCATTCGTGGCATCCAGGACGATGCCGTCTGGAATAGCACCGTTCTGGCGCATCAGGAAATTTGTCACCTGCCAGAAATCTTCAATGGGCATGTAGCCAGGGTTCCACCAGGGCATGGTTTCATAGGTGTAGGTAAAAAGATCCTGTGCAGTCTCATATGTCGCCAGGGTCGTAGGGCCGATCACAGCTTTGCAGCAAGTTTGCGGAAAACTAAATCCGTGTGGGGGATGGTCATTTCCATGACATTCGGATTGCCAGCAATTATAGTCTTCCTTCCATATTACACGCCATTCTTCGGTTAAGCCCTGTCCTTTATCCCCGTGGCAAGCCATACATACCTGGTAATACACCTGCGCGCCCAGGTCTGCCTGGGTGGGGTTATCGGGCAGATAAGGAGCCGCCAGGCGGTCCACTTCTGGGGTGGGTTCAGGCTCTTGGGCTGCTACAAGAGGTGTTGCACACGCGGCAATTGATGTCCCCAGACCAAGCAGCAGGAAGAAAATCTTTACCATTAAGGATGTTCTTTTGCTTGACATCATAACTATCTTTCGACTGCTATAAAGATACCTGAAAATTTGCTGCAGCGCAAGAGGAAAAAATGGACTTAATTAAGAGCCACATTGCGTTTCATTGATGCTATCAAGAACATAGCTGGGTTTTGATTAGAAATATTTGACAGGATGTTGAAAACAAAGTATAAGCGATAGATGGTTAATGAATTGCGTGTCCTTTCGTTGAGCGATAAGGCAGTGCCTGTGGTCTATTCTCCCCAGGTGTGCCGGTATTTCAAGGACATTGACCTCATTATCGGTTGTGGGGACCTGGCATACCACTATTTGGAGTATGTCTTAAGTATGCTCAATGTGCCGTTGTATTTTGTGCGGGGGAACCATGATAAAGTCGTTGAATACAGCCCTGAAGGTCATCAACGGGTGGCTCCACATGGTGGTGTGGATTTGCACTGCAGGGTGGAAAAGTATAATGGCTGGCTGATCGCTGGCGTAGAGGGTAGCCTGCGTTATCGCAGAGGGCCTTTTCAATACTCTCAGCCGGAGATGTGGAACCATGTCCTTTCCCTCGTACCGAGGTTACTGGTTAACCGCATGATCTATGGGCGGTATCTGGATATATTTATCGCCCATGCACCGCCAGCAGGGATCCATGATGAGGAAGATTTACCGCACCAGGGGATAAAAGCCTTCCGCTGGTTGATCAAAGTTTTCCAACCCGCGTATTTTATTCATGGGCATATTCACATCTATCGTCCGGATACCATTATTGACACCATAGCTGGCAAAACCAGGGTGATCAATACCTATGGTTACCGGGATATTAAGTTGACCTTCTAGTTTTCTGCAGATTGGGAATTACCGGCAGATCAACAGAGGTTTTTGGCTTTCCCTCAACACCTGGTCTACCGTGCTGTCAGTGAAGATTTGCATGATCGGTGTGGAGCCGTACCCCCCAGAAATGATCAAATCGCAATCTCTTTCATCAACCAGTTTGATAATGCTCTCAGCCGTCGGCCCTGCCTGGATCACATAATCTGCCTGGATGTCCAGGCTGGACAGATACTGGCGGGCTTTTTTCAAGGTATCTTCACCCGTTCGCCCTTCTTCGATAATTGTGGTTACAGTCAGCAGTAAATCCCAGGCTTTTGCCAGATAAGCAGCAAAGTAAAGCGCTTCATCAGACTTTGGGCTTTCATCATAAGCAAGCAAAGCACAGTGTAATTCTGGCACAGTTTGCTGTGCCACAAATAGAGGCCTGGGACACAGGCGTACCAGATCGTGAAAGCCGGGGCTCAAGCGAGCCAAAGGCTGCGATGCCGGAGGAAAACTCATTTTTACTACGACCAGGTCTGTACCGAGGGCGTGTGTGCAGATCACATCAACGATATTCCCAACGACAATTTTCAAGCTGCCGTCCACGCCTTCGTCAACACATCGTTGGTTAAATGTATCGCGTACCTCTAAGACAGAAGGCTCATCCATCATTTGTTGGTCGGAGATCACGTGCAAACCGCGCAAGGTGGCCTTCTCATGCCTGGCGATGATGATTGCCTGATCGAGGGCGCGCCAACCATCCGGGCGCCCGTTCACAGGTACCAGGATATCTGAAATCAATGTGTCATCCGAAGTTGTCTTGAGGGGTGATAATGCTGGTTTTTTTACCTCGACATCTTCTTCTTTCTCGGGCAGGATCAACTTGATAAGTTTATCTCCGAGCCAGGAAAAAACGTTGAAATGGGTGATACGCTGCTCTTCTGCCAGGGTGGTGGCTGCATATTCTGTTTTTATTTTCCAACCCAGTTCTTCTTCCAGTTCTGTGCGATACTCAGCGATCCATAGATACAGGTCTGTTTCTGTACGACCAGGAAAGTGTCGCAAAATCCCCTGCTCGCGAATAATGTTGACCACAGGCAAATAAACGTATTCATACAAATGGTTCACTGCTTCTGCATATTCAACATCCCTTTGGTAATCGATGCCCATAAAATAGCGATGAACATCGATGTGTTCAAGGAGTCGTTGATATTTCCCCGGTTCGGTAATGGTTAGATCTGGTTTTGGCTTGATCTGGTCCAGGTGGGTCTTCTCTAAAAATAACGCGTATTCCGCCTTGAGGATCAGGTCATCAGGTTTGACATCTGGTGAGAGTGGTATGCTGGAATACACCTCTGTCACATACGCCTGGATAAATTTTGCTCCCGATTGGCGCGCCACAGAAACACGATGGTTGCCGTCCATCACAAAATACACCTCACCGATCTTGTAAACATAGATGGGGGGCAGACCAATTAATCCGGAAGCAGCAATTTTTACATTGGCCCATCGTTCCGGCTGAACTTTGCGGCGCGGAAGAAAACCACGGGTGAAATCTGTATAACGACCCACACTCCCGACGATCGCATCCAGGGGGATATCGAGCGTACCGAGGTCTGTGGTGGATTGCAGGCGCAATTTTTGCCTGACTTCATCAAAGGACAATAACTGAGTAGGTTCACCGGTGATTGAACCGATAAGCTCTTTCAGATCCGCCTGCATACGCGCCTGGCGGAAATCCATGATGGCAGTGCTCCTGGTTTGAGAAGAATTATCTTTCATGTCAAAGTGATTATATAGTTAAAAATCGAAATAGAGACACCGATAGTATTAGAAAACTATATGACTTTTGAAATATTTTCTGTAATCCATATCCTATCAAATTGCCCGGCTGGTTGCTCCGCATCCGTGAAATGTGTATAATCTCTGTAGAGTGCAACAATTCCTCTAAAACTACGTATAAGAAGTGAGACCATGAAACCTGCCGAAAGAGAGATCGCAGAAGGAATATTATTCACGGATATGTACCAGCTCACCATGGCACAGCTTTATTTTCGTATGGGTCTGCAAGATAAACCGGTCCAGTTTGACCACTACTTTCGCAGTTACCCGGATTACGGCACGCACAAGGCTGGTTATTGTGTGAATGCTGGCATGGGTTGGCTTTTGGATTGGATGGCAGAAGCCCATTTCCGAGACAATGATATCGCATTTCTACGCCAACAGAAATCGCGCAGTGGCAAACGCCTTTTCGATGATGCCTTTTTGACCTGGTTACAAACTAACGGCGATTTTTCCAGCATCAGCATGCGCGCCATCCCAGAAGGCCGGGTTGTGCATCCCAATGTCCCGCTTACGGTCGTGCAAGGGCCGCTGGCGATGGCGCAAATCCTGGAAACTTCTTTGCTTAACCAGCTGAACTTCCAGACCCTGATCGCTACAAAAGCAGCACGTATCCGAGAAATTGGGCGCGGCCAGGTGATGATGGAATTTGGCTTGCGTCGCGCACATGAAAAAGGCGGTAACGCAGGAGCCCGTGCTGCCCTGATCGGAGGCGCAGATTTTACCTCCAACGTGGGGGTATCTGCTGTGCTTGGGTACCCACCCAAGGGTACCCACGCGCACAGTATGGTTCAACTGTTTATCACCCTGGGCATGGGTGAACTGGAAGCCTTCCGGGCTTATGCCCAGGTATTTCCCGATGACTGCCTGTTATTGGTGGATACGGTCAATACTTTAGACAGCGGGATACCCAATGCCATCCGTGTTTTTGAAGAGCTGCGTAAAAAAGGACACCAGCCAATGGGTGTTCGC
>CAZTMX010000097.1:0-10445 GCA_964614855.1 uncultured Anaerolineaceae bacterium | reverse complement strand
CTCTTCAATATCTCCGAGATCATGTGTCGTAAGCATGACCGTGGTGCCGTTCTTTTGATTTTGTTCGCGGATGAAGTTTCTTATACGCTCTTTGACGATTAAATCCAACCCGATCGTCGGTTCATCCAGAAACACTATCTTTGGTTCGTGGATCAATGTGGCTGCCAGCTCTGCGCGCATTTTTTGACCCAAGGACATGCTGCGGATCGGAATTTTCAACAATTCTTTGAGATCCAATGCTTCAGAGTACTGGGACAGTAACCTCTTGTAGCGAGCAGGATCCAGCTCATATATCTTGGCGATCAAGTTGAGCGATTCGATTAATGCCAGGTCCCACCATAATTGTGATCGCTGGCCAAAAACCACTCCAATCTCGCGGGCATTCGCCACCCGCTGCCGGTGCGGGTCTCTCCCAAGCACACGGACGGTTCCACCGGTGGGTAATAATATTCCGGTTAAAAGCTTAATGGTAGTTGACTTTCCAGCGCCATTTACGCCTATATAGCCAATGACTTCGCCGCGTTGGACAGAAAAACTCAGGTGATCAAGTGCTCTGATCTCTTGAACACGTTGATAAAATAGAGCTTTGATTGCCCCAGCTACACCAGGATCCTTCTGGTTGATGCGGTATATTTTGCACAGGTTTTTCACCTGAATAACCTGTCCAGCTTTGTGCATATGCACTTTTTCCTTTCAGGCACCCATCAAGCTGGCTGCGCTTCTTACTTCAAGCAGGACGTTTGAAAACCTGAGCTTAATAAGTGAGCCACTGCAGCGATCAAAAAAGCCTGGAACGCTCGCCCCAGGCTCAATTATCTTCTATATTGGTCAATCACTCAACCTTTTCGAATCGCTTTTGCGGTGCACCGCAAACCGGGCAGCGTTCTGGCGGGGTGCCAATATGGGTGTAGCCGCAGATTGGACATACATAAATCTCAATATCCTTTGCTTCTGCACCCAGCTCTGCAAGGGCAGCCTTGAATAATTCTTCGTGTACTTTTTCAACTTCGTACGCCCATTTGAATGACCTCAACGCCCGAGTCTCGCCTTCCGCCTCAGCAGCTTGCATAAATTCCGGGTACATCGTGGTCACTTCGTAGCTTTCACCGCCAATTGCTTCTTTCAAGTTATCGGCGGTGTCCCCGATGCCGCCCATGATGCGCAGGTGGTTGTGTGCATGGATGGTTTCTGCAACTGCCACTGCGCGGAAAAGTTTTGCGATCACAGGGTGGCCTTCGTCTTCTGCTTTTTGAGCAAAAGCCAGGTAACGACGGTTCGCCTGTGATTCGCCGGCAAATGCTTCTTGTAAATAATCTTTTGTTTTTGACATAATTCTACTCTCCTTTTTCTTTGACCATTATCCCCAAAGGATGCGCTCCTCCAGAGTGCTTCACGATGTCAATTTTTGTATAACAGCGACAATCCGTTCCGCTGTGTGCCCATCCCATAAAGGCGGGCAGCGGACTAACCCGGGCTGCTCCAGCATTGCCTGTTCAAAAGCTGATAGGATTTCTTCCCGGCTGCTTTTCACCAGCCGGTTTGTGCCCATCTCGATAGTAGCTGGTCTTTCTGTGCTGTCGCGCACCGTCAGACATGGAATACCCAGATAGGTAGTTTCTTCCTGGATGCCGCCCGAATCGGTGATTACCATCCTGGCGGCTGCAGTTAGCGCCATGAAATCCAGGTAACCTTGCGGTTCCAGTAAACGGACATGATCCAGTTGGATTCCAGCCGCCTGGATGTTCTTTTGCGTGCGCGGGTGCACCGGGAAGATCACCGGGATACGGGCAGCGATCGTATCCAGCGCTGCCAGGATTTGTGCCAAAGTCTCGACCCGGTCGACATTAACCGGGCGGTGCAAGGTAACCAGCACATAACCGGCTTTTCTCAGACCCAGGTCTGTGACAATTGGGTGCTCTTGCGCCGCAGGCAACATCCTGACCAATGTATCAATCATGATATTGCCCACCCGGTGGATCTTATGGGCGGAAATTCCCTCTCGCAGCAGGTTGGCATCCCCATCCGCCGAGGGGGTAAAAAGCAGGTCTGAAATCTGGTCGGTGAGAATGCGGTTGATCTCTTCTGGCATGCTGCGATCCCAAGAGCGCAAACCTGCTTCAACATGCGCCACCGGCACACCCAGTTTTGCGCTCACCAGGGCGCAGGCCAGGGTGGAATTCACATCGCCCACCACAAACACCCAATCAGGATGGTGTTTCTGTAACACCGGCTCAAATACCTGCATCACCTGGGCAGTTTGGAAAGCATGAGAGCCCGAACCCACATTGAGATATTCGTCCGGTTCGGGCATTTGCAACTGCTCAAAGAAAACGCGCGACATCTGGGCGTCGTAGTGCTGCCCGGTGTGCACCAGGGTCTGCTCAAAAACATCCCCAGCAGCATGCATGGCAGCCATCAGCGGTGCAGTTTTCATAAAGTTCGGGCGAGCGCCAACCACATGCAGGATTTTCAAACCAGGATACCCTCCAAGAAAAGTAACCTCTATTTTACTCTGCTTCCTGCAGTTTTCTCCAGTAGTTCCTATCTGCGTCGTCCTGGTCATCCAGCAAAGCCGGGTGCACATCTGGAGCCAGGCGGTGCCCGTGTGATGTCCATAGATCGGCTGCCAGCCTGTGCGGCTCCACCTGCGCCCCCTGGCGGTAGAAGTATTCACACACGCGCACCAGGTCACGTTCAAAAATGCGGAAGGCATTGCTGTTTACCCGCGGATCAATTGCCTGCGGAAAATCAATCAGCGTGATCTGTCCATCCCAATACAAGATGTTGTACGCCGATAGATCGGCATGGATGCGGTTATGCGCCAACATACGTTCCACATTTTCCACAACCCGGCTCAGCAGAAGCTGCGCTTCATCTCGATCCAGGTCAACGCCGTTTAAAGTCGGAGCTGCCTGGTCTTTATCGCCGATAAAGGCCATCAGGATGGCGTTGTCACCGCTGGTGTAAACACGCGGCACATCACAGCCAGCACGCGAAAGGATTTCCATGGTCTTGACTTCATGCTCGATCCAGGAGGTATGCAGTAACTCCTGACCAAAGCGTGTGCGCTTGTGCATGGCATGCAGCATCCCGCTGTCGCGGATCTCACGCCCATCCCCGTCCAGTTGCACCCTGCCTTCGCGGTAGATATGGTCTTTCCTCAGGTTGCGAAACTGCCTGGGACGGTAAACTTTTGCCGCCAGATAAGGGATATCCAGCTCATGTACCGACGGGTTTGCCAGGCACTGGTAGACATTGGCTTCCTTGCCGCCCTTTACCAGGTGAAGGATGTCATCCAGCCAATGCATATCGTAAAAACCGCCCAGAGAATTACCAATCCACTCGCGTTCATGGCGCGATGCCTGGTACGAGAAGTCAAAGTTATCCGGCTCATTCAATTGGTTGGCGGCGGGTATTCCATCCTGTCCCACAGGAGTATTCCTGGTTTTCTTATCCTTCACTACAGCTGCAGCACTAGATTTCTGGCGCGGCATATTCCGCACAAACGGAATGCCTGTCATATCATCTAAATCTTCAATGATTTTATTGCTTCTATGTTCCATCTTTCCAATTCCTAAAATAAAAAAAGCCACTGAACAAAACCATGTCCTGTGGCGTCTTGAGCGCTGCTTCTCCCAGGTTTCACTGGGAAGCTCGAATGGTTCAAGAAAAGAAAAACCACAGGGCAGCGCCTCTGTGGTTAATGTTCGGGAATCTAGAACTTATAGAAGTAGATTAACCCAAATCTCCAGGAGGCGCGCTTAAGTGATGATTTTTCGCAACAATGGTTTGCATAATTTTTTCCGCCTCCTTTCTTCGTTTGATTAGCGGATGGATAATATCACTACCCGGAAAAGAAGTCAAGAAGTTTATCAGCCAAAACCGCGCAACAATTTCCAGAACGAGATAAAATATAAGGGAGTGTGTATTGCATTCGGAAAGTGATCATTAATGGATAGCTCCCCTTTTGTCCAGTGGCTGCTAGAAGCTCGAACGCCATCGCTGCGCCTGTTGACCCTGACACAACTCTTGCATCATTCGATCAACGATATCGATGTGCGCGCTTCATGGGGCACCATGAAAGCCAGCGGGCCAATCCCAGCAATCCTATCCCACCAGACAAAAACCGGT
Source organism: uncultured Anaerolineaceae bacterium (assembly GCA_964614855.1). GTDB lineage: Bacteria > Chloroflexota > Anaerolineae > Anaerolineales > UBA4823 > CAWJHE01. The sequence goes on along the minus strand of CAZTMX010000097.1, from coordinate 6,314 downwards.
AATTGGTCTGGCGAAAGCGGGTTTTATACGCCAAAATACCGCAGCACACACTGGAGTATGCTGCTGCTTACCGAGCTGGCTACCGATCCGCAGGATATCCGTCTGCGCCGAGGTGGGATCTTCATGCTGGGAACTACCTGGGATAAATTGGAAGAGAAGCTTGAGAAAAAACGACACGGTTGGACGTGTTTGTGGGCAAATATGCTGCGCTATATATTACACTGCCGGCTGGATGATGATCCGCGCTTTTATGCGCTCACCCAGGCGTTAATTTACGACGCCTTGCAAGCCGGTTGGCGTTGTCCATATAACGGCGAGCGTCCCTGTGCGTGGGGTGCGGTGCGCACACTCTGGGCGCTGGCTGCAATGCCGCAAAACCGCAGCGATCCAGAGTTCAATGCTGTCATCCAAAGCGGGTTACATTTCCTGCTGGAGCAGCACACGCTGACCTCTGCAGATTACCCAACCGGAGATGGTGGCGATATCCATCCTATCTGGTTTCGCATGAATTTTCCCCTGTTCTACCAGGCAGATATCCTCTTTACACTGCGCACATTATCCGATCTAAGCGCCTTGGATCACCCCGGCGCGCAACCAGCCCTGGATTGGCTGGAAGAGAAACGGATGAAAAACGGCCGCTGGCAGGGTTCCAGCCCATTCCGCAGCCGCACCTGGGTCGCCCTGGGTGATCACGAAGAGACAAACCGCTGGGTATCCATCCATGCAGCAATGGTGCTTCGCGCTGCCGGCAGACAAGTGGAAATCTAAAAACCAAGCAAACGGCGTGAACCGATTATAACTCCCAGGACAACTGCCCAAATACTATATCCCACGGCCAGGAGTGGGATAAGTTTTAAGCCGGCGCGTGCGCCAATCCAGACAGCCAGGGCAAAGGCCAGGGTGGGGATCATACCCATAACCAGGTTGCGCGAAAACAGCTCAACCGCAGCTTTTTCTCCGTTTTCATTTGAATAAACCACCCACAACGCCAGCGGGACGGTCAAAGGCATGGTGGCAGCCACAGCAGCTACCATTTTGCTTTGCCTTTCCAGCAGCGCAACCCCCAGGATGACCAGCATTGAAATAACTACAGGGATGGCTTCATGCCATTTCATAGTCTGCTCTCCTGCTTGGATCTAGATTGTTGTTGGCAATATATTAAGCATATTCATTATCTTACCAGCGCGCCTGGTGCTCTTCGGCAAAACCGATTAACCCATCGATCTGCAGTTCTTCACCCTGATCCGTAACTACGCGACCGGAATAACGTCCAAAAAGCTGGTGCACTTCACTGAAGATCAGCTTCAAATCCGTTTGGGCAACCCGCTCAACAAAAGGCACAAAATCCAGCTCCAGGCGGCCCTGGTTATCCTGGAATTTCCAGGGTTTGCGAATATCGCTGGCATCATAAATGAATTTCACCCGGTCAAGCTTGTGGATTTTTCCGTCCAATACCAGGCAGTCCTCGCTGGCAGCTGATGTATCGCCAAAACCGCAGCCCAGGTTCAGCCCGACCAGCCGGCCGTCCGCCAGGAAGCCAGAAGCGCTGGCCCAATTCCAAAAACTGCTGTAAGCCCAAACCCCCCGCCCCCAATCCAATGAACCACAGGAACTAGACGGCTGAAGCACCTCATTGGTATCCCCGTATTTTAACCAACCCTCGGCAGGCATACAGTTGATCTTGCGGTTGTAGTAAAATTTTTTCTTTTCAATCGGGATGATAATCGTCATCGATTCGTGATCTCGCGGGCAGAGCAAGCTAATCTCCGCATGAATGCCGCGACCCTGGTGAAAATCTGGCCAATCCACAAACAGAGCCCGGCTACCAGGGAGAACACGAAAATTGATCTTTGCACCCTTACCTTCGAAGGTAGTTTCACCCTCCTGGCTGTTACGCGGCAGCGAAACCCCCTTGCTAAGTGGGATCACCAACCCTTCCTCATGCAGCTCACCGCTGGCAAAATCGAGTGTGTAGACGAAGATATTCGCGGCATACCCCAGGTCTGCAATAGTGGCAGAGAAGAAACGGTGCGGGGTAAAGACTGCGTAGTAATCCCAGCGCTTCACCCGCAAGAATTGCAGCGGTTTAAGCAACCCTGGCAGGAAACGAGCATTTTCAAGGTTACAATCTGCTAACGGTTGGCGCGACCAGCCAGCTCGTTTCAAATTCCCTTGCTTGTCGAGTAACACATCAGGTGTGGTGATTTCTGTTTGCATCTTTCCTCCGCTTCAATATGCCTCATTGAAAATTATTGCCCTTGATGAATACATGAGATATATTTTACATCTCAATACCGGGAAGGGGTAAAATAAACCCAACAAAACCATTGTATTACAAAGGACCATCATGGAACCTGTCACCACCCAGTGGGCAACTGTAGACGAACAAGGTCGGCTGATCATCCCTGCGGAGCTAACCAGCCAGTTTGGGTTAGCGCCTGGCGCCCGCATGCGCCTGGATGTTGAAAATAACGCCTTTCGCCTGCACCGCCCCACCACACACCTGACGAAAGTTAATATTGAACCCACCACGCGCTGCAACCTGGATTGCCGCACCTGCATCCGCAACAACTGGGACGAGAAGCTGGGTAAAATGACGGAAAAGACTTTCGCAAAAATCCTGTCAGACATGGCATCTTTTTCTTACCCACTGGATGTCTTTTTTGGCGGTCTGGGCGAGCCTCTGTCACACCCGCGCATCGTGGACTGGGTCAGGCGCGCCAAAGCTTTGGGTGGATCAGTCGAATTGATCACAAACGGCACCTTGCTCAACGAAAAGCTCTCCCACAGCCTGATCGATGCTGGTCTGGATGTGATCTGGGTTTCCATTGACGGCGCAACACCGGAGAGCTACAGTGATATACGCCTGGGGGCTGAGCTGCCGAATGTGATCCAAAATTTATCTGCTTTGAGAAAAATGCGCCCCGGCGGTCACCACCCGCGGCCGGTCATTGGCATTGCATTTGTCGCGATGAAACGCAATATCCAGGACCTGCCGGCTGTGATCGCCCTGGGCAAAAGCCTGGGTGCCAAGCGCTTTATGGTCAGCAATGTCCTGCCGTACACCGAAGAGATGATGGATGAAACTCTGTACTCTGGCGTACTGCGCAATATCACCTATATGCCCTCCCCCTGGCTGCCACTGTTGAAATTCCCGCGCATGGATATCAATGAGATCACACAACAAGCCTTTGTCGATGTGCTCAACAGCGGCTGCAACGTTGAGCTTGCCGGGTACAACCTGGGCGGTGCAAATGATGTTTGCTCATTCATCGAGAGCGGCTCGATCGCCATCGGTTGGGACGGGGGTGTCAGCCCGTGCCCGCCCCTGCTGCACAACCACATCAGCTACTTGCATGGGAAAGAGCGGCGTTCGCGCAAGCATATTATCGGCTTTATCCAGGAAAAAAATTTACAGGACATGTGGTTGGACCCGGAATATGTCGCCTATCGCGAGCGTGTGCAAAGCTTTGCCTTTGCCCCTTGCACCCCGTGCGGCGGTTGCGACCTTTCTGAAAGCAACGAAGAGGATTGTTACCTGATCACTCACCCGGCCTGTGGGGGCTGTCTGTGGGCTCAGGGGCTTATCCAATGTCCATAATCCACCTGACAAGCGCTTGTCGAAAAAAATATTCGGCGGTATAATGAAGTTTTGATAAACAATTAAATAAACCCCTCCGGGAGGAGTAAGCGCATGGCGAACTGCCAGAGAAGGAGCGGTCGATGGCTGAAAACCCCCTCAGATAACCAGCGCCGAATGTCGCCCGGAATGAATGCCGAAGAAATGCCCCAGCAATCCAATCAGTGATTGCAAACTGCAGAGTAGACCGGCACGGGTGAGCCCGTTAGCGCGAGGTCCTGATCGGTGTGTAGCACCTGCCGGGACACTGAGAGCACTGGATATTGTGCCAGTGAACTGAGGTGGTACCACGGAAGAATTCCTTTCGTCCTCAACAGGATGAAAGGTTTTTTTGTTAATACAAAAAATATGAGAGGCAAAATGAGTGAAAACACCCTACCCAAAGCATATAACTTTCAAACCACCGAGCAGCGCATCTATGAGTGGTGGGAGAAATCGGGTTTCTTCAAACCCAGCAACGATCCGCAGCAACCGGGGTTTGATCCAACACGCAAACCGTTTGTAATCTCCATCCCGCCCCCCAATGTTACCGGCGAGCTCCACCTGGGTCATGCCATGTTCGTCTCGATGGAAGACCTGATGATCCGTTATAACCGCATGAAAGGCGTTCCCACGCTGTGGGTACCGGGTGCCGACCATGCAGGCATCGCCACCCAATTGCAGGTGGAGAAAATGCTGGCGAAAGAAGGTCTCAGCCGGGAGCAAATCGGACGAGAAGAGTTTCTTAACCGCACCTGGGCCTGGAAGCGCAAATACGGCGGCATCATTACCCAACAAATCCGCCGCCTGGGCGCATCCTGCGACTGGGATCGCGAGCGTTTTACCCTGGATGATGGCCTGTCTAAAGCCGTGCGCGAAGCTTTTGTGAGCCTGTTTGAAAAAGGCCTGATTTATCGCGGCCCAAGGCTGATCAACTGGTCTCCGGGGCTGCGCACGGCAGTGTCCGACCTGGAAGTGGAGTACGCCGAAGAGCCCGGCACGATGTATTACTTCAAATACCAGCTTGCCGATGCCTCCGGCGAGTACATCCCGGTGGCAACCACGCGACCCGAGACCATCCTGGGCGACAGTGCAGTGGCGGTCCATCCCGATGACCCGCGTTACCAGAAATACGTGGGGCGCCAGGTGCTGGTGCCGGTGCTCAACCGCGCCATCCCGGTGATCGCCGATGATTACGTGGAACGCGAGTTCGGCACAGGCGCGCTCAAAGTGACCCCCGGGCACGACCCGAACGATTTCAACATCGGCGAGCGCCATGGTCTGGAGGTGATTTCCATCCTGGACGAGGCTGCACACATCAATCCCAACGGTGGACCTTACGCCGGTCAAGACCGCTACGAAGCGCGCCGGAATTTATGGGAAGACATGCGCGCAGCCGGACTGGTGATCAAAGAAGAACCCTATACAATTTCCGTGCCGCGCTCTCAACGCGGCGGCGAGGTGATCGAGCCTATGGTGTCCACGCAGTGGTTCGTGCGCATCAAACCCCTGGCAGAAGCAGCACTGGAAGCAGTGCGCGATGGCAGAGTACGCATCATCCCGGAACATTTCACCAAGGTCTATTACAACTGGCTGGAGAATATCGACGATTGGTGCATCTCACGCCAGTTGTGGTGGGGGCACCGTATCCCGGTGTGGTATTGTGATGACTGCAAGAAAATGACCGTCAGCCGAGAGGACCCCACGCAGTGCGCGCACTGCGGCAGCCCGCACCTGCAGCAGGATCCAGACGTGTTGGATACCTGGTTCTCATCCGGTCTATGGCCCTTCTCCACCCTGGGCTGGCCTGAAGAAACGCCGGATTACCGCTACTTCTACCCCACGGCTGTGATGGAAACCGGCTACGACATCCTGTTCTTCTGGGTGGCGCGCATGATCATGACCGGTCTGGAATTCACCGGACAGGTGCCTTTCCATACCGTATACCTGCACGGCCTGATCCGCGATGAGCACGGTCGCAAGATGAGCAAAACCTACGGCAACGTGATCGACCCATTGGAAGTCATGGATGAACTGGGTACAGATGCCTTGCGCTTTACGCTACTGGTCGGATCAACCCCCGGCAACGATATGAGCCTGAGCTTGAAGAAAGTGGAAGCAAACCGCAATTTCGCCAACAAGATGTGGAATGCGGGGCGCTTCATCACCAACGCCCTGGCAAACCTGCAGCCAGCCCGTCTCGAAGAAAACCCGGATTGGACGCTGGCCGACTCTTGGGTCTGGGCGCGCCGGCAGGCTTTGGTGCGGGATGTGGAACGGCTGTTCCAGGGCTACCAGTTTGGTGAAGCGGGTCGCCAGATTTATGATTTCTTCTGGAGCGATTTCGCCGATTGGTATATCGAGATTGCCAAACAACAGCTTGAACAAGGAGGCCAGTGTGCTTATACCACGGCTTATGGATTGGTGCGTGTGTTCGATACTTGCTTGAGGCTGCTGCATCCCTTTATCCCCTTTGTGACAGAAGAACTCTGGGGTCACATGAAACGCGCCGTGCTGTCTTCGCCGCTGGCTGCGGATTTACCCGATTGGCCGGAGGCTTTGATCATTGCCCCCTGGCCAGAAGTGAAAGCAGAAGAGAACTGGGAAGCAGCCGCGTTATCGGAATTCAGCCTGCTACAAGATATCATCCGCTCGGTGCGTAATCTGCGCGCAGAAAAGAATGTCAAGCCGGGCA
>CAZTMX010000096.1:0-10465 GCA_964614855.1 uncultured Anaerolineaceae bacterium | reverse complement strand
CGGGATCTGCACCGGCATAGCAGTCCTGGACAAAAACATCCCGGCTTTGCATAAAACCGGAGACCCTGTTGAACAGATCGTGGAAATTGTCCGGGTTGTATGGGCGGTTGTACTGGCCCCACCAGATATGGTCTTCGGTGGAGGTTTCACGCACCACAAATTTATCATTGGCAGCGCGGGCTGTGTGCTTGCCGGTGTTGACTACAAATGGCCCCAGCAGGCTAATTTTTCCTTCGGAACGGAAGATGGCTTCTTCGTAAAGCGCTTCAACCGGAAGGTTCCAATACACCTTGTTTAAATTGAGCAGTCCATGGTTTTCCAGGCCAAAATCACTTTTTCTTGCAGCAGCCTGCGCTTCGGCAGGCGATTTGATATCGAGTATGTTGTTCATAGCCAATCCCTGATATGTTTGCGGTCACCAATATAGATTTCGTTGGGCGAGTTCGGATCCAGCGCCCACTTGATGCGTTCAACCGCGGTCATGAGGTCTTTAACACCGCCGGCAAAGCTCAGGCGTAAATAACCCTCCATGCCAAATTCCTTACCAGGCACAGTGACAACCAGGGCTTTGCGCAGCAAGAAACGAGAAAGCTCGACAGAATTCTGCTGGTAGTAGCGAAAATCTGGCAGGATATAAAAAGTGCCATCCGGCTTGATGGTCTTGACACCGTTGAAGGCGTGCAAATCCTGCAAGATGATGTTGCGGTTGTTTTGGAATGTCAGCCGCAGGTTTTCGACCACCGATTGCATACCCAGCAAAGCCCCTTCGGCGGCCGACTGCAGCAGGAGCGAGATGGAAGAAGCTGTTTGCGCCTGGACATTGGTCATGACTTCGATCAGGCGGCGGTTAGCGACCACCCAGCCGATTCGAAAACCGGTCATGCCGTAGAGCTTCGACACGCCGTTGACCACAATGATGTGGCTGTCGTCCACTGTCTGATTGGTGAAGCTGTAGGCGGGTACGGCTTTGACGCTATCGAAAACCAGCTTGTGGTAAATATCATCGCAAATCAGGTAGATCTTCTTCCGTTCACAAAAATCGACAATCTGCGCCACCAGCTCGGGTGGATAGACCGCGCCCGAGGGGTTGTTTGGACTGTTGAGGAGGATAGCACGCGTGTACGAGCTAACTGCTTGCTCGATCTCTTCGAAACGGGGGATGAAGGTGCCGTCTTCTGGTGTGACAATCACCGGCACACCGTACACCATCTTGGTGATCTCAGGATAGGACACCCAGTACGGCGCCAGGATGATGACTTCATCCTGCGGGTTCAGAATGGAGTACAGGATGTTGAAGATGGCCTGTTTTGCGCCGGCAGTGACAATGAGCTGCTCTGGGGCAATTACGCGATCATAATTTTCTTCTGTATAACGGATAATGGCCTTTTTGAGAGAAGGTGTGCCTTCGGTGGGAGTGTATTTGATTTCGCCGGCTGTTAATTTGGCGGCAGAATTCAGAATGGCGTTGATCGGCGCCTTGTTCTTGGGCTCACCGATACCCAAATTGATGACTGCTTCCCCACGCTCTCGCAAAACACGAGCTTCTTCGTTTAATGCAAGGGTCGGTGATGCGGGGATAGACCTGGCTAATCGACTGATGGTCATATGTGGTTTTTTCTCCTGCTCAACTAAATCTGACGGTGGAATGTCACGCATTGTTTACACCCCGGCAGCAGTTGCCCCTGAGCCGGGTGAGCCTGGCATTCTATCGGGATAGTTTATACGAGATTCGTAAAGGCGTCAATGTTACATTATTCATCAAAGCCGGTTTTTAAGGTGCGAAACCGGCTTCGAAAAGAGCAAAGGGAAGGCGATAAGATTTGTTGTAGTATAATCAGACAAAACCAGTCTGATTGCTGGCTACCAGGCACAATTTTCTTTCAGATTACGCCATTTCAGGAGGCATGTATGCCAGGAAATGAAGCATTTTACTTGCAAAACCCGCTTCCGATCTCGATGGTGCTCACAGACAAATTCAATTCCATCCGGTCTTACGGCAGACACGAGGGCATTGATCTAAAAGCCACCGATGAGCGAGGAAACCCGGTACAGGTGCTGGCTGCTCAGCGCGGGGTAGTGGTGAAGGTGGGGTTTTACGGAGCAGGTTACGGCAATTACGTCACATTGCGCCACGAATGGAGCAACGGCGCTGTCTATGTCTCCTGGTATGGGCATCTTTCGCGCGTTGATGTGCGGGCTGGTGATTTTGTGGCCCTGGGTGCGCCGCTGGGGATTTCGGGCAGCACGGGCAATTCAACTGGCATCCACCTGCACCTGACCCTGCAGCACCTGGGGCACGGTCTGAGCGGGTATGTGGTCCCAGATGTCATCGATCCCTGGCCGCTTTTCCGCCAGGTCCAGCCAGCCTATAAACAATTGATGTTCATCTCTGATGAAACCATCCCGGACGGTACACTGCTGCAGCCCGGTACTTCTTTCGTAAAGACCTGGCGGATTGCCAATTCCGGCTCGGTTCCCTGGCAAGCAGGGGATGAACTGACTTTTTTCTCCGGTGAACAAATGAGCGCTGCGGGAGCCATTTCGCTGCCAGTCCTCAATCCGGGCGAACAGGCCAGCATCTCCCTGGATATGACCGCACCTTCGACCCAAGGACGCCATAACGGAGTTTGGAAAGCACGCAGCCAGGACGGGCAGTTCTTTAATTTCCCCCTGTGGGTAGAAATCTTTACAGCCGGAAGTGCGGGAGCCGATGCGGCAAAATACCTGGCGGATGTGAGCATACCCGATGGCTCACTTTTCCGGCCCGGTCAAACTTTCTTGAAAGAATGGAAAGTGCGCAACACTGGCAGCACTGCCTGGCGCGCAGGCTACCGGCTGGCACATGTGGATGACAACCGCATGGATGCGCCGGAGAGCGTAGCCATTCCATACACCCGGGCGGGCGAAGAAGCTGTGGTGGCCGTATCGCTCAAAGCGCCCCAGGCGCCGGGCGATTACCGCAGCACCTGGCAATTGCGAAACATCCAGGGCCAACCCTTTGGTGAAATTCTCTACGCACAGATCCGGGTTGAACCGGAGCAGGTGCTCTTCAACCAGCTCACGTTTGTGGACGATGTGACCATCCCTGCGGACACCCGCCTTACAGCAGGCAGCGCCTTTCGTAAGGTCTGGCGCGTGCGCAACAGCGGCACAATTCCATGGGAAGCTGGCTACCAACTGGTGCAGCGCAGCGGCGCAGATTTCGGAGCGCCAATTGATGGCATCAACCTGATCGCTACGCCAGGCGCCACCACCGACCTGGCTTTGGATTTGCTGGCACCGCAACAAGCGGGGATCCATCAGGGCACTTGGATGGGGCGCGATGCCGCTGGAAATTTGTTTGAGCAGGCACTGACCTTGCGCATCGAAGTAGTGCAAGAGACAGCCCCCGGTGAGCTTGTGGATGGAGCGACATTTGTCAAGGATGTCACCGTGTTGGACGGCAGCAGCATGCCGGCAGGCAGTAAATTCCTGAAGACCTGGCGCGTACGCAACAGCGGTACAACCACCTGGGGACCAGGTTACCGGCTCGATTACCTGGCACATGAACGCATGGGAGGACAGCCTGTAACGCTGCCGGTCACTGCGCCGGGCGAGGTGCAAGACTTGTCGCTTGAGCTGAGCGCGCCGCTAACCCCAGGCCAATACCGCAGCAGCTGGCGTATTAAGAACCCGCAAGGGCAGTTCTTTGGCGATGAACTGTACTCCATTATCCAGGTGCCATCCGTTAACCCGGCGCCGGCTGATAACCGGGCGCAATTTCTGGCGCATGTCACCATCCCTTTGTGGGAGGTTGTGCCAGCGGGTGCAGTTTTTGAGAAAATCTGGAAAGTACGCAACCAGGGACGCACCACCTGGACTGGCGGCTATACCCTGGCATACCTGGATGGCGAGAGGTTTAACGGCCCGGAAAGCGTGGACGCACCTTACGCCGAGACGATGATGAGCGTTCAAATCGCAGTAACCCTGACAGCCCCCACAACTGCAGGGTACTACCAGGGTTACTGGAAATTGCGAGATCCTGCCGGGAAATTCTTCGGTCCCAGGCTGCCGGTCTGGATACGGGTGAAATAGCGTCTCTATGCGGAAAAGGCTAGATCATCCCCGAAACCAGGGCTAAGAGCACACCGCCAGCCATCACCGAACCAAGCTGTCCGGCAGTGTTGGCGCCCATAGCGTGCATCAGGATAAAGTTTTCAAAATCCTCTTCCTGCGCCACCTGGGCTGCCAGCCGGCCTGCCATCGGAAAAGCACTGATCCCAGCCGCGCCAATCAGGGGGTTGATCTTTCCACCGCTGACAAAGGACATCAGCTTGCCAAATAGCAGCCCGGCGACCGTATCCAGGACAAACGCGATCAGGCCCAGGAGCATAATCCCCAGCGTCTGCAGGTTTAGAAATGCGGCAGCATTCATGGTGGAGCCGATGGTCACACCCAAAAACAGGGTAGCGACGTTGGCAATTTCGTTCTGTGCAGATTTATTCAAGCGCTCCACCACGCCGCTCTCACGCAGTAAATTACCAAGCATCAACATACTGATCAGCGGGGTGGCATCTGGCACCAACAGCCCGACGACCAGGGTTACCACGATCGGGAAGAGGATACGCGCTCGCCGGGAGATCGGTCGAGGAGCATACTCCATACGGATGCGGCGCTCAGCTTTTGTGGTAAGCAGGCGCATCAGCGGCGGCTGGATAATCGGTACCAGGCTCATGTAAGAATATGCAGCCACAGCGATCGGCGCCAGCAGCGCCGGCGCCAGCTTTGTAGCCACAAATATCGATGTAGGCCCGTCGATGGCGCCGATTACACCGATGGATGCCGCTTCATTTAGCGGAAAACCCAGGAGCGTGGCCAGGATCAGCGTACCAAAAATGCCAAATTGCCCTGCTGCACCCAACAACACCATGCGCGGTTGCGAGAGCAGTGGGCTGAAGTCGATCATAGCGCCTACACCGATGAAGATCAACAAGGGGAAGATTTCTGTGGAAATACCGGCATTATATAGGACATTGAACAACCCCAGACCTTCATTCATCCCGGTAAGAGGGATATTTGCCAGCATACAACCAAAACCGATCGGCAAGAGCAGAACCGGCTCATATTCTTTGAGCACTGCCAGGGCAATCAGCACTGCGCCCACCAGGATCATCACGCCATTGCCCCAGGTAAACGCTGTCAGGCCTTTGAAGATTTCAGGTAATAGCTCGGAAAGGCTCATAGGGGTTAATCCGCAAACTCCACCAGCAGTTCACCGTGGCTCACCGATTGTCCTACGGTGACCGGCACAGAAGCAATGGTGCCAGAGCGGCTGGAGCGGATGGGGTTGCGCATCTTCATAGCTTCGATGACGCAAATTTCCTGACCGGTTTCCACCACATCGCCCGGATGCACCTTGATGGCGATAACCACACCGGGGATTGGGGCTTTGATGGTATTGGATGTCAATCCGCTGCCAGAAACCGGTGTAGCAGCCTGAGAGATCAGCGGAGGAGCGGCGGCTTGGGTCGTAGTCTTTGTCTGCGCTGCCTTCACCTCGGGCATGCATTCAACCTCCTCAGGCCAAATCTCAAAGGTCACACCATCCACCACGGCCAGGATAGGCTTGCTCTTGAGGTCCTGGATTTCAACCATGTAGGTTTTTTCTTCTACTTTGACTTTATATTTTTTCATCATAACAATCCCTGGATGATTACTTTGGTGAACCGCGTTTATTCAGCATCTTGGTGCGCATAACAGCCTGCCAGGCGCTGACCAGAGCCTTGGGCGGCTCGGGGAATAATTGCGGGCTGTGTGGGTCAGTTGGTTGTGATAGTGCCACAGCCACAGCCACGATAGCAGCCCGGCGTTTTCTTTCCAGTTCTGGCTGCCGCTGGTCAAGCTTTGGGAGCTCGCCAGGTTTAGGTGGAGGGGCAATTCGCACAAGCAATGCCATCACCCCCCAAAGCAGCAAGATGGCGGCGAAAACCAACCCCATCCCTAGAACGGTGATGATCAAGGCATTTGAAAGATTTGCACTCATCGTTGTGACCTTGAGCCTTTATACCGGGATATTTCCGTGTTTGCGTGTCGGGGCATAGACCTGCTTATCACGCAGCGCTGCTAAGGAAGCGATGATCTTTGGCCGCGTTTCCTTGGGTTCGATGATGTCATCCACATAGCCGGCTTTGGCAGCGAAATACGGATTGTTGAAACGGTTGCGGTAATCATCGACCAGGGATTTACGCTCGGCAGCCGGATCGTCAGCATGTTCTATTTCCTTACGGAAAAGGATATTGACGGCACCTTCAGCGCCCATCACCGCAATCTCTGCGCTCGGCCAGGCGTAATTAACATCCGTGCCCAGGTACTTGCTGCTCATCACCACGTAAGCACCGCCGTACGCCTTACGAGTGACAACGGTGACTTTGGGTACAGTGGCTTCCGAATATGCGTAAAGCAGCTTTGCGCCGTGGCGTATGATGCCTGAATATTCCTGGTGGGTGCCCGGGAGGAAACCCGGCGAATCGACAAAGGTCACCAGGGGGATATTGAAACAATCGCACATGCGCACAAAACGCGCCATCTTGTCTGAGGCATCGATATCGATCACACCCGCCATGTGGCTGGGTTCCTGCGCCACGATCCCCACGCTGTGACCGCCGATGTACGCCAACCCGACGATCGCATTCAAAGCCCAACCTGGCTGTAATTCCAGGAAGGTGCCTGCATCCACCACGTGCTCAATCACCTGGTGCATGCTGTACGGCTCATAGGCATCAAGAGGAACGATATGGTTCAATTCTTCGTCCATGCGCAGCGGGTCATCATCCGTCGGACGAGAAGGGGGGTTTTCCACATTATTCGAAGGGAAATACCCCAGCAGCCGGCGTGTAACGGCAATGGCTTCTTGCTCATTCTCAGTTGCCAGGTGACCCGTGCCAGTGACTGTGGTGTGCACATCCGCACCGCCCAGGCTCTCAGCATCGACGATTTCGCCGGTGATGGTTTTGATCACATCCGGTCCGGTGAGGAACATAAAGGAATTCTTGCGCACCATGATGATGATATCGGATAGGGCGGGGGAGTAGGCTGCACCGCCGGCACACGGACCGAGCATCAAGCTGATCTGCGGGATAACGCCTGAATACAATGCATTTCTGCGGAAGATTTCAGCATACCCGCCCAGGCTCTTGACGCCTTCCTGGATACGGGCGCCGCCCGAGTCGATCAACCCAATGATTGGCGTGCCGTTACGCACAGCCAGGTCCATCACCCGGCAAATCTTGTGGCTTTGCATTTCCGAAAGGGTGCCGCCGTACACGGTGAAATCCTGGGAATACACCCCCACGGTGCGGCCGTTAATCTGCCCATAGCCAGTCACCACTCCATCGCCCAGGTAGTAATCCTTGGCGATGCCCATCTCGTCACCGGTGTGCACGATGAACGGCTCTAATTCATTGAACGTACCGGGATCCAACAATAGCTCCAGGCGCTCCCGTGCGGTCAACTTGCCTTTTTGGTGCTGCACCTGGATGCGTTTTTCACCGCCGCCCAGGCGCGCTTTCTCGCGAACCTTCCTCAACTCGAGGATACGAGGATCCTCGTGATTGGTGTTTTCGTCTGTCATAGTTCTCCTAAAAAAGTGTAATTGAAGACATGATCGTTTTCAAAAAACCCGCATTCTTTATCATACTCAACCCCATCGGGTTGTCATAGTGACAAAACTCATGTTTTTGATGGATGGGAAGCAGCGATGCCGGGAAGAAATTGGTTTTATGTGACCTAAGTCATTTTTCTGGTAGAAATTAATTGTATACTAATATTTATGGCTATTGTCTAAAAATTCTATATTCATCGATTGGAGAGGGAGTTTAATATGGGCCTTTTTACACTGAATAATCTGTTCCTGTTACTCACCGGTTTGGCAGCAGTTTACCTGCTGGGGCTTTTTTATGCCCGCTACAAAAAACAAAACAAGCTGTATGATGTTTATTATATGCTAGGTTTTGGCGTCTTGCTGGTTTCCGGCTTGCTGCTGATCTTCCTGGGGATGGGCATCTTGAAATCACCGTATGTGTTAACGGTTGCCAGCCTGATCCCGTTAGGCATTGCCCTGGGTATCGCAAACCAGTATTACAAGGGCTGGAAGAAGTACTTTGCCTGGTTTGCACTGGTCGGTTTCCTGGCTATCGCCATCTCCAGCGTTGCCGGCATGGACTCTCTGAAGAAACTGGCTGTACCGCTGTTTCACGGGGTAGCCGGCCTGGTGATCTTTCTAGGACCATTCTTCGCCAAGGGCGCAAAACCTGGGTTCTGGTGGGTGGGCATTGGCGGCGCACTGATCGGTGCAGGCGGGATTGCCCTGGCATTCCTATCCGCCGGTTCGCAATTCCTGTTCTTTAGCGAAGCCGTTGTGAGCGCCATTTTATCGCCGCTGCTGCTGCTCATGGCCCTGGCATTTTTGTGGGGTTTCAAGAAAGATTGCTGCTAATTAGAGGAAGCAGAAGGACAATCTGATCGCAACAATAAAAGCCATGCCAGTGTTTAGGGCATGGCTATTCTTTATTTAATAGATGCGGCTATTCTGGTAGTTTACAAGCAAATCATTTTGGCTGACTGGTTCAAAGCAGCTGGCTACTTGTCGAATATCTCGGTGTAACCCTGGTCAAGCTCATCATCTGACAAGTGAGCGTAGCGCTGGGTAACGGCGATATTGCGGTGGCGCGCCAGCTCCTGCGCCAGCTTGAGGTTGCCGCCAGAACCGCGCAGTACTGCGGTAACAAAGTAGTGGCGGAAGGAGTGGGGGGTGATGGCATCCGCTGCCTGCGGATCGCTTACAGCCTCCCTCGTGCGCTGGTCCACTATAGTGCGTCCGGTTGTCGTTGTAATCGGTTTTACCTTCTTGCCGGCGCCTTTATCATGGCGTGCAAAGAGGGGCAGGGAGGAAAGCGGGCGTCCACTGGCGCCGTCCAGTTCAGATCTTGCGTGTAGATAATCCCTTATCGCCTGGATCGAGCGTTGCGAGAAGCGGACTACCGCCTGGCGATCTCCTTTACCGATAATGATTGCGCGACTTTCGTTCACATCCAGGTCGCCGCGGCGCAGGTTGCAAGCTTCATGAACACGCATACCGGTGTCTGCCAGGGTGAGCAGGAAAGCCCTGTCGCGCAGATTGCGCAAGCGATCTTGCGGGGTATTTGCCGGGTGAGATGCAATATTAATTGCGTATTGGATTATTTCTTCAATTGCGGTGCGGGGAAATTGCGGTAAACGTTGCCCGGGCTTGCGCGAGCGCTGGCGGATTAACAACCTGAGGCGAGGCAGGTTCAGCTCTGCCAGGCGTTCTGCAGCTACAAATTCGTAGAACCCGGCCACGGCGGTGAGGTAGAGTTGTTCGGTGGTGGGCGCAAAATCCTTCAGATACACGGCAAACCAGGCAACCGCGTCTTCTCTCAAATCAGATACAGGAATTTTGTCGATATCAATTTTCTTATTTTTCAGTAGGGCGCCAAAAGCCTGCAGGGCATTGGCATAGGTGCGGGCTGTGTTTTGCGAGCGGGCCAGGTTAACGCTATCCAGGTAAGCTGCCATCGCAGAAGCAATGGATTGACCGTGGTAGTTTGGAGGGATTTCTGGCACGACTGGCCTCCTGGGGGTTGTGTCTGCGGATAATTTTTATGCTTATGATAATAATACTTATCATAAGCATTATTATTGTAATGCGTTTTTCGCTTGAAGTCAAGCCCCCTGCTGAGAGCGAAAAACAGAAAACTTGCGAGAGTAAGTCTCGCAAGTTTTTATTGGTTTTGCCTGATCGTTTGGTGTTGCAATGCTCCAGGTCAGGATTTCTTATGATGATCCACTGAGTTTCGCCATTCCCCCCCTACCCTGCACTTGTTTGCTAAAGCTCATAATCTCCAGAGGCTTCCGGTTGGTACAATATCTTTTGTACCTTGTAATTGCATTTTCCACCTGGTGTTTCCCACTCAAAAGTATCGCCTTCGCGGTAACCCAACATGGCTGTGCCTATGGGCGCTAAAACAGAGATCTTGCCCTCTCCCAGATCGGCTTCCTCCGGAAAGACCAGCGTCCAGATCATCTCTTCACCAGAATCAACATCTAATAGGCTTACCTTAGAGTTCATTGTCACCACATCTGCGGGGATTTCCTTCTGATCAACGATATTTGCCCGCTCTAATTCTGCGAGCAAGTTCAGCAGATAATGACTGCCCCGGTACCCCGCGTGCCGCGCCTCTGTCACCAACTCAAAAAGCTTATTGGCATCCACACGTGTGATGTAAATTCTATTTTCTTTCATTACCTTTCCTTCCAACTATGATGATTGGTTTTCATTATAACAAATATATACGCCTGATGTATTACCCGCTTGACATAATAGAACATATATTCTATAATGTGCTTGGAGAAATGTATTTTGTAAAATAAAAACCGACCACCTTGGCTGAAAATTAACATTGAAAAA
>CAZTMX010000095.1:0-10622 GCA_964614855.1 uncultured Anaerolineaceae bacterium | reverse complement strand
AGACGATCAGAAATGTGGCCAGGATGGTGAATTGGATATAATCCATCCCCAAATGAGGGGGTAGAGCGGTGCGAGTGTCTTGCCAACGTTTCTGCCGCTGAAGGAAGACCATGCGCGCAACAATGATCAGAGAAAACAGGATAAAAGCTGCCAGGTACCATGTGCGGCGAGTGACTAACGGATCAAAAGCATGGATGATGAAAATTGTGACACCTGTCGGCAGCAGGCTGCCCCACGCGCTGCCGTGGCGTACCAGGGTGTACCCAGCATGGACCGCCAGTGTCCAAAAAAGCATGCACATGATTACTATGAATAGCAGGGAGTCTTCTACCTGGCTTCCATTTACAAGCTGGTAGATGATCACCGACAGACGATTAACCAGGATCAGCAATCTTTCGCCCCAAAGCAGCTCGGCAGAAATTGTCATTCCCAACTGCCAGGGAATGGCAAAAGTACCGTAGGCTGCAGCAAAAACCAGACAGGTAGCCTGCGTAAACCGGCTCTTTCCCAGAGCAAGACCAGCAAGAACACCAAAAAACACAAGTGTTTGGGTGATTGCAAGGTGGTCCGTCCATTGTGTCACTACCAGGCGCGAGGCAGCGGTCAGCAAAGCAGCCATTAAAAGGGTGCCAGCGAGGAAATCCCACCATCGAATGGATGTTTTATCTTGTTCCATGAAAAACAATTCTCATCCAATCAGCTGAAAAAACACCTGTCATCACTATGAAATACACCAGCCAATGATCTTTAGTTCAATGCCGGCTCATAATAGTGAGCTGAGCAGAAAAAAATTGTAAGTCAATGCTGTGCCAGAAATTTGCACACACATCATGTGTCTAAATATTATAGTATCTTTTTCTGGATTCAGTTCTCTGCAACTGATTAAAATAAGAGTGAATTGATTGAGGATATTAAAAACACCTTCCAACAGCTTGTGAATACTTAAAGAAATCTTAACTTGTGGTAAAATGTGCAAGTTATCCCGGCGTATATGGGTACTCAAGCGCGTCAGAGATACAAAACCAATAAATAGAACAACAAGGAGTGCATATGCCAAGTCAAGAGTGGTTATATATAGGGGTTTTTCTTGTGCTGGCTCCTATTTTTCCGCTTGCCGCCGCGTACCTGATTCCTCTCCTCATCGCTCCTAAAAAACCGAATACGATCAAGCAGCAGACTTATGAATGCGGTATTGAGACCGTAGGTCAAACCTGGATCCAATTCAAGGTTCAATACTACATCTTTGCCCTTGTGTTCCTGGTTTTTGACGTGGAGATGGTGTTCTTGTTTCCGTGGGCGGTAGCCTTTGATCGTCTGGCGCTTTTTGCGGTCTTCGAAGGTGCGCTCTTTATTCTGATCCTTATTGCCGGGTTAGTCTACCTTTGGCAAAAAGGCGCATTGGAGTGGTCTTAGTCTGTAAAAGCCTGTACCATAGAAAGCTGATGCTCACACAATCAGCTTTTTATGTTTTAGAAGGCTTTTTGTGTTGGCAATAAAAAATCCTGTCAGGAGAGAGTTATGGCTGATCCAGTCAATTCCATAGCAAACTGGCTAGAGGGTTTGTTCACCAGCTGGGGGATGAATTCCGGTCTGGTGAACTTCCTTATGGTGCTGCTTGGCGTGCTTGCGATATCAATGTTTGTCCTGGTGGTTGATATCCTGCTGGTCTGGGTGGAAAGAAAGGTAGTTGCCCGCTTTCAAGACCGCCTGGGTCCCAACCGCCTGGGACCTTTTGGTTTGATCCAACCCTTGGCTGATGTGATCAAGCTTCTTATCAAGGAGGACCTTATCCCTGAAGGGGCTGATCGGGTGGTCTTCAATATTCCACCCATCATCGCATTGGCAACTGTGCTCTTACTTTGGGCAGTCATCCCATTTGCGCCGACGGTTTTGGGTGCGGACCTGAATGTCGGTGTGCTGTATATTGTTGCTGTAGGCGCTATCTCTACCCTGGGCATCCTGATGGCTGGTTGGGCGTCCAATAATAAATATGCCTTGCTTGGGGCGTTTAGAATGGTAGCGCAAGTTGTCTCTTACGAAGTGCCAATGGTGATTTCGTTGATCGTCCCGGTCATCCTGGCACGCTCCATGAGCATCAATCAAATTGTAAACGCCCAGGATGTGTGGTTTATCGTTTTGGCTCCCATTGCAGCGCTGATTTTTTTCATCAGCTCGATTGCAGAATTAGGGCGCTCGCCATTCGATCTCAATGAGGCGGAGTCCGAAATTGTTGCCGGGTACCATATTGAATATTCCGGCATGAAATTTGGTATGTTTTATGCTGGTGAGCTTCTGCATGCCCTCACCGTTTCCGCCCTGGTAAGTTCTTTGTTCTTTGGCGGGTGGCGCGGACCAGGCGCCGAGGCATTTCCGATCCTGGGTGTCCTTTATCTGTTCATCAAGGCCTTTTTCTTCTACTGGGTAATCATGTGGATCAAATACTCGATGCCGCGTATCCGCATAGATCACATGCTTAATTTCAATTGGAAATTCCTGGTTCCGCTATCTCTGGTTACGCTGCTGGTTACCGCGGTGGTGGATAAGCTGCTCATTGGTTCATCCCGGGCAGTCTATGTCCTTGGGTTGTTCCTGGCAAATGGAGGCATCCTGTGGGTGACGCTAATCTTGCTGCGGCGTCATGCCACAGTCGAGCGGCAACGTGTAGCGGAGCCGAAACCAATCGCCAGCCCTGAGAATGCAATTATTGCTGCTGGAAGCAATGCTGCACCGGCAGTACCTATCTCTCAATAGTGGAGTAAGCCTATGACTCCTGTACAGATCATTTTCATTTTGATGGCAGCGGTCACACTTGGCGCTGCGTTGATGGTGGTAACCGTACGCAACCTGGTCCACTCAGCTTTGTGGCTGGTTGTGGCTTTGTTCGGTGTTGCGGTTGCTTATGTGCTGCTTGAAGCAGGCTTTCTGGCTGTTGTCCAGATTGTTGTATATATCGGGGCGATCGCGATTTTGATGATCTTCGCCATTATGATGACCAGAAAAATCGCCAGTGATACCGGCCCGCGCTTCAATGCAAACTGGGGGTGGGCGGCATTTCTAGGCCTGGCAAGTATTGCTGCGTTGTTCTTTGTGCTCAGTAGCTGGCCCGGCATCAGCACAGCATTAGCGCCACTCGCCAGACCTGAAAAGATTTTGGAAGATCTGGGTGTTGCCCTGGTATCTCCTGATGCGTATGTGCTGCCTTTCGAGCTGGCGTCAATTTTGCTGCTGGCCGCGTTGATCGGCGCAATTGTCGTCGCCTGGGAAAGAAAGTAGACGGAGGAATCGATGATACCCCTTTCCTGGTACTTAACCTTTGCTGCAGCGTTGTTCAGCGTCGGGTTGTTCGGCGTTTTGGCGCGTAAAAATGCAATTGCAATCTTGATGGGGATTGAGCTGATGCTCAATGCGGTGAATATCAACCTGGTCGCTTTTTGGCGCTACCGCACACCGGAAATGATCGCCGGGCAAGTCTTTGCAGTGATTGTATTTGCAGTCGCTGCAGCTGAAGTCGCGGTCGGCCTGGCATTGTTTATTTCGATCTATCGCACGCGGAATACGATTTCTGCGGATGAGATCGATTTGATGAAGTGGTAATGATGAAATCAACTTTATCAATCAGTGTACTTTCCTGGCAGTGTACTCATCGGATTGAGTCGTTGAACCAGACCCTATAAGGTGCCAAGATGAATTTTTTAACAACAGAAACTCTGATCTGGCTTGTTCCCTTACCGCCGTTACTGGCATTTTTCTTGATCATACTGGTTACCAATCGCCATAAAGCCCTCAGCCACACGATTGCGGTTGGTTCAGCTTTTCTCTCCTGGCTGGGCAGTATGATTATCTTCCTGCGCGCCCTGCAAGTTGAGCATTTTGGGGAGCATCCATTTACATCATCCATCCCCTGGCTGCCTACCGGAGAGACATGGCTGCGCATCGGTGTGCAGATTGATCCGCTGTCTGCAGCCACGCTTTTCTTCGTAGCCTGGACCATCCTGATGATCTTCCTGTACAGCGTTGGTTATCACAATTACGGGCAACCCAAGGGGGATCATGACCGCCCAGGTTTACCGCCGCATGGCGCAACGGTGACCGATGCACACGGCCATTCGCACAAGGTTCCTTCGATCGAACCTATGTATTCTCGCTTTTTTGCCTTTATCGGTTTATTTGCTTTTGGTATGTACACCCTGGTGGTCTCTGACAACCTGCTGATTTTGTACGCAGGCTGGGAGATCATGGGTTTGTGCTCATATTTGTTGATCGGTTTTTGGTATGGTAAACCCTCAGCTCGGGCAGCCATGATCAAAGCGTTCATCACTACCCGCCTGGGCGATGTATTTATGCTCTTGGGTATAGCCTATCTGTACTCAATGACGGGCACCCTGAATTACCGCGAAATATTTTACAACCAGGAAGTTCTGACCCGCCTGGCTGAGACAACTTCAGGCTTTGCGGGTCTTTCGGCTGCCGGATTGATTGGTATCTTGTTGTTTATGGGTACCGTAGGTAAATCTGCGCAATGGCCGTTACATGTCTGGCTGCCGGATGCGATGGAAGGTCCGACCCCTGTTTCTGCCATGATCCATGCTGCGACCATGGTGTCTGCGGGTGTGTATATGGTGATCCGGGTCTTTCCGCTGCTTTCAGCTGGCATGGAACACGGTCACCTGACGCCACCGATGATGCTGATGGCGTTTATCGGCGCTTTCACTGCACTGTTTGCCGCCACGATCGCCGTGGCGCAAAATGATATCAAACGAGTCCTGGCTTATTCGACAATTTCTCAGTTGGGCTACATGGTTGCGGCATTGGGGATTGGCGCCTATGTGGCAGCAGCTTTTCACCTCATCACCCATGCGTTCTTCAAAGCGCTTTTATTCCTGGGTTCCGGTTCAGTCATCCACGGCATGGAACACGGTGTACTGCACACTGGCGAGCATGTGGATCCACAGGATATGTTCAATATGGGCGGGCTGCGCAAAAAAATGCCGGTTACCTTCTGGACATTCTTGATCGGCGGCCTGGCGCTATCTGGTTTCCCGTTGGTCACGGCGGGTTTCTGGTCAAAGGACGAAATCTTGGCAGATGCATTTGGTCACGGGCACTGGGTAGTGTTCCTCACCCTGGCTTTGGCAGCGTTGCTCACTGCCTTTTACACCATGCGGCAGATCAGCCTGACCTTCCTAGGAAAACAGCGCACGCACGCAGCTGAACATGCCAGTGAAACACCGTGGACGATGACCACACCCCTGGCGATCCTGGCATTCTTTGCTGTGACCGCCGGTTGGGTGGGCATTCCAGAGCATTTTCCTATGTTAGGCGGGGTAATCCCGAACTGGTTCCATGAGTTTGTCGGCGGAACCCTGGTTGAACACCCGATGGCAGTTGACTTTAGCTTTGTGCCTTTGTTGACCTCGCTGGTGGTTGCCCTGGGCGGCTTATACCTGGGTTGGTTGGTGTATCGTAAGGTAAAAGCTGGCGACCAGGATCCGGTCGAGGCCAGGCTAGGCTCGTTCCATAAAGTATTGAAAAATAAATACTACTTTGATGAAATGTATGACAAAGCTTTTGTCCAGCCTGCTTATTGGTTGTCTGAGACGTTCACTTCTTTGTGGATGGATCGCAAAGTCATCGATGGTGTGCTGCACTGGTTTGCGAATATCTCTGGCATCATCGGTAATTTTCTGCGAGATGCGATCGACAAACCGGTTGTCAACGGTTCAGGCGATTGGATGGCGGAAACCACCAAGAAGCTTGGCAATGTCTTGCGTGTCATCCAAACCGGTCGTGTCCAGCAGTACATGATCCTGGCATTGGTCAGCGTGGCGGCTTTTTCTGCGCTGTTCTATTATTTATTAATGATGGCTCGCTAGCCCCCAAGGCCAGCAGAGGCAATTTTTTGACTAGGAGCGAATGATGGATTTCATCGTAAATCACCTGCTTACGCTCATCTTATTTTCACCCGCGATTGCAGGGGCGATCCTTTTTGTCCTGCCGCGCGAGCAAGAGAATTTACTGCGCTGGGTAGCTTTTGTCCTGAGCTTTATCCCGCTGTTTCTCTCGTTGGTCTTGTGGTTCCGCTTTGACCAGGCAGGCACAGGGTTTCAATTTGAGGAGAAATATATCTGGTATAGCGCGATCAACTCGTCCTTCCACCTGGGAGTGGACGGTATCTCGTTGACCATGGTGATACTCACCACCATTTTGACCCCGCTTGCCATCCTGGCGTCCTTCAGCATCAAAGAACGCATCAAATCCTACATGATCCTGTTCTTCTTGCTGGAGATGGGGATGTTGGGTGTGTTCCTCGCGCTGGACTTGCTGCTCTTCTTTGTGTTCTGGGAGTTTGGCCTGGTTCCAATGTATTTCCTGATCAACCAGTGGGGCAGCGAGAAAGGCGAGCGTGAAATCTGGGGTGGGAAGAAAATCCCTGCTCGTACTTACGCTTCCTTTAAGTTTATGATCTATACCATGGCAGGTTCTTTAGGCTTGCTGCTGGCAATCCAAATGCTGGGCGTAGTGGGTGGGACATTTGATATCACCGAGTTGTACCAGATCTGGCCTTCCTTGGCGCAAGTACCGTTCAATGTGCCAATTGAGACGGTAAAAGCCATCGCATTTTGGGCGTTTACGATCGCATTTGCTATAAAAGTGCCCGTATGGCCTTTCCACACCTGGCTGCCGGATGCGCATACCGAAGCCCCTACGGCAGGGTCGATGATCCTGGCGGGTGTTTTGCTCAAGTTGGGCGCTTACGGTTTCTTACGCCTGGTTCTGCCTCTGTATCCTGCAGAAGCCAGGCAGTATGCTGGAGCGCTGGCATTTTTGGCGGTGATGGCAATCATTTTCGGCGCACTGGCCTCGTACGGGCAGGATGACTTCAAGCGTCTGGTTGCGTATTCCTCAGTTAACCATATGGGATTTGTAGTTCTGGGTATTGCAGCAGCAGCTTACGCTGCAGGCACCCCCGATGCTCACATTGCCATGAACGGCGCTGTACTGCAAATGTTCAACCACGGTTTATCTGCTGCTGGTATGTTCTTTCTGGTGGGTGTGATCTACGAACGGACACACACCCGTAACCTGAAGGATTTTGGCGGACTTTTCCCATTGGTTCCTGTTTACGGCGGTATCCTGATCTTTACCTCGATGGCTTCACTGGGGCTGCCGGGTTTGAATGGTTTTGTGTCAGAATTTATGGTGGTGCGAGGTTCTTGGCCGATCTTTACGGTGTATACGGCTCTGGCGATGATCGGTTTATTCTTCACCGGCGCTTATATATTGAAAGGCATCAAACAGGTATTGCATGGACCGTTGAATGAGCATTGGGCAGGCCATCTCACTGAAATTAATGCGCGAGAGATATTTGTGATTGTCCCGCTGATGGTCCTGATCCTGTGGATCGGTGTCTGGCCGTCCTGGATTTTGGGTGTAATTAACAACGCAGTCAAGATGCTGTTCTAACGGTGCGCGCAAGCGTATCATGAGACACGACTGAGGTGAACGATGCAATTTCCAATTATTAGCGTCATTGTTTTTACTCCGATGATAGCAGGTCTGTTGATCTTGCTTATCCCGGCAGATCGCAAGACCGAGGTGCGCGTAGCAGCCCTGTCAGCAGGAGCATTTGCCCTGCTCCTATCTATCTGGGTGTATTTCTCCTATGACATTGCTGTTGGCGGCTACCAGTTGGTAGAAAAATACGCCTGGCTCCCTGCCATCGGCATATCCTACTATGTGGGTGTAGATGGGATAAACGCTCCACTGGTCTTGTTGACTGGTGTGGTGATGTTCACGGGTGTATTGATTTCCTGGCGTATCGATGACAGACCGCGTGAATTTTTTGCCTTCCTTTTTATCCTGGCGACCGGTGTATTTGGTGTGTTTGTATCGCTGGATTTATTCATGTTGTTCTTCTTCTACGAAATTGCCGTGTTCCCGATGTACCTCCTGATTGCCATCTGGGGTTGGAAGGTTACGCGCGAATACGCAGCCATGAAATTGACACTTTACCTGTTTATCGGTTCTATGATGGCGCTGATTGGTGCGCTGGCAATGTATTTCACCTCAGGGTTGGGTACATTTGACATGATCGCCCTGGAAAATGCAGGTTTCTCGGCGACTTTTCAGAAGATATGGTTTCCATTTGTTTTCTTTGGTTTTGCCATTCTGGGTGGTATCTTCCCATTTCACAACTGGAGCCCAGACGGCCACGTTGCGGCGCCAACTGCAGTCTCCATGTTCCATGCTGGTGTCTTGATGAAATTAGGCGCTTTTGCCGCCCTGCGGGTGGGAATCATGCTGCTGCCTGAAGGTGCAAAGTTTCATATGCCGTGGATCATCCTGCTGACTCTGGTGAACGTGGTTTACGGCGCCTTTATCGCAAGCGTCCAAACGGATTTTAAATATGTCATTGGGTTTTCATCCGTCTCGCATATGGGGCTTGTTTCGATGGGGTTTGCCACCTTGAACAGCACTGGAATGTTAGGCGCGGGCATCCAAATGTTTTCCCATGGTGTGATGACGGCTCTATTCTTTGCTGTTGTCGGTATGGTCTACGACCAGGCGCACACTCGAGAGATACCAAAACTGGGTGGGTTTAGAAAGGTAATGCCCCTGGTGGCAATTGCCTTCATTATCGGCGGTTTGGTGTCCATGGGTATGCCTGGTTTTTCTGGCTTTATTGCAGAATTTCCCATCTTTATGGGGTTGTGGGAATCATATCCCTGGATTGCGATTGTAGGCGCGATATCCATCGTGATTACCGCATCCTATATTATCCGCATCATCACCAAGGTCTTCTTCGGAGAAATGCCAGCAGAGTTTGCTGATCATGTGCATGATGTAAGCGTATTAGATAAAGTTGCCCTGGTTTTCTTGTCAGCCATCCTGGTTATCCTGGGTGTGTATCCGCAGATTATGGTACCACTGGTTGAATCTGGTGTGAACAATGTTCTCCGCCTTTTGGGAGGTGTCTAACCATGTCCCTCGATGCATCAATGTTTTTACCTATCTTACCTGAAATATTGCTCCTAGTCCTGGCGATACTGATCCTTGCCCTGGACCTGATCTTGCCGCGCCAGCAGCACAGAAACCTGGGGTGGGTGGTGGCTACGGGTCTTGTTCTGATTATGTTCAGCAGCCTGGTTGCGTGGCCGTCTGGTGAAGGTCAATTGGTCTGGGGCGGCATGCTGCGCTATGACTGGCTTGGCTTTGTTTTCAAGCTGATCTTTCTCTTTGGCGCTGCGATTACTGCTCTATTTGCCATGGATGTAAAAGGGCTTGGCGATCGCGGAGAATTCTATGTGCTGATGCTTGCCTCGACCATGGGCATGGCTTTCATGGCATCTGCGGCAGACCTGATTATGCTCTTCTTGTCCATAGAAACCACATCGATCCCGTTATATATCCTGGCTGGCTTTGTGCTGAGAGATAAGAAATCAACAGAATCTGGTTTCAAATACCTTCTCTTTGGCGCCATGACTTCCGCCATCATGCTCTACGGCTTTAGCCTGCTGTATGGTTTCTCAGGTACGACAGATCTGTACGCCATTGCGGCTAACCTGCAGCAAGGAAGCGGCCCGGTAGTGTACGTGATCGGCAGCCTGTTTATGGTGTTGATTGGGTTTGGTTTCAAGATTTCTGCCGTACCGATGCATTTTTGGGCGCCGGATGTTTACGAAGGCGCTCCAACGCCTGTGGCGGGTTTTCTTTCCACCGCCTCAAAGGCTGCGGGTTTTGCCGTTCTCTTGCGTGTTCTGCAAATCGTTTTCCCCATCGATGCCCAAGCCTGGTCTGTAATCCTTGCAGTTCTGTCGGTTGCCAGCATGACCCTGGGTAACTTAATCGCACTTTCGCAAAAAAATATCAAACGCTTGCTGGCTTTTTCGTCGATTGCACATGCTGGGTACGCGCTGATTGGTGTGGTAACCGGAACTGAGCTGGGTGTTTCCAGCGTGGTCTTCTACCTGATTGCATATATGGCAACCAACCTGGCAGCCTTTGGCGTTGTCTCTATTGCCAGCAAATTTCTCGGCTCCGATGATCTGACGGCGTATTACGGTCTTAGCCGGCGATCACCAGGTTTGGCGCTGGCTATGCTGGTGGCTTTCCTTTCGCTGGCAGGTATGCCTCCGTTTGGTGGTTTTGTGGTTAAGGTTGTGGTTTTTGCTGCAGCAGTAAATGCAGGCTGGATCTGGTTGGCTGCAGTTGGCGCGCTGAACTCGATCATCGGTCTGTACTACTACCTCACGGTGTTGAAGTATGTTTATCTTTACCGCCAGGAAGGCGATGAACAACCGATGCCAGTTGCCGGTTCAAATAAAGTGGCATTGGCTGTCTTATCGGTGGCAATTCTCGCCATCGGTACTATTTTTGCGCCCTGGTTTGGTTGGGTAACCAACGCGGCTGCGGCTCTTTTCTAAATTTGATAAATTTGGTGGCAGGTCAACGATTCCAGAGGTCAAGAGCGAGATTATTGCCATTCCTTGGCTGAGAATGCGGCTTTATTGACGTCTTTTGAATGCTTGTGATACAATTCTCCAGGTATGACTTTGACCGGTGATCAGCCCCCTCAAAAAAAGAAAGAGCTCAACTTCAATGTGACCCTGGGATTGGTTACC
>CAZTMX010000094.1:0-10797 GCA_964614855.1 uncultured Anaerolineaceae bacterium | reverse complement strand
GGCTGGAAGATCTTTTCTACGAGTTAATCCGCTTCCCCGAATTAGTCGCCCACCCGGCGTTTACCTTGGAAGTGGTCTTCACGCAGGAAGAAGAAATCCGCCGCGACGATGGGCGCGGCAGTTGGCGGCGAGGCGGGGTGAGCATTATCGACCGGCGGCTCTTGCGTGTGGTCAGGCAGGTGGAGTTTACCTGCCCGCAGGACTTTCTCAGCATGCTGCCTGAAAATCTACCCGAGACATTTAGCAATACCGACCTGGCAAACGCACTCAGGATCAAACCAGGGCTGGCGCGCAAGATGAGTTACTGCCTGAAGAAAATGGGGGCTATTTACCCGGACGGCAAGCGAGGCCGTGCTTTTCTTTACAGGAGAATGGCTTGAGCGTATAATCTCTGCGCTAAGACACCCATAGGAGAAAACATGAGCGAAAATCCGATGCAGACCATCCCCTTTCATGCCATCAACGAATTTATGCGCAGCGATTATCGCATAGAGGTTGTGCGTTCAGTTCTGACATCTCAATCTTTATTGCCCCCGCAACTTCAAACACAGATCGAACGCTTGACGCGCAAGAGTGTACAAATCCCCGGCTTTCGTAACAGCGCCAAAGCGCCGGTGAACAAACGCATCCGGTTGACGGCAGAGGTATTCGAAAAGTCTCCCCAAATGACTGCTGCCATTTTAGCCGCGTGGGCGGAATTAAAAAACGACCTCCGCATACAAGTCTTTGAGTACTTGACGGATCTGGGTTGGCAGCTTTTACCGATTGAGACAGACCGCAGCCAGGTGCCCGGTTTTTCCATCACCTGGCCCAAGGGCGGCGACCTGGAGGAATTGGCGCAAAAATTCCTGGAGCAAAACCCCGCTCAAACCGCCAGCCAGGATGATGTCTCGTTAATGATTGTGTGGTTAGGCGGCAGGCTGCCCTATCAGATGGATGGGGAGGTTGAGGTGGAAGACGACGAAATCAGCGAGGACGCCGCCGCGTAATTCTTTCAAACTGATAATCAGGTAACTGGGGATTTTTTGGATCAGTCCGCGCGCCGGCGCTGGCGTGCCTGCTCCAACGGCCCGGGGATGCCGCGCCGCCGGGCGATTAAGGTGTAATTATCCATATCGCTGGCAGGAATAGGGGGCAGCCCAGGCGTTTCTTTTTTCAGCAGCCGCTGCGCGCCGGTGGCGCAGGTACTCACACACAGTCCGCAGCCGATACAGCGGTCGAGATCAACTACTGCATAACCAGAATCAAGGCTGATGGCGTCCATCTGGCAGCGGTCCACACACTCATAACACTGCACACACAGCTCGGGGTTACCCTGTGCATAATAGGAGGATGAGATCACGCTGGACGGCTGGGGGTGGCGTTTGGCGTTGCGCAAGATGCCGCAGCAATCACCGCAGCAGCAGCAGATATTATTGGCGTCCTGCGAATTACCTGGTTGCAAGACCAGGCCGGCTCGATCGGCCAGCTTCAGGATTTCCAGCGCTTCTTCCCGGCTGATCTCGCGAGCGCGCCCGTGGCGTAAATACAAATCCGCTCCACCGTCCATCACCAGGCAGGTTTCCATCGGTTTATAACAACCTTCGCCGAGCAGTTTCATCTCCTGGCGGCAGATGCACTCCGCCACGGCAAACCGTGTACGCTCTGCAAGCAACTTTTCGGCGTTCTCGTAAAGCAAGACTTCAGAGGGCTGCTCCAGGCTGGCGCCGATGGGAATGGTGCGCAATTGCGGCCGCTGCTGCCAGAGCTGCCCGTTCCAGGCTGTATCCAGGTAGCGGCTCACGTCCTCAGCCAGCTCAGGGGTCAGGCGGTTGACCTGGTACTCCCAAATGCCAACCACAAACTGGGCTGCCATAAAGCGCGGCGGCCGGTTTGGACGGCGTACATCGGTGATCAAACCCAGATGCGCCATTTCTTCGAGCATTACAAGCGCTTTTTCTGGGGGAAGTCCGGCACGCCCAGCAAGGGTTTCTGCGCTCTCCGGCAGCAGCGTCAGGTGCACCGCCAGGGCAGCCTGCTCTTCGCTAAACAGGCGCTGCAGGATGCGCAGTTCCAGCCCATCTGGCGTGGGCGGAAAGCCAGCGGGAAGAGAGTCGAGGTGTTTGGCAAGTCGGCGGTAGATTTCTGAGTTCATGTTGGGATTGTATCATATTGTGTTCATGCAGAAACTGAAGTATGATATTTTATCCTAGTACATGGAAAAGCTGACAAACAAACTTGACAGCGTGGAATCATCCCGCTTGAAAGCTGAACAAATATATGCTATTCTATACGGCAGAAGGAGAGAAAATGGTTACAAAATTGACTGTTCGCGTGCCTCGACACCTTCTCAATAATGCCAAACGTTACGCACAGACTCATCATACCACCCTGACTTTTATGATTTCAAATTATCTGCAGCAAATACTTGTGGAAACGGAAATTCTGGACAAAGCCCCTGTGGTACGTGGATTAACTGGCTTGCTCTCTCCAAAAGTCTCTATAGATGATCACAAAAAGCACCTGGAAGAGAAATATGGAACAATCGATGAATCTGCCTTATCAGGATTTTGAAGATGCTGTTCAAATGATGACTGCTGTCCAGCTTAATGCGGACTATTTACTGACACGCAATTTCCGTGATTTTCAGCAAGCACCAATACAAGTTGTCCAACCTGTTGAATTGTTAGCAGTTTTAAAATCAAGGCTAATCTAAATACGGGATTGTCTCGGTAATGGTTTTATTCAGGAGGAAATATGGAACGCTGGCGAGCAAGAAAAGTAGTGATTGTAGGTGCGGGTGCAGTGGGATCTACCTTTGCCTACGCCTTGGCTCAGAGCGGCGCGGCAGACGAAATTGCCCTGCTGGATATGGATCAGAACTATGCACTGGGCCAGGTGCTCGACCTGGCGCATGGTTTAGCCTTTTACCCCAATGTCCAAATCCATGTCGGCAGCGCAGAAGACTATGCTGACGCGCATGTGATCGTAATCACCGCCGGCGCCAAGCAGCGCCCCGGCGAGTCACGCATTTCGTTGTTGCAGCGCAATGTGCGGATTATTGAAAGCATCATGGAAGAGATTGATAGCCAGGGGTCGCAAGCAGTTGTAGTGATCGTTAGCAACCCGGTGGATATCTCGACATACACCGCGCAAAAGCGAGTGAATTGGCCGCGTGGAAGGATTATCGGTTCTGGCACTGTCTTAGACAGCGCGCGCTTTCGCTATCTGCTGAGCCAACATTGTGCAGTGGATGTGCACAATGTACATGCCTATATCCTGGGTGAACACGGCGACAGTGAATTCGCCGCATGGTCGCTTTCGCATATCGCCGGGATGCATTTCGATGAATACTGCCAGGCTTGTGGCGGCTGCATAGACTGGGAGATTGAAAAAAAGAAAATCGAAGATGCTGTGCGGACATCGGCTTACCACATTATTGACTACAAAGGCTCCACCTACTTTGCAGTCGGCCAGGCACTGGTGCGCATCGTCAGTGCCATTGTGCGCAATGAAAAGAGTGTACTGACCGTATCCAGTATTTTGGATGGAGAATTTGGCCTGTCGGATGTATGCATGGGGATACCAGCAGTGGTGGGTGAAGCGGGGGTGGAACGCATTTTTGAAATGAATTTGCATCCTGAAGAACAGGCTGCGCTGCTGCGTTCTGCAACTATCCTCAAGCAAGCACTTGCTGATCTGGAAATCTCTTAACAAAATCTTAACAATCATTTTGCGATTTTCGTAGTAAACTTGCGCCCAATACAAACCTGTCAGATGTCCATACAATATCAATCATGTCACCTGCAACCCTGATCTCCATTATTAGCCTCCTTATTATTGTGGTTCTCCTTATTGAGAACCTATTTCCGGTTGGTCAGGTCACGAAAAGGTAAAGCCAGGATAAAAACAGGCTGAAAAGAGAAAGAAAAACCTAAAACGGAGCTGCCCAACCAAAGGGCAGCTTTTTTTTATATTTGATACAAAGGATCACTTTATGAAATTGCGTTCTGACACAGTCAAAAGGGGTGCCGAAAGAGCCCCCAACCGCTCGCTGCTAAAAGCCACAGGCGTCAGCGATGCCGATATGGAACGCCCGTTTATCGCCGTGGTCAATTCCTATATCGATATCGTCCCGGGCCACATCCACTTGCAGGAATTTGGCAAACTGGTTAAAGAGGCGGTGCGAGCCGCTGGCGGTGTGCCTTTTGAGTTCAACACCATCGGAGTGGATGACGGCATCGCTATGGGGCACAACGGCATGCGCTACTCTCTGCCCTCTCGCGAGCTGATCGCTGACTCGGTCGAGACGATGATCGAAGCGCACTGCTTCGACGGGATGGTGTGCATCCCCAACTGCGATAAGATCGTGCCTGGGATGGCTATGGCCGCCATGCGCACCAACATCCCTACCATCTTTGTCTCCGGCGGGGCGATGGCAGCCGGCAAGACGCCCGACGGCCAGGTTGTAGACTTGATCTCGGTCTTCGAAGGTGTAGGCGCATATCAGGCCGGTACGATGACGGCTGAACGATTGAAAACCCTGGAAGATTACGCATGCCCCGGTTGCGGTTCTTGTTCTGGCATGTTCACGGCAAACAGCATGAATTGTTTGATGGAAGTCATCGGTCTGGCGCTGCCCTTTAACGGCAGCGCTTTGGCCAATACCTCCGAACGAGAAGAGCTGGCCCGGCGCGCCGGCGGAAAAATCATGGAGCTGGTAGAAAAGCAGATCAAACCGCGCGACATTGTCACCCCCGAAGCGCTGGACGACGCCTTTGCTTTGGACATGGCCATGGGCGGCTCAACAAACACCGTGCTGCATGCCCTGGCGATTGCCAACGAAGGCGGGATCAGCTACCCGCTCGAGCGGATCAATGCCGTTTCCGAGCGTGTACCGCATCTAACCAAGGTCAGTCCATCCGGTAAATGGCACATGGAAGATGTGCACCGAGCGGGCGGTATCCCAGCTATTCTAAACGAGGTGGCGCGCCTCGAAGGCGTTCTGCACCTGGAGCGCATCACCGTCACCGGCGCCAGCCTGGGAGAATCGATCCGAAGTGCAGCCATAAAAGATGAGCAGGTCATCCATAAGCTGGAAAATGCCCACTCCGCAACAGGTGGGCTGTCTATCTTGTTTGGCAACCTGGCGCCCCAGGGTGCGGTGATCAAGACCGGCGGTGTGGCGCCTTCCATGCGCAAATTTTGCGGTCCCGCACGTATTTACGACAGCCATGACGACACTATGCGCGGCATCATGGCGGGAGAGGTGCAGCCCGGCGAGGTGGTGGTGATCCGCTATGAAGGCCCCAAGGGCGGTCCCGGCATGATGGAGATGCTCAGCCCCACCAGTGCCATCATGGGCATGGGTCTGGGAGAAAAAGTGGCCTTGATCACCGACGGGCGTTTCTCCGGCGGTACGCGCGGCGCCTGTATCGGACATGTCTCGCCCGAGGCCGCAGCACGCGGGCCGATTGCTGCCTTACAGCCCGGGGATTTGATTGAAATCGACCTGGAAGCCCGCACGCTCAACGTACGCCTGGGTGAAGCTGAGCTCCAGGCGCGGCTGGCAGCCATGCCGCCGTTCGTATCGCAAGCCAGCAGCAAATGGCTGCGCCGTTATGCACACTTCGTCACCAGCGCCGATACCGGCGCAGTGCTAAAAGACTGATTAATTATCTTCGCCAAAGGAGGCAATATGATGACAAAATATACTGGTGCTCAAATCTTTTGGGAATGCCTGGTACGAGAAGGGGTCAAAACTGTATTTGGCTACCCTGGCGGCGCAAATCTCCCGATTTACGACGCTTTACTGGATTATCCTATCCACCACGTGCTCACCCGCCACGAACAAGGCGCGGCCCATGCAGCCGACGGCTATGCGCGCGCCAGCGGTGAGGTTGGCGTGGCATTGGCTACCTCGGGTCCGGGCGCAACCAACCTGGTAACCGGCATCGCCAATGCCTATTACGACTCCATCCCGGTAGTCTTTGTCACCGGGCAGGTATCCAGCAAGTTTATCGGCAGCGATGCCTTCCAGGAAACCGATATCACCGGCATCACCCTGCCCATCACCAAACACAATTTCCTGGTGACAGATGTCAATGATCTAAGCGAAGCAGTACGCCAGGCTTTCTATATCGCCCGCTCGGGGCGCCCTGGTCCGGTGTTGGTGGATATCGCCAAGGATGCACAGCAAGCATCCATCGAGTGGTCGTATAAGAATTACCCGCTGCGCATGCCTGGCTACCGGCCGGATCCCATTCCGCCGCAGCATGTGCTGGATCACGTTTTAGAGATGATCCATGAAGCGAAACGGCCGGTCATCCTGGCCGGTCACGGGGTGATCGCATCCGGCGCAACGCGAGAGCTGGCTGAGTTTGTCGAAAAAACCCAAACCCCGGTTGCCATGACCCTGCTGGGTATTGGCGGTTTCCCGGCGGATCACCCGCTCAATATGGGGATGATGGGGATGCACGGTGAAGCCTGGGTGAACCAGGCCATCCAGGAGGCGGATTTGCTGCTGGCTATGGGGATGCGTTTCGACGACCGTGTGACCGGCAACCTGAAGAATTATGCCCCCAATGCAAAGAAGATCCATTTCGAAATCGATGTCTCGGAAGTCAATAAAAATGTACCTGTCGATGCTGCCCTGGTAGGCGACCTGGGTGACACGCTTCGCCAATTGATGCCCCACCTGGATAAATGTTGTCACGAAGATTGGATCCACCACATCGATGAAATGCGCGGCGAAACAGCGGTACGAGATATCAAAAACCTGCCGGACATGGGCCACCTGTATGCGGCACATGTGATCCACGACCTGTGGCGCCTGACGGACGGCGAAGCCATCATCTGTTCCGACGTGGGTCAGAACCAGATGTGGGCCGCCCAGTATTACAAACACAACACGCCGCGCACGTATATCACTTCCGGCGGCCTGGGGACAATGGGCTTCGGTCTGCCTTCAGCGGTCGGCGCCAAGTTTGCCCGCCCGGATGCTGAAGTATGGGCCATCGCAGGCGACGGCGGCTTCCAGATGACCCAGGCTGAGTTGGCGACCATTGCCCAGGAAGGGATAAAAGTCAACATCGCTGTGATCAACAATGGCTACTTGGGGATGGTGCGGCAGTGGCAGGAATTCTTCTACGACAGGCGTTACTCATCCACACCCATGAAATCGCCTGATTTTGTCAAGATCGCTGAAGCCCACGGATTGACGGGTCTGCGCGTGACCCAGCGCTCAGAAGTCGAACCCGCAGTACGCCAGGCCCAGGAAAATCCCGGCGCAGTGCTGATCGAATTCAAAGTCGAAAAGGAAGACAGCGTGTATCCCATGGTCCCGGCCGGAGCCGATTTGCATGAAATGATCCGCCGCCCGCTGCCTGAGACTGTGATTGTAGCGGATGATGCAGCAATATAAACAAGGAGGAAATGATGAAACATACACTGGTAGCCCTGGTAGAAGATAAACCTGGTGTTTTGAACCGGGTAGCCTCCTTGTTTCGAAGGCGGGCGTTTAATATTGAATCCTTAACTGTGGGACACACGGAAAACCCCGGTGTTTCGCGCATGACCATCGTGGTCGACAGCAACCAGACGGATGCAAAACGAGTGGCGGCACATCTTTACAAACAAGTGAATGTCATCCATGTCAGCGACCTGGCTGAGCAGCCCACTGTCAGCCGCGACCTGGCGTTGATCAAGGTGAGCGCCACGCCGGAGAAGCGCAGCGAAGTGATGCAGTTGGTCGAGGTGTATCGCGCCCGCATCGTGGACGTGAGCAACGAATGCCTGATTATTGAAATCACCGGCGACAACGAAAAGATCGACAGCTTTGTGGATGTCTTACGCCCCTTTGGCATCCTGGAAATGGTGCAAACCGGGCTGGTGGCTATGGCGCGCGGCGCAGTGCTCAGTGCCAACGGCAATGGAAACGGTTCAAAACATTAATTTTACAAATCACATTGAGGAGATTGAAATGGCAAAGATCGATTTTGGCGGCGTGGTAGAAGATGTAGTAACCCGGGAAGAGTTCAGCCTTGAGAAAGCACGCCAGGTTCTGGCAGGTGAAACGATCGCGGTGATCGGTTATGGTGTCCAGGGGCCGGCGCAGGCACTCAATATGCGCGACAACGGCATCGCAGTAATTATCGGCCAGGAAAAACTCAACGATGGTTGTTATGAAAAAGCCGTTGCAGATGGTTTTGTTCCAGGTGAAAGCCTGTTTTCGGTGAAGGAAGCCGTAGAACGCGCCAGCGTGGTGCAGTACCTGCTTTCAGACGCCGCGCAAATGATGCTCTGGCCGACCGTAAAACCTGCCTTGCAGCCGGGTGCAGCGTTGTATTTCTCACACGGCTTCAGTATCGTCTACAAGGACCAAACCGGTGTGGTGCCGCCCGCAAACGTGGATGTGATCCTGGTCGCTCCCAAGGGCTCTGGCACCAGCGTGCGCGCCAACTTCCTTTCCGGCAGCGGGATCAATTCTAGTTTTGCCGTCCACCAGGATTACACCGGGCGCGCCTACGAGCGTACTGTGGCTTTGGGCATCGCTATTGGCTCCGGCTATCTTTTCCCAACCACCTTTCAGAACGAAGTCTACTCCGACCTGACCGGCGAGCGTGGTATTTTGATGGGCGCGCTGGCTGGTGTGATGGAAGCGCAATTCAACAAGCTGCGCTCAAAGGGTCACAGCCCCAGCGAGGCTTTCAACGAAACCGTTGAGGAGCTCACCCAAAGCCTGATTCGCCTGGTCGATCGCAATGGGATGGATTGGATGTATGCGAATTGTTCCACCACCGCCCAGCGCGGCGCCTTGGACTGGCGGCATGAATTCCGCAAGGCTGTGGAACCCGTTTTCGACCGCCTGTATGAGAGTGTGGAGAACGGTACCGAAGTAAAGATCGTGCTGCAAGCCAACAGTGCCCCAGATTACAAGGAAAAGCTGAACGAAGAGCTGAGGGAGATGCGCGAAAGCGAAATGTGGCAGGCAGGCGCCGCCGTGCGCAGCCTGCGCCCAGACCAGTGGAAGAAATAGAGCACAGGAGATCGTTATGGATGATTTGGTTCGAATTTTTGACACCACCTTGCGCGATGGCGAACAAAGCCCTGGCGCATCCCTGACCTCAGCCGAGAAGCTGGAACTGGCTCGCAGCCTGGCTCGCCTGGGTGTGGATGTGATCGAAGCCGGCTTTCCTGCCGCCTCGCCGGATGATCTGGAGGCAGTGCGCCGCATCGCCATCGATGTCGGCAACCCCAATCCGAGCGCTGAAGAAGGCATAAAAGTACCTGTCATCTGCGGGCTGGCGCGCGCCACGCGCAGCGATATCGATAAAGCCTGGGAAGCGGTGAAACATGCTGCCAAACCGCGCATCCACACCTTCCTGGCGACATCCGATATCCACATGCAGTACAAGCTGCGCATGACGCGTGAACAAGTGTTAGCGGCGGTGGCTGAGCAGGTTAGCTATGCGCATAGTTTGTGCCAGGATGTTGAATTCAGCCCGGAAGATGCCGGGCGCTCCGAACCGGAATTCCTCTACAAAGTATTGGAAGTAGCCATCAAATCCGGCGCAACTACGCTCAATATCCCGGATACGGTAGGCTACACCACCCCGAATGAATTTGGCGCGTTGATTGCAGGCATTATCGCCAACACACCCGGTATCGAAAATTGCATTGTCTCCGTCCACTGTCACGATGACCTGGGGATGGCGACCGCCAACACGCTGGCGGGTATCTACGCCGGCGCCCGGCAGGCGGAAGTA
The DNA here is from genome assembly GCA_964614855.1 of uncultured Anaerolineaceae bacterium. Classification (GTDB taxonomy): domain Bacteria; phylum Chloroflexota; class Anaerolineae; order Anaerolineales; family UBA4823; genus CAWJHE01. The sequence goes on along the minus strand of CAZTMX010000094.1, from coordinate 1,051 downwards.
ACGGTAAACGGCATCGGCGAGCGCGCCGGCAACACCTCCATGGAAGAAGTGGTCATGGCGCTGCACACCCGACGCCCGTTTTACAACCTGCGCACCAATATCGAGACCACCCAGATAGCCCGGATCAGCAAACAGGTGAGTAACTACACCGGCATCATCGTCCAGCCAAACAAAGCGATCGTTGGCGCCAATGCATTCGCCCACGAAGCCGGCATCCACCAGGACGGCCTGCTAAAAAACCAGATGACCTACGAGATCATGCGCCCAGAGACGGTTGGTGTGACGAAAACCAGCCTGGTGCTGGGCAAACACTCTGGACGCCATGCACTCAAGGTGCGCCTGGCGGAGCTCGGTTATGACCTGGGTGACGAAGACCTGACAAAGGCCTTCCACCGCTTCAAAGAGCTGGCAGATAAGAAGAAAACCATCACAGACGCCGACCTGGAAGCGCTATTGGCGGATGAAATCTACCGCCCACACGAGTTTTACTCGTTAGACGGCTTACAAGTCGCCTGCGGTACGATGGGCATGCCCACCGCCACCGTGCGCCTGTGCACACCGGACGGCAAGATGCAGGTGGTCGCAGCAATCGGCACCGGACCCGTGGACGCAGCCTACAAAGCCGTCGATCTGATCATCCAGGCGCCGGCAAGCCTGCAGGAATTCTCTGTGCGTGCGATCACTGAAGGCATCGATGCCCTGGGTGAAGTCACTGTGCGCATCCAGGAATCAAACGGCAAACAGAAACTCGACGCCCAAAAGGAAATCGAGCATCAGCGTACCTTCGGCGGGCACGGGGCAGACACGGATATCATCGTAGCCAGCGTCAAAGCCTACCTGGCTGCCTTGAACAAACTTCTGGCTGCCCAAGGAGCCGGCGGAGCAGAACCGGAACAGGCGACTGTGATCACGGCTTCACTCTGAAAAAGTATTTTTAGTAGTTATCGAGGAAAACAGCAATGGCCAAGAAAAGTAAAACCCAACAATTAGTGGAAATTCGAGTATCGGATGTGGACCCGTTTCCTGAACCCGGAGATTTTCCAGCAAACTG
>CAZTMX010000093.1:0-10909 GCA_964614855.1 uncultured Anaerolineaceae bacterium | reverse complement strand
AAGTGGATAAGGTCAAGCGCAGCCAGTCGGGGATGATCGTAGAACCCATCACCCTGCCGCCCACAGCCACGGTGCAGCAGGCGGAAGAGATCATGTCCACCTACCATATCAGCGGGGTGCCGGTTACCGACCCTGACGGGAGGCTGGTGGGCATCCTGACCAATCGCGATGTGCGCTTCCTCGAACCTGGCGACTACGCCCTGCCCATAAGCGAATTTATGACCAAACAACCCCTGGTGACCGCGCCGGTCGGCACCAGCCTGGAAGATGCCAAGCGTTTGCTGCAAAAGCACCGCATTGAAAAGCTGTTGATTGTGGATGAAGCCGGCTCTCTCAAAGGACTGTTGACTGTAAAGGATATCCAGAAAGCGCGCGATTTCCCGCTCGCCAGCAAAGATACCCAGGGGCGGCTGTTGGTCGGCGCAGCTGTAGGCGTCGGCGCGGATCTTGAAGAGCGTGTCCAGCTTTTGGCTGGCGAAGGCGTAGATGTGGTGGTCATCGACACCGCACACGGGCATTCTGCCGGTGTGATCCGTGCCATCGAGCGCATCCGCGCCGGCTGGAAGGATCTGCCGGTGATCGCAGGCAATGTGGTGACCGCCGAAGGGGTGGAATGCCTGGCAAAAGCCGGCGCCGATGCCGTTAAGATCGGCGTTGGGGCGGGCTCCATCTGCACCACGCGCATCATCTCTGGCGCAGGTATGCCGCAGGTCAGCGCCATCCATCAATGCGCCCAGGCAGCACGGGCATTCGATATCCCGGTCATCGCAGACGGCGGCATCAAGTACAGCGGTGATATCGTTAAAGCGCTGGCAAGCGGCGCTTCGCTGGTGATGTTGGGCAGCCTGCTGGCTGGGCTTGAAGAGAGCCCCGGCGAAGTGATCCTGTACGAAGGGCGCCGCTTCAAAGAATACCGCGGCATGGGCAGCATGGGCGCCATGCAGGGATATGGGCGCGACCGCTATGCCAGCGCACAAAGCGGCAGCGGCAAACTGGTGCCTGAAGGCATCGAAGGGCGCGTGCCTTACAAGGGCAACCTGCATGACTATGTCTTCCAACTGGTGGGCGGCATCCGCTCTGGGATGGGCTATGCAGGTGCAAAGAACCTGGATGACCTGCGGTTCAACACCCGCCTGGTACGCATTACCAATGCCGGGCTGATTGAAAGCCACCCACATGATGTAATCATCACCAAGGAAGCGCCTAATTACCAGCTAAACCCCTAAGAATTGCTGGTTTTGCGTGACCAAATCCCCCACTCTGGGGTTATAGTTAGCGATTGGAGACCGTGCTCCAATCGCTATTCTTAAATTTTTATTCAATGGAGGCGAGACATGAACCTGCTCGAAGGAAAAAACGCCCTGGTTTTTGGCCTGGCAAATGATCGTTCAATCGCCTGGGGGATTATCAAGGCGCTTCATGAAGCAGGCGCAGATGTGGGTATCAGTTATGCAGGTGGAGTCCTGGAGCGCCGCGTCCGCCCCCTGGCAGAATCCATCGGCTGCAACTTTGTCGAACCATGCGATGTGGCAAAAGACGAAGATATCCAGCGGGTAGCCCAGCGTGCTGCCCAGGTATTCGGTGGGGTAGATATCCTGGTGCACTCGATTGGTTTTGCCAACCGTGAAGACCTGGAAGGCCCATATTACAAGACCAGCCGGGCGGGTTTTCACCTGGCGCTGGATATCAGCGTTTATTCCTTTACCGCCCTGGCAAAAGCCTTTCAACCCCTACTGCGCCCAGGAGGAGCATTATTAACCCTTTCATCCTACGGCGGAGAAAAAGTAGCGCCGCATTACAATGTGATGGGCGTAGCCAAAGCCGCCTTGGAAGCCTCCGTGCGTTACCTGGCGTACGATTTAGGACCCCAGGGCATCCGGGTCAATGCCATTTCAGCCGGTCCTATCCGCACCCTGGCGGCGGCAGGGATATCCGGTTTTAAAACCATGTACGGCAAATTTATTGACATGGCCCCAATGCACCAAACGGTGACCATCGAGGATATCGGCAACACGGCGCTCTATCTATGCTCCCATTTATCCGCAAAAACGACGGGACAGGTGGTTTATGTTGATTCGGGGTACAATATCCTCGGTGTGCCGGATACCGGCGATCTATAAACTCAGGGAGTATCTATGTTCCGCAGAAGAGAAGAAACCGAATCACAACCTTCTCAACCCACCCCAACCGAGCGCGTCACTTCGGTTTTAGGGCCCGGGATTATCTGGAAAGGCAGCTTGAGCGGCAGCGGCGGGGTGCGCATCGAGGGTGCATTTGACGGCGAGATCGCACTCAGGGGACTGCTGGTGATCGGCGCCACGGGGAGGGTCACCTGCCCTCACCTGCGAGCCAATGCAGTGGTCATCGCTGGAGCAGTGCGCGGTAATATCACTGCTGAAAAGGTGGAAATCCGCTCGACCGGTCGCGTGTGGGGAGATGTGGTTACGGCAGCTTTTTCCACCCAGGAAGGCGCTTTTCTGCGCGGCCAGATACGCATGGAAGAACAGGTCGATATCGGCGTCGCACCCAGTGCGGTCGAAATCCCACCTGCTCAAGATCAGTTTGCCGTCGAAGGGGACGAAGACTAAGGGTGCAGGTCTTCAGCCGTGCGGTCCAGGAACCTTACCAGGTTTGGCACCGCATCGGCAGTTGTGTACGAGCGAAAAAGCTGGGTGGCGGCATCGCTAAGCGCCCAGCGCACTTTTCCCCAGGATGCCAATCGCGGTTCTGCGCGACCTAAATCAAGCAGCGCCACCGCAGCAGACCACTGCGGGTTGCGCTTTGCGTACACGCTCAGGTTTTCAAACACCGATTGCCTCAATGGAAACGCGGCGCTGGCCTCCACCAGCCGGGCCTGCGGCTGTGGTTCAAGCAGCCATTTCATGAGCAGCCAGGCTGCCAGTTGTTTCTGGGGTGAGCTTTGGAAAATGATAAAGGAAGTACCATAGACATCCAGCGCGGAAACCCCCGGGGCGCCTGGATAGGGAAGGACCGTCCATTCGTCAGCATTGCCAGCCAGCTGCATGGCTTGTTTGAAATAGGGGATATCCATCACGCTGCCCGAGGCAAACAGAGCAGAGCGCTCAGCAAAATATGCCTCCGGCCAGGGGTTTTCCGGCAGCCAGGCGCAACCCCGGTCAAATAAATTGCGTAAATCAAGAAAAGTCTTTTCAACCTTCTCCTGGGCAAACTGGTAAACATTTAATTCGGACGGCTTGGCATCCTCAAGATAAATTTGTGCACCGGAAGCATAAATCCAGCTTAAGATTGCCGGGTATTCTGTGGAAATCGCCCAGCCGCCCAGCCCAGCGCCGGGGTTCGTAAGTGCCGCCGCGCATGCCTGGGTAGCAAAATCATCAAAGGACTTGGGCGGGTCAGCATATCCCAATTCACGTGCCCAGGTCTGGTTGTAAAACAATACCTGCCCGGACCGCTGCGCGGGGATACCAAGGCGCTTGCCTCCAACCAGGTCATACTGCCAAAACAGAGGGTAAAAATCAGCTATCTCACCTTCACTGTACCCCCAAACAGGATCATTGACATAATCATCCAGGTTGGCCAGGTGGCTATTTTCATCCCATCTTTGCGCCTGGTAGAGCGTGCCAACCAGAAGGTCAGGCGTCTCTCCATTCTCCTGTGCTGAAAGAAACTGTCGATCCAACTCATCCAGGTTGCCGAGATTATCCACAACCACAATAATCCCCCACGGGTTGTTCAAGTTGAAATCCACCACTGAAGTCGAGATCACCTCGGCTGAAGAACCAGACCAGGTATGCCAGAAATGCAGGATTAATCCACGCAAATCATCTTCTTTAACATCGATCCGGCTTTGGGGTTCTGCGGTTGCTGTCGGGGTGCGCACTACTCCTACATCCGGTGCAGGAGTTTGGCTGGCAATGGCGGTAGGCGCTGCGGTCTGTGTTAACGGTGCTTCAGTTGGCGAGGCGCTGCAGCCAGCACAAAGCACCAGCAGCACACCCAGGAGCATCCACAAAGTATTTTTCATAAGTAGTCTCAGTGGCACTTGCATTTTCATCTACCTGTTCTGGCATATCGTTTATAGTTTATCATTGAATTCCAAAGGCTCTCGCCCAACCTGTTCAGGTTCACTTTGTATTAAGTACCCAAAGTATATTTGCCTAAAGAGATTATTGTTTTATAATGGGATAGATGGAGCGTGTTCATTCTCAAGTCTCACCAATTAAGTTCCATTGTTTTCAAAACGTTTGTAGATCGTACGGCTTTCAACAATAAGGAGGTAATCGTTGACTGCAACAGCAACGTCACAAACAAACTCTCAACAGTACCACCGCAAGAAGATCCGTTGGATCGATGTCCAGGAACATATTACCGGTTATCTCTTTATCCTACCCGCAGTTGCCATTATTTCCATATTTGGCTTTTTCCCAATTGGCTATGCCATCTATATGAGCCTGTTTAAGTGGCAGGTACGTAAAGGCGCGTATCTTGGGCTGGATAACTATACCAAAGCCGTCGGGGATTGGACAGGAGCGCTGGTCTTTGTCGTGGGCTTTGTCCTGCTTTTCCTGGCTTACCTGGCATGGGACAGCGCTTTAAAGGCACACAGCAACCGCAGCATGCTGCTCAAGTTTGGCGCTGCTTTCTTGCTGATTGCAGCCTGGCTGGTTATTCCAATGGGCTGGGAAAGGATGCAGGCAAGCGGCGACAAAGATTTCCTCAGCTCGCTGCCCATCACCCTGTTCTATGCGCTTTCCACTGTGCCTGCGGAACTAGCGCTGGCGATGGTGCTGGCGTTTATCCTTTTCCAAAAGATACGCGGCCAGGAGTTTTTTCGCATGCTGTATTTCCTGCCCTACATCACCCCCGTTGTGGCTGCAGCTGTGGTGTTCCGCACCATATTTAGCCCGCGTGAGACATCCCTGGCCAACCAATTCCTGGAGTTCTTCAACCTGCCCGTACAAAAATGGCTCTTTGAATCCAAGTCCGTCACCAGCATCCTGTTAAATAATCCAGATATACAGGGTTTTCTGGCTGGACCCAGCCTTGCGCTTGTATCCGTGGCTCTTTTTGGTGTGTGGACTTATGTGGGCTATAACACCGTAATTTTCCTGGCCGGTTTGGGCTCCATCCCGAACGAGCTTTATGAAGCGGCGGAGATCGACGGTGCGACCAAGATGCATTTGTTCCGCTTTATCACCCTGCCGCTGCTTTCACCGGTGACCTTTTACCTGGCTTTGATTGCTTTTATCGGCACCTTCAAGGCTTTCAACCACATTTATGTCATGCGCGTACCGTCTGCACAAGGGACGATTGATGTCACCAGCGTGACCATTTTCGACACATTCTACAAAGTCAACCAGTACGGTTATGCTGCCGCGCAGGCCATTTTGCTGTTTCTTATCATTCTGGCTCTGACATTCGTTCAGAACAAAGTGTTTGGCGAGAAGGTGTTCTATGGCTAACATTGCCCAGGTTGTAGAAAAGAAAACCGGCGAGAAACAAATGCAGAATAAACCGCCAATCAGCATTGGCAGAATTATCATGTACCTGGTGCTGATCCTGGGTGCGGTTTTAGCCGTACTGCCCTTTTACTGGATGGTGGCCACCTCTTTTATGACCCTGGGAGAAACTATCAACAAGGTATGGATACCCAAGACGCCTCAGTTTGAGAATTATCTAGAGGCATGGAGGCAGGCTAAGTTTGCCAAGTACTTCTTAAACAGTGTGATCATCACATTTACCACCCTGGCCGGCTTGTTAACTACTTCCATCCTGGCTGGTTACGCCTTTGCCAGGATCAAATTCTTCGGCCGAGACCTGATCTTTGCCTTGCTGCTGGCGACCATGATGATCCCCGAATCGGTGACCATGATCCCCAGTTTCTTAATCATTCGCGGCGATGTCATTCCCCTGCCTGGCGGTTCGTGGCTGAACAAGCTGGCTGCGCTAACCGTGCCCTTCATGGCGAATGCATTTAGCATCTTCCTGCTCAGGCAGTTTTTTATCACCATCCCAAATGAGTTGTGGGATGCAGCCCGGATGGACGGCGCCAGCCATTTGCGCTTTCTAATCCAGGTGGTCCTACCCATCAGCAAGGCTCCTGTGATGACGGTGATGATCTTTGCTTTTATCGGCTCCTGGAATGCCTTCCTATGGCCCCTATTGGTGACAACCAAGGACACCTGGCGTCCCTTGATGGTGGGTTTGTGGACCTTTGTCTCCGAGGCCGGACCGGAAACGCACTTGCTAATGGCCGGGGCGGTGATCACCGTGATCCCTATCCTGATCTTGTATTTCCTGACACAAAAGCAGTTCACCGAAGGCATTGCCACAACAGGCTTGAAGGGGTAATCCATTGAAAGTACGTGGCAAATGAAGTAGAATATATCTATGTTACAACCACATGTGGTTGTAACATGAATGGGATGGCTCATACTTGAAAACCCCAGAAAGGAGATGATCACTCACAATTTTTAGGGCCGTTTTCAATAACCGTACCACAGTTCATTCGATTTTAAATTTTCTTTGGAGGAGAAAGTTCCTATGAGTAAAAAACAATGGTCTTTACTGCTGGCAATCCTGGTCATCGCTTCGATGATCCTATCCGCCTGCCAGCCCGCCCCAGCTGAACCAGCCGCCCCCGCAGAACCAGCCGCTCCGGCAGAGCCAGCAGCACCCGCTGAACCAGCCGCCCCGGCAGAACCAGCCGCCCCGGCAGAACCAGCCGCTCCGGCAGAGCCAGCAGCCCCAGCTGACGCCTGGGCAGACGTAGACCCGACTGGTCAGACCGTGATCTTCTGGCACCAGCACAGCGGTGCTCGTGAAGAAGCTCTGAACGAAATCGTCAGCGAGTTCAACGCCACCAATGAGTGGGGGATTACTGTGGAAGCCTCTTACCAGGGCAGCTACAATGATGTCTTCAACAAAATGTTGGTTGTACTGAACACCGCCGACGCACCGCAGCTGGTTGTTGGTTATCAGAACCAGGCTGCCACCTACCAGTTGGCTGAAGGCCTGGTGGATATGAACGGCATGGTCGACAGCCCCAAATGGGGTCTGTCCGAAGAAGAGCAGAAAGATTTCTTCCCCGGTTTCTGGATTCAGGATATCTTCCCGACCTACGGCAACGCCCGCCTCGGCTTTCCTCCCAACCGCTCCATGGAAGTTGTGTATTACAACCTGGATTGGTTGAAGGAACTCGGGTTTGAAGGTCCTCCCACCACACCCGATGAATTTAAAGAAATGGCCTGCGCAGCCGCTGCACAGCCCTTTAGCAAAGCCACCGTTGAGGGTTCCCTCGGTTTCGAAGTCGATGTAAACGATGCATCAACCCTCGCCAGCCTGACCTTTGCATTTGGCGGCGATATCTTCGATTACAACACCAGCAAGTTCACCTATGACAGCGAAGCCACTGCCAACGCCATGACCTTTGTACAAGGCTTGATCGATGAAGGCTGCGCCACCATCGTCACCGAAAACTACGGCGACCAGACCGATTTTGGCACCGGCAAACTGCTCTTCTCGATGGGCTCAAGCTCCGGTCTGCCTTACTACGGCGATGCCGCTGCTGAAGGCGCTGGCTTTGAGTGGGGCGTTGTCGCTCCGCCGCACACCACCCCTGATCCCGCCACCAACATCTACGGCGCCAGCGTCAGCATCCCCAAATCCACCCCCGAAGGTGAATTGGCTGCCTGGTTGTTTGTCAAATACTACACCGGCACCGAAGCCCAAGCCAAATGGACCATCGCCAGCCAGTACTTCCCGGTACGCGCCAGCGTTGCTGAAGGTCTGACCGATTACTTTGCCGAAAACCCGGCTTTCAAGACCGCCTTCGATCTGCTGCCCTACGGCAAATTCGAACCCCCGGTACCTGGTTATGACTTCGTCCGCAGCAAGGTCACCGAGGCCATGGCTGCCATCGCTGACGGCGCCGATGTGGCTACCACCCTGGGTGCGCTCAACGAAGAGGCTAATGTCATCCTGGCTGAACAGCTGACTTCGCCGCTGCCCACGCCTGTACCGACCAAAACCCCCGAACCACCCAAACCGGCTGTAAAGGCCTGCCAGGTCACCGATACCGGTGGTATTGACGACAAGTCCTTCAACGCCACTGCCTGGAAGGGCGTCACCGACGCTATGGAACAACTTGGTGCGGAAGGCAAATACCTCGAATCACAACAGCAGACTGACTACGAGAAGAACATCAACGCCTTCATCGAAGAAGGCTGTAACCTGATCGTCACCGTAGGTTTCTTGCTGGGTGATGCAACTCAGGCTGCCGCTGTTGCTAATCCCGATCAGAAGTTCTCCATCGTGGACTATGCTTACGACCCGGTGCTCCCCAACGTCGTAGGACAGGTATTCAACACCCAGGAAGCCGGTTTCCTGGCTGGTTACGTGGCTGCCGGCGTTAGCAAGACCGGCGTCGTCGGCACCTTCGGCGGTCTGCAAATCCCGCCGGTTACCGTATTCATGGACGGCTTTGTACTCGGCGTGAATTACTACAACGAAGTCAAGGGCACCAGCGTCCAGGCTTTGGGTTGGGATCCCGCCACCCAGACAGGTCTGTTCACCGGCAACTTCGAAAGCGCCGATGACGGACGCACCATGGGTGAGAACCTGATGGACGAAGGTGCGGACATCATCATGCCCGTCGCCGGCCCTGTAGGCTTGGGCACCGCTGCAGCAGCCCAGGAACGCGGCAACGTCTATATCATCGGTGTTGACTCCGACTGGTACCTGACCGCCCCCAACTACGCCTCCATCATCCTGACCTCGGTCTTGAAGAATATGGATAAAACCACGTTCCAGGCCATCCAGTCCGTACAGGACGAAACCTTTGCCGGCGGCGTGATTGTCGGTACACTGGAAAATGGCGGCGTCGGTTTAGCGCCTTTCTACGAACTGGAATCCCTCGTCCCGGCTGAACTGCTGGCTGAACTCGAAGATGTCAAAGCCAAGCTGATCGCCGGCGAACTCTCGGCTCTCCCCTAAAGCAGAGGATACCCTGATTTGTAAGCTCTAGAAGTAATAGTGGAGCTGGCACTACAGCCAGCTCCACTTTGTTAAGCCCAAGAACCCAATCCCATAGAGAACCCCATGCCCGATTTGACAGATAAGCTCCTTCCTTTGATCACGCAACAGCTGCAGGAAAATTACGGCCTGGCTGGCGATTACACCTTTCCCGCCTACGCCGGGCAATCCCTGCTGAATATCCCCGCCAGCCTCTGCAAGCTTTTTGACCTCCCTGCGCTGGGTGCGCCGCCGCTGATCCCGCAAATCCTCGATCCCTTGCAAGTCGGTTACCGGCGCATCATACTGATCCTGATGGACGCCCTGGCGCTGCACCGGCTGCGGCGCTGGATGGCAGACGGCACAGCCCCTGTCTGGCAGGAGCTGGCTGACCAGGGGATCCTGGCTCCGGTCACCTCCATCACCCCCAGCACCACCTCTGCAGCCCTGACCAGCTTGTGGACCGGGCAGCCTGCTGCCAGGCACGGCATCACTGGCTACGAAATGTGGCTCAAAGAATACGGTGTGATCGCCAATACGATTTTGCACACCCCCAATTCCTTTAAAAATGACGTAGGCAGCCTGGAACGCGCCGGTTTTAACCCAGAAACATTCCTTTCCCTGCCGACATTAGCAGGGCACCTGGGAAAGCAGGGTGTCTCCACTTATGTCTTCCAGCATCAAAGCATCGCCCACTCCGGATTGTCCCAGATGCTGCTGCACCAGGCGCAAATCCAGGGATTTCGCACCCCGGCAGATTTATGGGTGAACCTGCGCAAACTTATTGAACGAGAGCCCGAAAAGAAGCTATATAGTTATGTGTATTGGGGTGAGGTGGATCATTTCGGGCATATCTACGGTCCGGATGACGAGCGCACCGCTGCTGAATTTGGCCAGTTCAGCCAGGCCATGCAGCGCCTGCTGCTGGAAAAATTAAGCCCGGCGCTGCGCAGGGATACCTTGCTGGTGCTGACCGCCGACCACGGGCAGATTACCACACCGGCGGACCCGGGTTACGAGCTGCGCAACCACCCGGATCTGGCAGCGCGCCTGCATATGACCCCCACTGGCGAAAACAGGCTGGCTTACTTCTACCCCAAACCGGGTCAATATGACAAAGTCAGGGAGTATATCGACCGCACCTGGCCGGGAAAATTCACCACCCTTGATTCGGTTGAAACGGCAAATTATGGACTCTTTGGACCCGGCCGGCAGCACCCGTCCCTATCCGACCGCCTGGGCGATATTATCGCCGTCGCCAACGGAGATGCCTACTTATGGTGGTCAGAGAAAGAAAACATCCTGGTGGGCAGGCACGGCGGTCTGCACGCTGAGGAGATGCTGGTGCCGTTCCTGGCAGCCGGGTTATGATCTGCACAGGCTGTCACACGGCTCAACGCGGGTCTGGGATCACGCTTGTCAAATTTTACTTGAGATAATCGTGGGGGTTGACCTTTACCCCGCTAAGCATCATCTCAAAATGCAGGTGCGAGCCTGTTGAGTTGCCGGTATTGCCGATGGTTCCGATCACCCCACCCTGGACAACACTCTGCCCACAGCCCACATAGATCGAGCTCAAATGGGCGTAAAGGGTCTGCCAGCCGTTGCCGTGGTTGATGACGATGGTATTGCCGTAGCCCCAACTGTTCCAACCTGCGTAAACGATCACGCCGCTGTCGGATGCGTACACCGGGTCGCCTTCTTCGCCGTCAATATCAATCGCCGGGTGATTGGCGCCCGGGTTGTAATCAAACCCCGAGAGGAAGTGATTGTTTGCCGGCCAGACAAAGATACCGTTTCCCACTGCACCGCTGGCCACCGCAGTACACGCCCCCGGACCCAACACCGCCCCCACACCCGGGTCATCCAGCGGGATGATCGGCGCGCTCCAATTGACAAACTCACGCTTGCCGCC
>CAZTMX010000092.1:0-10929 GCA_964614855.1 uncultured Anaerolineaceae bacterium | reverse complement strand
CGGCAGGTAGTTGGGGTATACTCACCAAAATGAGATTTTCAAATTCAAAAAAGAGGTTTCTATGACCCTGAAAGATGAACGTAAAAAGTGGGAAGATGAAGTCCTGACCCCGACTCTCAAGCGGTTCCCGGAGAGAAAAGAGCAGTTCAAGACCTCCTCAGGCATTGAGCTGCCGCGCTTTCTGACCCCCGAAGAGGGGGAGAAAGCCTACCTGGAGAAGTCCGGCTTCCCGGGGGCGTATCCTTTCACCCGCGGCGTGCAGCCCAGCATGTACCGCGGGCGTTTTTGGACCATGCGCCAGTACGCCGGCTATGCCTCGGCGGAGCAATCCAACCAACGCTACCGCTACCTGCTGGAGCAGGGGCAGACCGGGCTTTCGGTGGCCTTTGACCTGCCCACCCAGATCGGTTACGACTCTGATGACCCGATCGCCATGGGCGAAGTGGGCAAGGTGGGTGTGGCGATCTCCTCGCTGGAAGACATGCAGACGCTGTTCAAGGAAATCCCGCTGGGCAAGGTATCCACCAGTATGACCATCAACGCCCCGGCGTCCATATTGCTGGCAATGTATATCGCAGTGGCGAAGCGCCAGGGGGTGGAGCCAAAGCAGCTGCGCGGCACCATCCAGAACGATATCCTGAAGGAATACATCGCCCGCGGCACATATATCTTTCCGCCGCAGCCGTCCATGCGCCTGATCACGGATGTCTTCCGCTTCTGCCAGGCGGAGGTGCCGCACTGGAACACCATCAGCATCTCCGGCTATCACATCCGTGAAGCTGGCTCGACCGCGGCGCAGGAAGTGGCGTTTACCCTGGCAAACGGCATCGCCTATGTCCAGGCGGCGATCGATGCCGGGCTGGATGTGGACAGCTTTGCCGACCAGCTTTCGTTCTTCTTCAACGCCCACAACAACTTCCTGGAGGAAGTGGCGAAGTTCCGCGCTGCCCGCCGTATGTGGGCAAAGATCATGCGCCTGCGTTTTGGCGCCCAGAAATCGCGTTCGTGGATGCTGCGCTTCCACACCCAGACCGCCGGCTCCACGCTAACCGCCCAACAGCCGGAGAACAACGTGGTGCGGGTAGCGCTGCAGGCGCTGGCGGCGGTGCTGGGCGGCACGCAAAGCCTGCACACCAACAGCATGGATGAAGCGCTGTGGCTGCCCACCGAGAAGGCGGTGCGGGTGGCGCTGCGCACCCAGCAGGTCATCGCCTATGAAAGCGGCGCGGCCGATTCGATCGATCCGCTGGCAGGCTCCTACCTGGTGGAAGAGCTGACCGACGAGATCGAGCGCCTGGCGGAAAGTTATCTGAAGCGCATCGATGACATGGGCGGGGCGCTGCGTGCTATCGAGCAGGGCTATATCCAGGATGAAATCCAGAATGCAGCTTACGAGTACCAGCGAGCGGTGGAAAAGGGTGAAGAGATCGTGGTGGGCGTGAATGCCTTCCAGGTTGATGAACAGATCGAGTTGGAACGGCTGAAGGTTGACCCGACCATCGAGCTGGGGCAGCGGGAGCGGCTGGCGGTGCTGCGGGCGCGGCGGGATAACGCCAGGGCGAGTGAGCTGTTGGCTGCGCTGGAGAGTGCGGCGCGCGGCAGTGATAACCTGATGCCGGTGATGATCGCCTGTGTGGAAGGGGATGTCACCCTGGGTGAGATCTGTAATGTGTTGCGACGGTTGTGGGGCGAATACCAGCCCCCAGCCTGGCTGTAAGATTGAGACCTGATGCAAAACAACGGAGCGAGTGAGAAATGGCAAAAGTAATCAAAATCGATCATATCGCCGTCCTATCGGATGACCTGGAAAAGAGCCTGGCTTTCTGGCGGGATGGGCTGGGGTTGGAAATGACGCACGTAGAAGATGTGCCGGCGGAGAAGAGCATGGTGGCGTTTATCCCGGTGGGCGCCAGCGAGATCGAGCTGGTCAAACCCACCACGGATGACTCCGGGCTGGCGCGTTACCTGGAAAAGCGCGGCCCAGGGATGCACCACGTGTGCCTGGAAGTGGATGATATCGATGAGATGCTGGCGCAGCTAAAAGAAAAGGGTGTGCAGCTGATCAACGAAAGCGCCAAGGAGGGCATTGGCGGGCGGCGCTATGCTTTTATCCACCCCAAGAGCGCCAACGGTGTGATGGTGGAACTGTACCAGCTGCCGTAAGCTGGTCTGAAAGCACACCAGCGTTTAATAAAATGGTGCATGCGCGCTGAGCTTTTTTCCCTTAATCTGGATCGAGTAAACAAATAAAAAGCTGCCTGGGTTAGACTACCAGGCAGCTTTTTGGCGCTTGTCAGGGTGCGCTGCGTCTTGCAGCGCCAGCTTTAGCGCTTACTTCTCAAACCAGTAGACCACGCTGCCGTCAGAATTGGTGTGTGCTTCGAACTCGCGCCCCCCACCCATCATGGTGATCAAGTACCCTGGGGTGATAACCATCAGGCAGGCGCGCTCGGGGGAATGGATGCCCAGGCAGCTGTCAGGCCACTCGACCGATTTTGCGCTGGTGACCACAAACAGGTTCGCCGGGATGCCGGTCGCGCCGGAGACTTTCGCCACTGCGGCTTTGACAGCCGGCTGCACGTCCCATTCTGGGATGGGTGTGGGCGGGGCGGTTACCGTGCGGATGGACGGGGCCAGCCAGAAGGCGTTCGCCGCACTGGCTTTGCCGTTGTTGGTAACACTGAGCATAAACTGCACCTTCTGACCGGCCAGGTGTGCCAGGTTGATATCCAGGCGGGTGAAGTTGCCTTCATAGCGCTCCCACCAGGAACCCAGGCTTTTTACAGGCTGTCCCTGTACCTGGTATGACAGGTTGAAGGTGACATCACAGGCGGTGCTGTTTGCCAGGCAGCCGATATCTGCCATGAAGTGATCGCCGCTTTTGACTTTGTAGACCGGGTACACACCCATGATCCAGCCGCCGTTTACCTGGTGCGGGCGTGTCCACAGGGTGGGTTCGTTCTCTGTCTTGCCGGTTTCAAGTTTTGGGGAGGTTAGCAGGATGGCTGAGCCAGCGCTGCTGTTTTCATCACCCGGGCAAGGCAGGGTTCCGGCGCTGCTGCGCCAGGAGGCGGTGCACATGTTCAGGGCAAAATCGTAATTGTAGGGGCTTTCCGGTTGCGATACATTGATATCTACCCAGAAGGCCTTGTTGGCGCGCGCACCGATGCCGAAAGTCTCGCCGTACTGGTTGGTGATCATCCAATAGCTGCGGAAGTGCCCTGCAGTCAGGGGGGCGGTCATTTCGATTGCCAGGTCTACCACGTTGCCGGGTTTGACCACCTTTGGCAGCGGTACGGTGCGCGTGTTGTGGAAGCGGTCGCCGCTGACGTAAACCAGGGTGTAGTTGCTGTTCCATGTGCATGAACCGATGTTGCGCATGCGCCAGATCTTGGTAAAGGTTTGGCCGGGCAGGAAGGTGGTGCCGTCCGGCACGGTGATATCGTTGACATACTGTGCCCAGTCACAGCGCACTGGCACCGGGGTGGCGGTGGGTTGCGGGCGTGGCGTCCAGGTGGGCGGGTACCACGGCTGTGTGGGCGGCACCCAGACGGCGGTCGGCGGCACCCAGATTGCGGTGGGTGCGGCATATGTGGCAGTGGGCGGCGTCCAAGTATCGGTGGGGGAGGCGGGGATGGCTGTGCTGGTGGCGGTCGGTTGCTCTCCTACCATGCTGGTCAGCTGGGCTACCGCCGTTTGCCCGGCAGAGAGCGTATGCTGCGCCACGATGGTCTGCGCTGCCGCAGTGTACAGCGCATCGGCGCTGGTTGGTCCTTGCGTGGGGAAGAAGGGCTGGCATGCGCTCAGTACCAGGCTTCCCACCAGGACCAGGGCTATAAGGATAGTAAAGTTTTTTCTCTCGTTCATACAGGTTACTCCTATTTGAAGCAGAAACTGCTCCATTACGAATGCTGTAATTGTGACGCCTTCCAATGGGAAATAGTTCCCACCTGCTTAGAGTAGTCTGAGAGTTATCTCTATTTTACGCCATTTCACAGTACAATACGCAATCTTTCCTGGTACCCAATATTCTCAACCAGGAAAATGGAGAAGATCATGGACGAGAAGACAGGTATTCAGGACGGCCAGATTGTTTCGATGGATTACACCCTATGGGTGGACGGTGAAGTTGTTGATACCTCCGAAGGCAGCGAGCCGATTGTATTTTTGCAGGGCGCAGGTAATATCATTTCCGGGTTGGAAAACCAGCTGTATGGGATGCACGCCGGGCAGGAAAAAGAGGTTTTGGTGCTGGCGCAGGACGGTTATGGCGAGCTGAATGAGGACGCTTTTGCCGAGGTGCCCCGGGCTGAGTTCCCCAGCGATATCCCGCTGGAGCTCGGTTTAGAACTGCAGGTGCGGGCTCAGGATGGGCAAATCCTCAATGCACGCATTGATGAATTCAGCGATGAGTTGATCCGCCTGGATTTCAACCACCCGTTGGCTGGAAAAGACCTGCGCTTTGCGGTGAAGATCTTGGACTTCCGCCAGGCGACCGAAGAAGAAATGGAACACGGTCATGCACATTATGAAGACGAGGGTGAGCTGTGTGATGACGACGACGATTAAGGTTAACCGTTTCGCTATCTAAAGAAATAGATCAGGGCAACCACCACGCCCACGGTCACCACAATCCGGCGCAGCATATCGGGTTGGATGCGTCCGGCGAGGCGCCCGCCCAACACACCGCCGAAAAGCGCCCCCACCATCATGATCAGGGCGGCGCTCCATACTACCTGACCAGAGAAGACAAACAGCGACGCCGCGGCGATATTTGTGCCAAAGGCGATCGCTTGTTTTAACCCGTTCAAGCGTGTCAGGCTGTCGTCGATGGTTAGACCCAACACAGCCAGCACGATTACGCTCAACCCGGCGCCAAAATACCCGCCGTAGATGGCAGCCAGGAACACAAATGGGATCGCCCAGAACTCGGAGTGAGCGCTGGTTTTTCTGCCGGCATTGCGCTTGATGAGCCAGGCGCGCACCGGGTTTTGCAGCGCCAACAGCAGCGAGGCCAGCAGGATCAAGAACGGCACCAGCTGGCGGAAGACCTTCTCGCCGGTGTTTAGCAGCAGCAAACCCCCGGCAAGCCCGCCCAGCGCGCCGGTCGGCACAAACATCCACAGCCGGCGCACCTGGTCACGCAGGTCCTTGGACTGGGCCATGGTAGCGCCAAAATAGCCCGGGAAGAGGGCTACGGTGCTGGTGATGTTGGCTACCACCGCAGGCAAGCCCACGGCGGTGAGGGTGGGAAAGGTGAAGAGTGTGCCGCCACCAGCCAGGGCATTGGTGAGACCTGCGGCGATAGCAGCCAAAGTTACCCAAACATAATCGATAAGTTCCATAATGTCCTGTGTGTGATGCAGTGTAGATTTAGATCAGATTATACTGTGGACTGAGGTAGTATTGCCACAACATGCGCGCAGCCACAGCTCTCCAGGGCTTCCAGGGTTCCGCCAGTTGCTCCACCTCTTCGGGCTGCGGGCGGGCTGGCAATTTCTTGAGCCTTTGCAACGCAGCTACCAGCGCCAGGTCGCCCACCGGCCAGATATCCGGGCGCAGCAGCGCCATTAGCAGGTAAATATCCGCTGTCCAGCGCCCGATACCCTTGATTTTCATCAGTGCTGTACGCGCTGCGTGGTCATCCAAACTGGGGAGGGCATCCAAATCAAAGGTACCCTCAATCACCGCTCGTGCCAGCCCGCGGCAGTAGCCGGCTTTTTGCCGGCTGAACCCGATGCGCTTGAGCTCGGTATCATCCAGCATTAAGAAATTCTCCGGGGAGATTTCGATGGTGTCTTGGAGTTTGTTATAGGCGGCGGCAGCAGAAGCCAGGGAGACCTGCTGCTCCAGGATGATATACACCAGGGTGGGAAACCCAGGGTCGCGCTGCCACAGCGGCGGTGCGCCCAGGACGCCGTTCAGCCGGGCGAAATCCGGGTCGACCTCACCCAGGGTTTGCGCTGCGTGGTCGATGCCTTGCTGGGTGAGCGGGGAGAATGAGCTGGTTGAGTTCATAATGGGATTGGATGAGCTGTAAGTCATTGCACGCGCGTCACCAGTGCGCCTACTTCAGCCAGTTTCCGATGAAAAATGCCGCTGTGGATACCAGCACCGACAGGGTGATCCCCCAGGCAATGTCGACCACGGTTAACAGGAGGGGCCAGTCTTTGATAGTAGCCAGGTTGGTCAGGTCGTAGGTGGCGTAGGTCAGGAGACCGAAGAAGG
Organism: uncultured Anaerolineaceae bacterium; assembly: GCA_964614855.1. Taxonomy (GTDB): domain Bacteria; phylum Chloroflexota; class Anaerolineae; order Anaerolineales; family UBA4823; genus CAWJHE01. The sequence continues at coordinate 4,701 of CAZTMX010000092.1, read as the reverse complement.
CGCCCAGCAGCAAGGTTTTGCCGAGCGAATTTGCCTGTAAGCCTGGGAGTACGGCGAAATAGAGCAGGCCGCCCACAAAAAGCAGGTAGAAGATAATGGCTGCGGTCCAATTGGTGGTGGGAGCGAGCAGGTAACCGATCTGCTTGCGATAGAATCCGCGGGCCACCAGACCCAACCAGGTCAGGTCGATCAGCAGGAACGCGGCCAGGCTGGCTAGATATAATTTGATATAGTATACAGCGGTCAAAGTACCTCCTCTCAATTATGTGAAATCGCTGGGTAAGTCGATGTTTCTTGGTGGGTATTAAATCACAGAATGCTAAAAAGCGGACTCGAGATCGTAAACGCAGAACGAGGGCAAGGTTCTGTTTTTTGTTTTACCAGGCAATCTCCTGCTTGCTATTAACCTCACAGCCTCTTCACAGGTTTTTCATGGGTTCATCACAGGTTCCAGTCCTAAAATTCCCTTTGAAAAGGACGAAACCTCGATGAATAACCTGAGCCATATCATTCGCACGTTCAACCGTTTCGAACTGAAATACCTGGTCACCCTGCAGCAGGCAGAGGCATTTAAGTCAAGCCTGCGCCATTTTCTGACGCCTGATGAACACGGAGCCGGAAATGGTCGCTACCATCTTGCCAGCTTGTATTATGACTCGCCGGATTACCGCTGCTACTGGGAAAAGGAATACGGCGTCAGGGTACGGCGAAAATTGCGCCTGCGCCTGTATGAAATCGGTGAGATGCTCACCGATGAGACGCCGGTCTTTGTGGAGATCAAACAACGCATCGGGCGCGTGACGCAAAAAAGACGGACAATCCTGACATATGGTGATGCGTTGCGCCTGTGCAATGATCGGCAGATCCCTGAGCGCATTCCTATGGCACGGCATGATGACCAGCAAGATGACTGGAAGGATGACAGGCAGGTGATCGAGGAGATCTATGCCTTTCTCTGGCAATACAACCTTTACCCCGCCAGTATTGTGCGCTATGAGCGCCAGGCGTTTATCGGCGGTGTTTTCGACCCGGGCCTGCGCGTAACTTTTGATACAAAGATCACTTCTCAGACGGACCGCCTGCTGCTGCATGATGAGCCGTGGGGTTTGCCGGTGTTCCCGCCGCAGGTTGTGGTGATGGAGATCAAAGTGAATGAGCGCATCCCGTACTGGTTGACGGATCTGATCGCTGTCCACAACCTGAGCCTGACCAGTGTGAGTAAATATTTTCACAGCATCAATTTGGCTCAGAATAAATCCCTGGCACACAGGCGGCTCGCCGTGCAGGATTGGTCGAGCACTTTGTACGCATCGTACCCGAGATTTTTTCAGTCCCAGGAGCAGGCGGTGAAGGTTGAGAGACAGCGAAATTTTATGAATGGAGACTAGAGAGATGATGAAAAAGGTTTTGACTTACTTATTGACGATGGTATTGATTTTTACGTTCACAGGTTGCACAAGCGCTTCAGCTGTGGTGGCAGAACAGGCAGCTTTGTCCCAGGCGAAGGTTGGAGCGGCAGTGGTGGAGAGCGCCAGTGACAGCGAAATTGACACAACAGGTTTTGGCAGCACATCGCAGGTTGTCGCTGCTGCGAGTACAGTTTCTTCTCTTGAGGCAGCGTACGACAGGGAAGATTTAGAAACAGGCATTTATGAAGACCTGTCGACGATCCTGTTGCAAGGCGACACCGTCCAGGTGGACGCCAGCGGTGCTGTGGTGGACGGCAGCACAGTCACCATCAACGCCGCCGGCGCCTACAGCATCAGCGGTGTATTGAACGATGGGCAGATCATCGTGGACACCCAGGATGAGGAAAGCGTGATCCTGATCCTGAATGGCGCAGAGATCACTTGCAGCGACAGTGCACCAGTATATGTGAGAAATGCGGAGAAAACCGTGATTACCCTGGCGGACGGCACGGAAAACCAGATCAGCGATGGAATGTCCTATGTGCTGGAAGATGAAACCGATGAGCCGGACGCGGCAATTTTTAGCAAGGCTGACCTGACTATCAACGGCAGCGGCTCTTTGACTGTGAACGCCAGCTATAACCACGGGATCGTCAGCAAGGATGATCTAAAGATCACCGACGGCGAACTCACGGTGACGGCGGTGGGCGATGGGATCAAAGGTCGGGATTCGATCACCATCAAAGATGGTACGATCACAATTGACGCTGGTGGCGATGGCTTGCAGTCCAACAATGATGAGGATGCCAGTAAAGGCACTGTTTTGATCGAAGGTGGGATGCTGGTGGTAAATGCTGGCACAGACGGAATTCAGGCGGAGACCAGCCTGGTTGTGAACGGCGGCGTCTTGCAGATCGCTGCCGGCGATGATGGGATGCACTCGGAGACAACCCTGGAGATCAATGGTGGAGAAATCGTTATCACGCAGTCCTATGAAGGCATCGAGAGTGCTGCGCTGATCATAAACGGCGGTGATGTTCACCTGAACGCGAGTGATGACGGCATCAATGGATCCGGCGGCGTCGATGGTTCATCCCTGGCCGGTCAGTTTGGGCAGAATGAATTTGCCGAGGCTGGTGGTTGCAGCCTGACTATAAACGGCGGAAACATCGTGGTAAACGCCAGTGGTGACGGGATCGATATCAACGGCGCCATCGAAATGACTGCGGGGTTGGTAATTGTTAACGGTCCTACGAATAACGGCAACGGCGCACTGGATTACCTGGGAGCTTTCAATATCAGCGGTGGGCTGCTGGTTGCTGCTGGCAGCGCAGGCATGGCGCAAGCCCCCAGTGAAACATCGACCCAGTATTCCGTTCTGCAGACCTTCCAGTCCATGCTGTCAGCCGGCACGCTGGTACGCATAGAGACCGAAAGCGGTGAGGAGATCCTGACATTTGCACCATCGAAGGAATTTCAAACCATCGTATTCTCTTCACCAGAGCTTGACAATGGCGAAACCTATGTAGTCTACACTGGCGGCAGCAACAGCGGCACAGCAGCAGATGGGTTGTTTTCGGGTGGGGAGTATTCCGGTGGAAAGCAGGTCGCCAGCTTCACCATCAGCAGCATGGTCACTGGCGGAGGCGCAGGCATGATGGGTGGGCCTGGGGGCATGGGAGGTCCAGAAGGAGGCAGACCGGGCAGACCGTAAGACGGGTGGCAGCTAAGGAAAGACAAGGATAAATAAGATAAAAAAACAGCTCTGAGCAATCCCAGAGCTGTTTTTAGATAAGAGATTGGTAACTTTTGCCTGATATTGCGGGGCGTACGCTCTTGTGGCTGATCAATCTTCTTGCTGCTTCCTGCGCAGCGATCAACATCAACGATCTCGATGGTATGAAATATGGGATGGTGGATTATTGGCATCTATCTTGTATCTAAAGTTCTAAAATATGGAATCAATTCGAAGGGCTAACGGGTGCCGATGACAATTAATATTATATGGGTAAGAGTTTTGCTTCTCTTGAGCATTCTTATTTCTTTCGTATTTCTGCTTGAGGTAGAAATATTCCAATTTGCTCAAGCTGAGAGCAATCATCCATTATCCGAGATCTTTCTTAATTATCTACAGGATGATCCAAATAGGAAAGCGAAGGAGTCTGTTCTAGATAGAGCGGTGATTAAATTTGATTTACTAGCTCCAGGTGAAGGATGGTTGCTAAGGGGTAATGATCTTTATTGGACAAATGATAATGGAAAATCTTGGGAAGACATAACCCCTCCACGAAGCGAAAACCTAACGATTGAGGCGGTAAATTTTGTGAATTCTACCCAGGGGCAGATGATTGTATCTGAATTAAAGGACAATCGAAAATCTTATGAATTTGTGAAGACGAACGATGGGGGACAAAATTGGGTGTCAATTCCGTTCGATTACCTGTCTTCAAGTGAAGAATTTCCAATTAGTGATGTCTATATGGAATGGATTGATAATTCTAAAGGCGGGCTCCTATTTAAATTTCGTACGGGTAATAACTTTAGTAGAGGTGAAATGTTCCTGACTGTTGATGGGGGACTTTCTTGGAATAAAGTACCCTCTCCAATGGGGGAGCCATTCACTTTAATAAATGAAAATATTGGATTTATGGCGGGCGGCCCTAATGGTGACCTTCTATTCAAGACTACAGATGCTGGTCAAACCTGGCATGAGAATAGTTCAATAATCTCTGATTTGATTGGATCATCGCAGGTGAAAATTTCGCTCCCCCTATTTTCTGATAGGGGTTACGGATTAATGCCCTTGTTGCACAAGACTGATGGGCAGCAAGATAGGTTGGTTCTGTTAGAGACCCATGATTGGGGCAAGGGTTGGTCCATTTCGGATGCCATCACTTTACAAGATGCCGCGGATAACCAGTTGCAGCCGTTTTTGAAGATAATATCTGAAGATAATTTTCGTTTATGGCTACCTAATGCGAAACAGCTGATTGGGGCAAGTAAAGGCGCAAATTCTCTTGTCAGAATTTATTGGAATGGCCATCATCTTCACCAACTATCTATGGCCAGTGAAACATTTGGATGGGCTGAATTTGTCAAAAATACCTGTACCACAACACACATCGATTCTATGAGTAGTTCAATGGATTGTTCTTATTCTTTGATGTTGGCATCTACAATTGATGGAGGAAAGTCCTGGGAACAACTAATTTTTCCTGGAGAAAATAATAATTTTACAACGTCAACCCAATATGAATCGGTAATCACGAATAACGCACAAAGCAAAGCATCT
>CAZTMX010000091.1:0-10941 GCA_964614855.1 uncultured Anaerolineaceae bacterium | reverse complement strand
GGATATTCGTAGAACATCAGGTGACCGCCCATCACATGCGTTTTCGTCCCGGGGAAGTGCTTTGCCATAAACGGTTGCGCTACTTCTGCCCAATGCTCGGCGATGAACATCAGCGAGGGCAGCGTTTCGGAGATATCTTTGGCGGTCTCGTAGAAATTTGAGAAGATGGCGCTGGCAAACAAACTGGAGCAGACCCAGTAGGGGGTCTTGGCTGACATATCCAGGATGTATTCCAACTCGGCCGGAGCCATTTCATGCTGGATCATCACACCGGCGGCGTAATCGGCGAAGAACGAGCGGGTTCCTTGCGGCGAGGTAAGCACTTGGGTCGCCACCATGCTCAGTTCTTCCATGCTGCCTTCAGTCCACCACGCAGGATCGGCTGACAACGGCAGCGGGGACATGTCGATGGTGACCACCGCTTTCACCCGCTCTTTGCCAAACTGAGAGATATACGACCACACATCCAGGTTACCCGTGCTCCAACCCACCAGCACCAGGTCCTTTAAGTCCAGCGTCTCGATCAAAACGGAGAGATCCCGGCCGTGGCTCAGGTAGTCGTTGCCGTGAACTGTCTTTGTGGACAGCCCCTGCCCCCTGGGATCCACTGCAATCACCCGGTGATAGGCCGAAAAATGCTCGATCTGGCCGGCGAAGATCTCCCCAGCAAAGGTAAGACCAGGGACAAATAGAATCGGCTGCCCCACGCCCCAATCGAGGTAATGCAGCTCCACATCTGGAGCCACTGTGATGTACTTGCTTTCGTTTCGATCAACTGCCATGGTACTTCCTCCTTAAAAGAATATTGATGTTTCGCAAGATCTTTCCTGCTTTCCCCGCTGGTCGCTGTTAAATTAGTATACAATTATATTGGTGTTGATGAAGTATTTAGCGTTCATTCATTTCATCTCTTTGAAACGAACGACCGGATTGAACATAGGTTAAGCGATCCATCAAAACTGAAAAAGCTTCTGATGTTTCAGGACGTTCCACATACTTCTCCAGCCACTTTCGGAATTCTTCATTCAAGGTGGTCTTGTGTGCGGCTGCCCGTTCACGCGCTCTGCGAATCAAGCTGTCTTCAGCACTAAAAGTAATATTTTTCAAACTCATAGGAGCCTTCTATCAATTGTTACACCATCAATGTATGCACTATTGATAATGTACACAACTGTTCGTGTAGAGTCAAGCGTTGTTGCTGTCATCAAGGACGATAGTCCTCTAAGAGAGGATCACTTCCTCTCCACCTGCACCCACATCTGCTCCCCATCCGTGCTGATCTCAATCCAGCCATTTTGATCCGTGCGCAGAAGCGAATAGCCCTCCACAGCCGCCAGCGTTTCGGGATCCGGCCTGCCGTCGTAATCCCCGGCTTCCACGCTCAGCAAGATCACCTGCGGGCTCCAGCGCTGGATCCAGCCCGGCGGGTTGAGCGGGACGTAACCGCTATCTGCCAGCAGCAGGGCGGTGATGTCACCAAGCTGCTGGTTACGCATCAAGGCCTCCATGCTCTCGAATTCGAGGCCAATGGGCAGTAAGGCGCTGAAATTCCCCCAGCATAGCATATAGATCGCCCCGCGGGGGGTGACTGCCAGCACCTGCAGCCTGGCGCCGCGGCCAAGGTCCAACTCCTGCCCCGCCTGCGCCGCAGTAACCGGGATTTGCACTTCGGCCAGTTTTTCCTGCAGGGTCAAGGCGGCGTAATCAGCGGTGGGCGGCCCGGCCCACAATACCTGCTCCGGCTTGAAGCGTTCGACGACATACGGCAGCCCGCCTACCTGCTCGGCACCGGTACCCGCCACCAGCAGCCAATCCAAACCCCGGTCCCAGAACGGCAGCCGCCGTCCCAGGGCATCTGACAAGCGTGTGGAACTCGGGCCGCCGTCGATCAGTACATGCTTTCCGCCCGGGGTGCGGATGAGCAGGGCGTCGCCGCTGCCCACATCCAGCACGGTCAGGCGCAGCAATCCATCCGGGCGTAAAAAGACGGCGCGCCACACGCCCAATGTCAGCGGCAGCAGGATCAAAATCCCCACCAACCCTGCCTTGCCAGGCAGCCAGCGCGCCGCAGGGCGGCTGGCCAGCCACCCCCGCAACCGCTCACCCCACAGGGTCCAGCCAAACAGCGCGGCATAAAAGAGCATCACCAGGGGCAGGCTGGTCTGTCCCAAGACCAGCACAGTGTGTTTCATCGCTGCCAGCGCCTCGACCAGGCGGATGGTGTATACCAAAAAGGGCCAGGTCAAATAGGCCAGCCACTGGCCCAGCGGTTCAAAGACCAGCCCCGCCAGGGCGCTTATCCCGCCCAGGATCATCAGCGGCGGCTGGGCCGGCAGGATCAGCGGGTTTGCCAGCAAGGAGACCAGCGAAAGGCGCTGGAAGTGATAGAGGATCACCGGCAAGGTGGTCAGTTGGGCGGCAAAGGTGAACAGCAGGTATTCGCTCACCGGCCGAGCCAGGCGCGCCAGCGTCTCGGGCGGAGCAAATCGGGCGGCCAGGCTAAGAAACCACTCCTGCAGGTTCTGCGCATACAGCACCAACCCCAGGGTGGCTGTGAAAGAAAGCTGAAAGCTCACATCCCACAGCACAAACGGGTCCGCCAGCGCCATCAGCCCCGCCACGATCAGCAGGGTGTTCACCCCCAGCTGCCGGCGCCCCAGGTTCAACGCCAGCACCGACAGGCTGCCCATGACCGCCGCCCGGATCACAGCCGCGTTGGCGCCTGCCAGCAGCGCATACACGGCGATACCCACGAACGCCGCCAGCATCCCTTTCCAGCGCCCGAGCAGGCGGCTGAAAAGAGCGGTGATCAACCCGGCGACGATGGCAAAATTGAAGCCGCTGATGGCGATGATATGAGAGGTGCCGCTGTCCTGGAAAGCCCGGTTGACGGTTTCGGGGATACCCGTCTCGATACCCAGTAAGATGCCTGCCAGCAGCGAGGCTTCCGGGTCAGGCAGATAGCTGGTGATCAGCGCATGCGCCTTCTGGCGCACGGCATAGATAGCAGCCCGCAGCCGGCTGCCCTGGTCGCGCTGCAAGATGCGGGCGCAGGTCTGGTCGATCGTCAGAGTGCATCCCTGGCAAACCGAACAGGAAAAATAGGAATGGATCCCCTGGCGGGCAAGGTAGGCGCGGTAAGAGAATTCTTGGTTTTCAGGCGGCGTCTCCAGATAGCCTTCCAACTGAAGCCGGTCGCCGTAGCGCCAGCTGCCGTAGGGGTGGACGCGCGCCAGCAGCACGCCGCTTACCTCGCGGTAGAGCAGGTCATCCTCGCCGCGCAGCCGCTCGGCCTGCACCCGCAGCAGGGTCACGCCGTCGCGCTGGTCGGGGTAGGCAATCACCAGGCCTTCGATGACCACCTTTTCCGGATAATCGTTGTACCAGGCGATGAAATCGGGAGACTGGACAGGCTGGGCGATTGCCAGGCGCGCCCCGCCCAGCGCCAGGGCAAACAGCAGCCACAAGGGTGAAAAACGCGGCAGGCTCCATTGCGGCAGCAGATCCAGGCGGGGCAAGCGGAGCAGGTCAATCAAACGCGCCAACCAATCCGATACCGGGCGGCGGAAGCGCGTGTGCAGCAGCACCAGCAGCAGGGTTCCCCCGCCCAGCCACAGCCAGGCGCTCAAGGGCCACCCTAAGACATCAGCCAGCGCAATCCCGCAAAGAAAAGCCAGCGAAAGCCAGAATAGAGGCATGGGATCGTGTTTCCTCTGCTATTGATTTTACTGTTAAATCAGGAATAAAACATCCCTGGCTGCCGGTTGTGCTAAACAGCCAGGGATGGGTATGGATTATTATCAGGTCAAGTGTGCGCGCCGCGCCTGAAAGCAGAGCGGCGCACAGGTTTCTTGTCTACATCTTACGGCAGAATCCCGTGCGGGCCAGGGGCAGTAGGCTGTGTCAGGTGGCAAACGGTGCACTCCTGGATGGTGCCGGCGTATCCTTGCAGGTCGATGGACTGCAAGTTATCATCTGCATCCCGGCTGGGCAGGATGGCGTGCGTGCTGTTGTGGCAGCTCTCGCAATACAACCCGCCGTGCCCGATCGACTCGCGATACAGCTTTCCGGGGTTTTCCGCATATTGCGGCTCATGGCAGTCGCCGCAGCGCGGTAAATCCCGCCAGGGGGTGCGGTTTTCCCTGGCCAAGGCACCCATCCCGCCCACGTGACAATCGGTGCAGCTCATACCAAAATCATTGGACATAGTATCCCGCAGGCATTTTGTCTGCGGCCCCGGGTGGCAGGCATAACAATCGGGGGCCTTGTCCTGATGCTCACCGTGCATGGCGGCAGACAGTGAAGGCAGTTCCGGGTTGCCGGGCAGCCCCAACGCTGGATCGGCATGACAGCTGGCGCACAAGACCGGGGTACCGGCAGCCGCCTGGGCTGCCAGGTTGGTACCATTATCTTCATCGTGCAGCATCAGGATGTTCATGCGGAAATCGGTGGGTGAGGGTTCGGTGTGACACACATCGCAGCGCATTTCGCTGGATACCGGCGCTACCACCCGGCTGCTGGTTAGCGTATTTCCGCTTGCATCCTTAACCACCACATTTGCCAGCTGCAAATAGTCCGGCACATCCGGCTGGCTGTCGGAGAACTCCGTGAGCGGGATGCCCTCGGCGACAAAATGGTCGCTTTTTACCTCCATCTCCCCTGCCAGGCCTTTGCCTGCCAGACCGATATCCGGCGCCAGCACCACCCCGAACAATTCATCGGCGTACTCCCAAAAATTTGTCTTGCCTGCCGAGTAGGTATTGTCCGGGAAATCGTAATGCACCGTCACACCGGTCGTGATCACCTGCGGCAGGTCACCGCGCTGGATCACCTGCGCCCAAAGCGTGTTATACGGTGGAAGCACCGACAGGGTCGAATAATCCAGGTCATAGCAGTGCATCCCCAGGTCGTTCCATCCCAGGACAACATATGAACCCAATCCTGATACCGGTTGGCCGCCAAAAATCAAAGGCAAATACGTTGTGCTCAAATCGTTTGCCAGGGACGGGCTGGGTGGATAAAAACCCCAGACCAGAATACTCAACACCCCCAGAAGTAATAAAACAAACCCGCTAAGCCTTACTTTGTTGCTTGTGAATTTTCGCATACGATCTTTTCTCCTTTCGGCTGATACCTATAATTTTTGATGCTCGAACAGGAAGCCAATCATTACGTATGGATATATATTTATAATTGCAAATTTTACCCTAAAAACAGATTTTTGGCCCGATTTCTGAACATTAGATTAAAACCCTGAGAAAGTGACTGCGCAAACTCCGTGAAATTGGCTATACTTGTATGTTAAGGAACAGGCGGAAGAATTTTTTCACTGCACTTCTGATTATCCTGTTCACAAATTTTTCAATGCTCACTACGGAGGTGACTCTTGCCACTCATCCTGCTTGTTGACGACGAGCCCTTAATCACCGATTCGCTCACCTACAGCCTCAACCGCGAAGGTTTCCAGGTGCTGGTTGCTGCCGATGGCCTTTCGGCGCTTAAAGCCGTAGAAGAACACAAACCCGACCTGATCGTGCTGGACTTGATGCTGCCGGATATCAGCGGGTTCGAGGTGTGCCGGCGTCTGCGCACTTCAGTAACCACACCGGTGATCATGCTGACCGCCAAGGGCGAAGAGATCGACCGCGTGTTGGGCCTCGAGGTGGGCGCCGATGATTACCTGGCCAAGCCCTTCTCCTTCCGCGAGCTGCTGGCGCGCATCCAGGCGCTGCTGCGCCGGGTGGCGCTGGATAAACAGATCGCCCAGCCCCAGCCTATGGCCATGCGCCACCTCAGCCTGGATACCGTGGCGCGCCGTGTGTACAAAGGCGACACGGAATTACAGGTCTCGGCGCGTGAGTTTGACCTGCTGTCGCTGCTGATGAAAAACGCCGGGCGCGCCATGAGCCGCGACGACCTGATCAAGCTGGTGTGGGGTGAAGACTGGGTGGGTGATCCGCGCACCCTGGACGTGCACGTGCGCTGGCTGCGGCTCAAGATCGAAGAAGACCCCGCCAGCCCCAAATATATCCAGACGGTGCGCGGTTTTGGCTACCGCTTCGCCGGCCCGGAGGAATTGTCCTGACAGAAAGGACACCATTTCCTCTATGAAATCAATCCGTTCCTTAAATGCCAGCCTGGTGATGTCTCACCTGGCGGTTTCGCTGATCAGCATCATCCTGATGGCCGCCTATGCGGCGCAGTTCATCTACCAGGCTGCCATCACCGAAGCGGAGCACAACCTGCAGGGGCTGGCAGTGGCTGCCGGCAATGCCTTGCAGCTGCCCATCGAAGAGCTGCGCGAAGGCAAGATCGAAGCCGAATATATCCACGATATGCTCGACCAGATGTTTGCCGACAACCCGGAGATGGAATTCACGGTCTATAAATCCAATTTCACCCCGCTGGTGGACCGGGGTCCGGAATTATCGCCTACCGCCAACCGGCAAAATGCCCCCGAGGTGATTGAAGCGCTGCAAAGCCAGTTGAGCCGGGGGATGGCAATCCGGCCCAATAACCAGGGGCAAGAAATGCTGTATATGGCGGTGCTGGTCCAGCGCGATATCGTGGTCACCGGTATTTTGCGCCTGGGGATGCCCATGGAAGACACGCTGCAAAATGTGCAGCGTTCGCTGCTGATCCTGGCAGGCGCGACGGTCGTGATCGCCGCCGGCGTCAGTATATTCGGTTGGTGGCTGGCCAACAAGCTGGCGCGCCCCATCCAGGTGCTGACCCAGGCGGTTGAGCACATGCAGTTGGGCGACCTGAGCATGCGGGTGAAACCCAGCGGACCGCAAGAGCTGCAGCGCCTGGGCGAAGCCTTTAACAACATGGCCAGCCGGCTGCAGTCCAATGTAAACGAGCTGCGCGCTTTTGTGGCCAACGCCAGCCACGAGCTGCGCACCCCCCTGACTGTGGTCAAGCTGCGGGCAGAAGCCTTGCGCGAGGGCGCTCTCGAAGACCCGGTGGTAGCGGACCGCTTCCTGGGCGATATCGAAAGCGAAGTCAACCGGCTGGTGTTGATGGTGAACGATATGCTGGATCTTTCGCGCGTGGACGCCGGGATGGAAGTAAAGCGCGCCATGGTCGACCTGGGCTCGGTGGCTAACGAGGTGTACGAGACCTTCAGCATACGGGCGGCGCGCGCCGGAGTAGATCTCTCGCTGGATATCGAAGCGGGGCTGCCGCAAGTGATGGGCAACGAAGACCATCTACGTCGGGTGTTTTACAACCTGGTGGAGAACGCTATCAAATACACCCAGGACGGGGGAAAGGTGGAAATGCTGCTCAGACCCGGGCCGAAGGAAAACACGGTGCGCTTCCTGGTAAAGGACAGCGGCGGCGGTATCGCCCCCGAGCACCTGCCGCATGTGTTTGAGCGCTTTTACCGCGCCGATACTGCTCCCACGCGCGCAGGCGTCAGCCGCGGCAGCGGGTTGGGGTTGGCCATCGCCAAGTCCATCATCGAAAGCCACGGCGGCGAAATCGGCGTGAGCAGCGAATTGGGCAGCGGGACGACCTTCTGGGCCGATTTACCCAGCCACAGCTAAATTCCTTCAATCGTTTCAACCGCGCTGGAGCGGCAGCTACTCGCCCTTCCAGTGCGGTTTTCGTTTCTCCAGGAATGCCGCCATGCCCTCTTTCTGGTCTTGCGTGGCAAACAGGAGATAAAAGGCCCGTCTTTCGGCCGCCAGCCCCTCTTGCAGGAAGGAATCAAAGGCATGGTTTACCGCCTGCTTGGCAAGCTGGACGGCGATAGGCGCACGCCCGGCGATCTCTGCTGCCAGGTCCAGTGCAACCTGCAGGTAGCTCTCCACCGGCGCCACGTGGTTTACCAGCCCATATTGCAGCGCTTCCTGGGCGCTCAGGGTGCGGCCGTTGAGCACCATTTCCATCGTCAACGCCTTACCCAGGACGCGCGCCAGGCGCTGGGTGCCGCCCGCACCGGGGATAATGCCCAGGTTGATCTCGGGCTGGCCAAAACGCGCCGTCTCCGAAGCTACGATCATATCGCAAGACAGCGCCAGTTCACTGCCGCCGCCCAGACAGTAACCGGATACGGCTGCGATGACCGGTTTTTTGACCTGCTGGATGCGGTCGAAGAGGGCAACTGGGTCTTGCAGCAGCATGTCGGCTGCCGAAGCCTGCGCCATCTCCTTGATGGACGCCCCGGCGGAGAAGGCGCGCCGGTTGCCGGTGATCACCAGAGCGCCGGCGGCTGGGTCGGCGTCCATCTCATCCAGCGCCTGCATCAGCGCCTGCAACATATCCGAGCTGAGCGTATTCAGAGTGCGCGGGCGGTTTAGCGTGAGCACACCCACCTTGCCGGTAATCTCGCGTAAAACAAGCGCATCAGTTTCCATTTCGTCCTCCAGGTTTCAGTCCAATGTTGCGACTTCAAACGATTGCCCGTTGATATTGCCGGCAGCCCGGCTGCACAGGAAGAGCACCAAAGCCGAGGCATCCTGCCCTGCCGTTGGCGCAACCCCTTCACCCGGGCAAACGGCGTTGAGGCGGATATTGTATGCAGCAAGCTCGCGCGCCGCGGCGTGCGTCAGGCCGACCAACCCTGCTTTGCTGGCGCAGTAGGCAGCCTGGTTTTGGGCACGCTTCAACTGCTGTTGGCTGGCACCCAGGTTGACCATCACCCCGCCGCCCTGGCGGCGCATGGCGCGCCCCACAGCCTGCATCAGGTAAAAAACCCCGCTCAGGTTCACATCCAGGGTGCGCTGCCAATCCCACTCGTCCATCTCCAGCAGCGGCGCACGGGGGGCCACACCGGCGTTATTGACCAGGATATCGATCCGCCCGCAATCCTCCAGCACTTGCTCCACCATAGCTCGTACCGGTTGGGGTTTGGCGATATCAAACAGGTATTCGCGGGCTTGCCCGCCCTGGGCGCGAATTAACACCAGGGTTTTATCCAGGTTGACCGGGGTCAGGTCGTTGGCAGCCACGACCGCGCCCTGGGCTGCGAAAGCCAGGGCGATGCTGCTCCCCAGGCCTTTCCCAGCGCCGGTTACCAGCACAACTTGATCGCGAAATTCCATCGACTGCTCCTTTTAGTAGGCAATGAAATGCCCGCTGCACAAGGTTCTGAGCGCTACAACGCACACATTGGCGCCCGCCGAGCCTGCTTCCAAACATCTACAGCGCACACGTTTGCGCCTGCTGCGCCTGCTTCCGAAGCGCTACGGCGCACGCACTGGCGGCTGCCGCACCCGCTAAAAAAATTTACTGCGCACACACCGGGGCGCCCTCGCCCGCCTGAGCTGCATTCAATTGCAGCCCCAGGTAGGGGCTGGGGTCAAGCGTGTTCTCGATCTCCAGCTCGTTTAGAAACTGCCCGCCGCCGTCATCCAGCACAATCGAAAAATGCAGGTGTACGCCGGTGGGGCTGCCGGGTGCGCCGGAATAATTGCCCTGGTAGCCCAGGAGCGTGCCGGCGGAGACCGCTTTTTCATAGGTCCCCGGTGGAAATTCGCCGGAGATAAACGGCGTGCCATCGGGAGCCGCCAGGTGGGTGTAATAGGTCCAGATCTGGCGGTCAGGCTGCAGCGGGTCCTGCGGGATGCGGATGATGACGGTGGATTTCCACTCCGGCAGGCGCGTCAGGTAGCCGTCATGGGCAGCTACCACCGGCGTCACACCGGCCTCGCCGCCGCCAAAGATATCGATGCCTGTATGGCGGTGACCGACGCGGAACGAATCGTCCCACAGAAAGCCGATAAAACCGTCTGTGGGCATCACAAAGGGAGCGCTGCCGCAGCGCTCACCGGCGAGGACCGCCCATTCGGGGTGCGTCCCGGGGTTCCGCAGCCAATCCCACACGCGGGCATTGCGCCCGTCGTTATCGCCGCCGCCGCGCAGGTACAGGTAACCGCCCACCAGCGCCGCCACCAGGATCACCACCAGCAGCAAGAGCATGCGCAGCGGGGTAAAGGTGCTGCGCGCCCGGCCAACCCGGCTGGACCCGCTCATGCCGGCGCCGCCGGTTCCACCCGCGCGGCCTGATCTATTGCTCAGTCTCATCCACCTGCCTGAATTTCTGGATGTTAGCCAGGTCATCCTCTTTATGATCGGCAAAAAAGAGCGTCATACGCCCGCCGGTCATGCGCTGCAGCAGCGCGCCCGCCTGGGCGCCCTGGGGCGAAGCCATGGCTTTTTCGGCCTCAGCCTGGTTATCAAAGAACAACTCGTGCATATACACCGCCGGCGTGCTGCCAAGCAGGAAGCGCTCGACCTTGCAGGCAGCTTCCCGGCGCAGCCCGGGCATGCTCTCGACCAGGTGCAAGAACTCGGGCCAAAGCTCCTCTTGCTTTTGCCAGGTATCCGACGCGTGGATCAAAATCACCAGTTTATGCATGCATCAATCTCCCGGCTGAATTATACACGCAGGGCTAACGAATCTTTTAGATTATCCAACTTTGAAACGTGGTATGATGTGGCTGAAATTGCGCCGGAGGCGCAGCGTGTTAGCGAAAATGCAGGCTGCAGCAGCGGCGCAACAGGAGTAAAGGTAAATGGATGAAAAGATCACAATTATTGAAGGACCGACCCCCGCTTTTGAAGCGGTGAACGACGGTTGGGCGTTGGGGATCAACGAAAGCCCGTACCTGTCGGATGTAGCGGTCACCCGGCTGCGCACCTTCAACGGCCCGGCGCTGGTAGAGCGCTGTTATCGCGCCTGGCGCAATCAGAAACCCATCTTTCTGGAATATCGCGAGAGCGACGGGCTGGAGAGCCAGGCGCCGATCCTGGCGGCCCGCACCATGGAGCTTGAGGAAGGGCAGATGCTGGTGCTGTGGGTGCGCATGGAGCCGCAAGAAGCCGAGATCGAAATCGGCTCCGATGACGACCTGGATGAAGACATCGACGACGACGCGTATCCGGATTTGTAAGAGAAGATCAATTAGTAGAGATAGTTGAAAAAGCTGGCGG
>CAZTMX010000090.1:0-10984 GCA_964614855.1 uncultured Anaerolineaceae bacterium | reverse complement strand
GCTGCAATCTACCGGTTTGGTGACCGCCGAGGCAGCCACTTCCTCCTGGCTTGTCTCCACCGCGCCAGTTTTTATGGCTCTCCTGGGTTGGCTGTTTTTACGAGAGAAATTGAACGCAGGGCAAATCCTGGGGATTATCCTGGCTGCCGTGGGTGTAGCTTTGATCGTAACCCACGGCAACCTGTCCTCTTTGCTAAGCGGAAATTTGGGGGAGACCGGAAATATCCTGATGCTGATCAGTGCTGTGAATTGGGCGGTATTTTCGGCTTACTCACGCCGTGGGTTAATAACCCACCCCGCTACCCAGATGATGTTTTTTGTTATGGCATTCGGCTGGCTGCTTCTATCTGTCCCCTTCTTTTTGACCAGAGGCTATACCGATATACCAAACCTGGCAGGGGAAGGCTGGCTGGCGGTTTTGTTTCTTGGCATATTCTGTTCGGGGCTGGCATACATTTTCTGGTACGACGCTTTGAAAATCTTGCCTGTTGCCCATACAGGCGCATTCCTCTATATTGAGCCGTTGGTGACGGTGATCTTTGCCGCGCTGATCCTGGCTGAACCTTTGTTGCCTTCAGTCCTTGGGGGAGGCGCCTGTATTTTGATGGGTGTGTGGCTGGTTAACCGCAGGGTTTAGCTGCTGCGGTATTTGCGCCAATAGCGCTGCATCCCGGCGGCCGACATCCAGGTGGGGTTGGCAGTCTCATAAGCCTTGACCAATTGCGCATCCAGGCCTTGCTCCTGTGCGCGCTGGTTTGTCCATGCCTGGAACTTGCGGTCTATTTCTTCTACCGGCGGGTCGGAGGGCATGATCTGTTCCAACCAGTCGTTGATCTCATCCAGACTTTCAAGCATATAAGCTAAATGCCAGCCTGGGTCATCAAAGATACCAAAGTGCGTGGGCACGATGCGGGAAAAGCTGCCCAGTTCAAGCTCACGCATCAGCCTGTGTAGGGTGGCTTTCCAAGTCTCCAGTTGAAACTCCGGAGGCGGCATCGGCACGCGCAGGTGGCGCGGACCCTGGATGCGTACCCCGCCTACATCTCCGGTAAAGATCAAATCTTTGTAAATATACACCAGGTGGTGGTTGGCATGCCCCGGCGCTTCCAGGGCGCGTATTTTTTCCCGGCCGAACTCAACAACCGCATTATCCGGCAAGATCGAAATTTTCTCTTCGGGTACGGGGAGGAATTCACCCCATAGGGTATCCATCTGGTCACCGTAGATACGCAATGCGCTGGTGAGTAATTTTTCGGGGGCAATCATATGGGGTGCGCCTACTGTATGCATATGAATGCGCGCTCCCTGGCGAGCTAACCAGCCCGAGGCCCCCGCATGATCCAGGTGGATATGTGTCAGGAAGACATCGGTAATATCGGATGCCCGATACCCTAGCCTGGAGAGGTTTTCCAGCAGCGAGGGGATGGTTGAGCCAGGCCCGCACTCGATCATCGCCAGGCCTCCATTGTGCGGGATGAGGTACACGCCGATTGACTCCGGCACCTCTTTGAAATCCAAATCCAGTGTGATCAATCCGCTTTTGTCTTGATGGGTGGTTTCGGGCATGTAAGGCTCTCCTCTTATCATCATATCGCATGCGCTACGGCAGCGAAATTACACGTATCCATGGGGGTTGTTGGATTGCCAGCGCCAGGCATCGGCGCAAATCTCATCCAGGGTTTTTTGGCTGCTCCACCCTAGCTCATGATTGGCTTTGCTGGCGTCCGCATAACTGACTGCAATATCCCCCGAACGCCGCCCGACAACCCGGTAGGGGATATTTCGCCCACTGGCTTTTTCAAAAGCGCGCACCAACTCCATCACGCTGTAACCGCGGTTTGTCCCCAGGTTATAGATTTTCACCCCGGGGTTATCTTTCAGAATTTCTAATGCCTTGATGTGCCCGTCGGCCAGGTCCACCACATGCAGATAATCGCGCACCCCCGTGCCGTCGGGGGTGGGATAATCATCGCCAAAGACCTGCAGTTCGGGCAGGCGCCCAACCGCCACCTGGGCGATAAAAGGCAGCAGGTTGTTTGGCACACCTTGCGGATCTTCGCCAATGCGACCGCTGGAGTGAGCGCCGACTGGGTTGAAGTAGCGCAGCAGGATGATGTTCCATTCCGCATCAGAGGCCTGTAAATCTTGCAAGACCATCTCAATCATCCACTTGGTCCTGCCGTATGGGCTGGTGGGGGCGCAGGGGTACTCCTCCCGGATGGGTACGCTTGCCGGGTCGCCGTAGACTGTGGCGGATGAACTGAAGACAAGGTTCTTCACATGGTTGGCTTTCATCACCTCACACAAAGTGAAGGTGCCTGTCAGGTTGTTGTGATAGTACTGCAGCGGAATATCGACCGATTCGCCCACAGCCTTTAACCCGGCAAAATGGATCACGGCATCAAATTTATTGTGTTCGAACACTGCTTCCAGCGCAGGTTTGTCCAACAAATCCACCTGGTGAAAGCTGAGTGGTTTTCCAGCCAATTCTTGCACGCGGATGATCGATTCGTACTTGCTGTTAATCAGGTTGTCCACCACGGTAACCTGGTGCCCATTTTCGAGCAGTTCCAGGCATGTGTGGCTGCCGATATATCCTGCGCCTCCGGTGACAAGAATGTTCATGTGAAATTTCCTCTCCAGGTGAAATGTTTTTTCTGATTTGTCTTTTGACTTGAATTTTCTGGTTGACCCTATTAATAGTAAACCTATGCTGATTCTAACATACGCGCAACTTCGTCCCTTTTTGGTAAAGGCACAGGTTCTCTTTTCCCATTTATTGAAAACCAGGCGCACGGCTCATCTGAGCGATCCAACACAATGCCGATGTCAGCACAGGGGATGCCAGCGTCTCCCAGTGCTTTGATAATTCGCGTCACGTCTGTTTCAGAAACTGCCAGCAACAACGCCCCGGAAGCGATCGCTGCAAAGGGATCGACTTCGAGCAGCTGGCAGATTTTTGCTGAAAGCGCGGGGACAAGGATGGCTTCTGGTGAAACCACAACATGGCGCTGGCAGGCCCAGGCCATCTCCCAGAGAGCGGTGTAAATGCCGCCTTCGGTGGGGTCGTGCATGGCATGAATTTTGCCAGCCTGGAGTGCGATTTGTGCATCGCGGTATACGCTGATGCCTGGGGTATAGAGAAAGTCCAGTGCCTGGGAGATTTCTTGCGATGTTAGCCCGGCCTGGTTGTGCTCCTGGCTGAGCCTGGCGGAGAATTCGCGCGCCAGGATGGCGGTGGCTTCAATAGGAACTCCCTTTGTCAGCAGCAGGCGATCTCCGCTTTGAGCGCCCGAAGGGGTGACTAACTTGCCTTTCGCAACTTCACCGATCATGGCAGCAGAGAGGATGGGGCGCAGCAGCCCATAAGTGATCTCAGTATGCCCTCCGACCAGGGAAACACCAATATCCTGGCAAGCGCGAAATAATTGCTGGCTGATCGTTTCTACCAGTTCTGGTGTGGTTTGATTCTCCGGCAAGAGCAGGGTTGCCAGCATCCAGCGCGGCGTAGCACCAGTGGTGGCAATGTCATTGGCGTTTACTTGCACCGCATACCAGCCGATATCTTCGCTGGCAAAGGTGATAGGATCAGATTTTAGTACAAGCAGCGTCTCGCCCAGGTCCAGCACAGCGCAATCCAGCCCAATGCCAGGTCCTTGAACCAGGCGCGCATCAGAAACTGGCGCACCTGCTAAAAGCCGTGCCAGCAGTTCTGAAGGCAATTTCCCGACAGGGAGGAAATCTTGGCTGGACAAGGAATAATTTTCAGGCTTTATAACCGATCATGCGCAAAAAGCCTTTGCGCCAGGCGATACCGTCGTCATCTTCAATCCCCTTGGGCGACGAGCCGTCGATAACACCCAGGATGCCGCGCCCGGTTTCTGTCTCAGCGATGATCACCTCGCAGGGGTTGGCAGTGGCGCAAATAATACGGCAGACTTCAGGCACCATCTTGACTGCGTTGAGGATATTGATCGGGTAATATCCCTCGCCCAGGAACAGGATAAAACTGTGACCCGCACCAATTGCCAGGGCATTTTTTTGCGCCAGTTTTACCAACTCTGGAGAGGTGCCGCTGCTGCGTACCAGGCATTCACCCGAAGCCTCGCAAAAAGCTACGCCGAATTTTATTCCGGGCACTGAATTGACCAGGGCTTCGTGGATATCCTCTACCGTTTTAATAAAGTGCGATTGCCCCAGGACAAAATTCATATCCGCGGGTTTATCGATGATCGTGGAGGTCAAATTCATGGCATACTCCTTCTCAATCTATTAGATGAGAGCACCAGTGGTATCCTTGCCTGGACAAATGCAGTTGGCGCCTGGCAAAATCTTAGAAAGCGTAATCCATCGGGTTGACTTTGACGCCGTTAATAACCAACTCAAAGTGCAAGTGGGGACCGCTTGAATTGCCTGTGCTCCCCAGGGCGCCGATATACCCACCCTGGTAAACGCTCTGACCGCAGGTAACCGCCACGGCGCTCAAGTGCGCGTAAGCGCTTTGCCAACCATTGCCGTGGTCAATCACAATCAGGTATCCATAACCGTAATCGGACCAGCCTGCGTACACAATTACACCGGTATCGGAGGCATAAATGGGGTTGCCGATTTGACCGCCGATGTCAATGGCTGGGTGGACAGGGGGATTGTAGTGATAGCCAGAGATTGAGCGATCTGTGGTGGGCCAGACAAATGTCCCCGAGCCATAGGCGCCTTCGGTAATTGTGCCGCAGAAGCCCTCCCCGTAATAACGAGCAGAAGCTGGGTTCTTGCGTGTGATGGCAGGTGGGCCCCAGTCTTTGATTGCCCGTTTCCCACCAGGGACGATCAACCACTGGTCGGGTTGAATATTCGCCCCGCTTGGGTCTATTTCTGTCAGGTCAAAATTATTCCCTGAATAGTTGATGATGGCTTTCGGTTCTACTTCGAAAGTTGCAGCGATGTTAGGCAGGGTGTCGCCTTCTTTCCACTTGTAGTACGTGCCATCGACCGGCAGGATATTCAACACCTGGTCTGGCTTTAGCAAATGGGGATTATCTTCCAGGACTTCATAATTTCCCCACAGGATAGTTTCGGGTTTCAAGCCAAAGTTATTGGCAATGCTGAATAAGGTATCGCCTGCTTCGACGGTGTAGGTGATGACATTCACCCTGGTTCTGGATGGGATAGTGGTGCGTACATTGGTGAGGCGATAGACGCCTGTCTCGTATGCTGCCGATGGGGTCGCGAAGGGAGAAAGGGGGACATCGGCGACCTGTGGTTCATCGAAAGATGCTGCGGGGTCTTCACTTACCCCTTCTTGACTGGTTTCGGAGGGAGAGGCCAATGCCAGGTCTGTTTCACCCGGGGAAAAGCGCTGCCAGAGCAGATAGCCCAACAGTGCCAGTACACCTATCATCAGCAGGTTTAGGCCGATTTGTTGGATCTGGTTGCCTGTCTTCTTTTGTTCTAGTTCTTGCATAAATTAGCCTTTTCAAAGGTAAGGTTATGTTTATCTGGTTCCAGTTTGGTGTAAGGATCTGGCTACACCGTGAATACACCGTTCTTGTAGAATAATTCTCCGTCCACCAGGATTTCGCTGCCGTCTCGCATATCACAAATAAAATCCCAATGGATGCTGGATTTATTGCGGCTGCCGGTTTCCGGGTAGCCCGAGCCAACCGCCATATGGAAGCTGCCGCCGATTTTTTCATCAAACAGGATGGACTTGGAAAAACGTTTGATGCCGTAATTGGTGCCGATGGCGAATTCACCCAGGTAACGCGCACCTTCATCGGTGTCTAATTGAGACAGCAAGAAGGCTTCGTTCTTCCTGGCTTTTGCCGAGATGACTTTTCCATCCTTGAATTCAAGCTCAACGCCTTCCACTTCGCGCCCCTGAGTGAGGGCAGGGTAGGTAAAACGCACCCAGCCGTTTGCCGAATCTTCGACAGGGCCGGTGAATATCTCACCATCGGGCATGTTTTTATCGCCTGCGCAGTTTACAAACAGGCGGTCGGCAATCGAAAGGCTCAGATCCACGTTCGGTCCGCGCAGGACGACCTGTTTTTTGCCCTTCAGCCAGTTTACCAGTCGTTCTTGATCTTGAAAAACTTTCTCCCAGGCGCCTACAGGATCGGGTTGGTCGGCATACGTGGCGCCGTACACAAAATCCTCGTACTCAGCCAGGCTCATATCAGCTTCCTGGGCATAAGCATAGCAGGGATAATTTGTCACCACCCAGCGCAGGCTGCCTTCTGCAGAGCGGCGCATATAGGTTTCCATCAAATCTCTGCGGGCAAATTGCCTGATGCGCTGCTTTTGCGGATCGATGCCAGTGAGCGAGCGAGTGTTGTTGGCTGCGCGCAGGGAGATCAACGCATCTACCTTGTCATAGGCCATGCGGTCCACAGGAGAGATAAACTCCAGCTGCTCCTTTGCGCTTTCTGCCAGGATGGTCTGGGTCAGGTCGTCGTGATCAAAGAACATGCTCGGGTTGCCGCCAGCCTTCAAGATGTGCCGGACAACATCCACTACCAGGGGCATGGCGAGGGTATTTGCCATCACAGCAACCCAATCTCCGGGTTTTACTTTGATCGAATAATTCACCAAGATTTTGGCCAGGTTTTCAGTTCTTGGATCAGACATGATATTTCTCCACTGTATGCAGGATAAAAGGAAACCGCACGCGCCATTATAACTCGTTTCCGGCAGGATTTTTCTAGCAGGGGTGCTTACTCAGCGATTCTTAACCGTAGTTTTAAGGAAATATCCCCTGTTCTTTACGCTGCCCCTAGAAAATGGGAATACCGGAAAAGGTGCTACAATATTATTTATTACGAATTGAGGTCGACAATGCGGCATAGAAGGTTTCTAAAGCTGGTCCTGGTTGGCTTAACTGCATCTTTAGTGGCAGGATGTGGGGTATTCCCATTCTTAAACGCTCCCACAGCCACGCCAACCAGTATCCCCCCAACACTTACCTTCACCCCGCTGCCCAGCCAGACGCCAACCTGCACGCCCAGCCCAACCCCAACTGCCACCCCCACGCCAACCCTGACACCCACTCCGCGCCTTTTTGCCCTGGCCGAAACGCCCTTGCCCCCAGAGCCTGTTTCCATCCGCCTGGAGAACGCAGCACAGGTGTCGGGGCTGGCGGAATGGCAGGAGCCTTCGATCACTGACCTGGCCTGGATGCCGCCCGATTACCGCTTGCTTTCTGTGGCGACGGGCCCAGGAATTAAATTCTACGATATCGTTACCCGCCAATTGCTGCGCGAGCTCTACCCTCAGGGCCAACCGGTGGTGGATATGGCTTTCAACCCCAGTGGGAACTGGTTGGTTTCCGCCAGCCGGCGCGGCTCCGAAGCCGAGACTTTTTACAGCAGCCTGGAGATCTGGGCAGGCCCGGACTGGAGACCGCTGGGTATTCTCTATGATGCGCCCAGGGCAATCAGCAGCCTGACCTTCTCTCCCAACGGGAAATATATGGCAGCAGCTTTCACCAGCCCGCTGATTGAGCAAAACAGCGTAGAAATCTGGAACACCACCGGCTGGGTGATCACCAGTACTGTCACCACCGGCATCGCCGACCAGACGGCCTTTGCGCCAGGCAGCCCCTTGCTGGCGGTCTCACCCAACCGCTACTCAATCCGTGTCTGGAATATGGAAGAAGAATCCTGGCAATACACCCTGCACACTTCGTTCACTGGGGCGGTGACGCGCATCGCTTTCTCTCCAGATGGCGGGGTGCTGGCGTCCGGGCATTATGACGGCATGGTGCGCATGTGGGATATGCGTACCGGTGACCTGTACCTGGAATTTGATACCGGCGCAGTCGTCGAAAGCATGGTGTTTAGCAGCGATGGGCGTATCCTGGCAACTGGCGGGAGTTTTGAACATAACCTGGTCAGGTTGTGGGACGCTGGAAATGGGCAGTTTTTGCGAGAACTTGAAGGGCATAACAGCGGTATCATCCAGCTGCTCTTCGCTCCGGATGCGCGTTACCTGGTTTCAGCTTCTTACGATGGTTGGATCCATGTATGGGGTTTGCGACCTGAATGATGCGTTATCTGCTCGCAGTCTTTTTATTGTTTGTGGGGGGAAAACCAGGAGCGGATTTCTTTCTTTCGGCGCAGCAGCCGTTATCGAGAACCGCCGCCCCGATCAACGCTGTCGCGACACAGGGTGCTTCAGATTACCCCGTTGTCAAGACGCTGACCTTTGGTGACTGGGATTTGGTCACCGCCCTGGCGTGGTCGCCGGATAATACAACCCTGGTGGCTGCGGTTTCTGACAGGCTGTACAGCTACGATTGCCAGACCTGGGAAACCACCTGGGAGTACAAAGTTGGCGCCTTCACCACCAGCCTTGTTTTCAGTCCGGATGGGGCTATGCTAGCCGCCGGTAGTCGAGATGGCGTCGTGCGCATCTGGCGGGGTTTGCTGATCTCGGGTCCTGGCGGGAACTTCTCCCCTGCCCTTGAGATCGAGGCCCATAAAAAGGGCGTGAACAGCGTGGCCTTTGACCCCCTGAACCGTTACCTGGCATCGGGTGGGAATGATGCAGTCGCCAGGTTTTGGGATTCGCAAAGCGGGGAAAAAATGGGTGAGATAATTGGCGGCTCCTTTGCCGTACCAGCTATTGCCTTTTCCCCGGATGGCACAGTATTAGCGGTAGCCAACGGGGACGTGGTAAGGTTGCGTGAAGTAGGTTCCGAACGGATTATTGGAACCATACAGGCCAAGGCGCCCATATACAGCCTCGCTTATCATCCAAATGGAGGGTGGTTGGCAACCGGCAGCACCGAAAACGGCCTGGATACCTGGGATCCAGCGCAGGCTTTTAGAACCGGAATGGCTGGTTACCCCGATCCGGTCACATTTGCAGGTCATGAAGGAAAAAGCGGCACCTACCAGACGCTGGTCTGGCAGGTGCTCTTTCATCCTGATGGCGGTATATTGGCTTCAGCAGGGGGAGATGGTACGCTGCGTCTTTGGGATACACAGGATCAGCGGATGCTTGCTATCTTCAAAGAGAATACGCGCGCTGTTACCAGCCTGGCATTTTCACCGGATGGCGTTTACCTGGCTGCGGGCAGCCTGGACGGCAGGCTGAACATCTGGAAGCTGGAAAACTAAGCCGCAGAGCCTGCGCAGTGGATCAGCGCGTGCAGCGCAAGGACGGCTTTCTCCGAATCCTGGGCGTCTACCACAATGCTGATCGCCACCTCGGTTGAGCCCTGGGCGATGGCAATCACATTGACATTTTCGGCACCCAATGCGCTGAAAACCCGACCGGAAATCCCAGGTGTGTTGCGCATCCCCGCACCCACAATCGTGATAATCCCCACCTCATCGGAAGCCCAAACGCGGTCGATATCCTGTTTTGCCAGTTCTTCTTTAAAGGCGATTTCAACCGCCTGGACGACGCGGTCCGCAGCCTCGGATGGAACTGCAAAGCAAATCGATTGCTCGGAAGAAGCCTGGGTGATCAATGGCACGCTGGTACCTGTGGCAGCAACGGCGCCGAAGGTGCGTGCAGCCACACCGGGAACACCCAACATACCCCGCCCTTCGATAGTAATCAAGCGCTGCCTGGAAATTAACGTGACAGCCTTGATCTTGCCATTGTTACCCTGCTTATGTTCTGCCACGATTTGCGTGCCGGGGTGCTGTGGTCGGAAGGTGTTGCAAACGCGCAATTTGATACCGGCATCGATGACAGGGCGGATCGATTTGGGGTGCAGCACTTTGGCGCCAAAATATGCCAGTTCTGCCACTTCGCGGTAGGAGAGAGTGGGAATGCTGCAAGCATCGCGCACCATGCGCGGATCGGCGCTCATCACACCGTCCACATCTGTCCAGATCCACACCTCATCGGCAGGAAGGGCTGCGCCCAGGAGGGCAGCCGAATAATCGCTGCCGCCGCGTCCCAGGGTGGTTAACACACCGCCCGCAGTCGCGGCAATAAACCCGGTGACGATGGCGACATGTCCAGTGTTCCAAATCGGTTCGATGACACTCCGGGTTTTCTCCTGTGTAGCCAGTGCATCTGGGTGGGCGCCTTGAAAGTGATCATCAGTGACAATGAGCCGGGTTGCCTCCACATATTGGGCAGGTGTGCCGGTGCTCTGGCAGGCGGCAGACAACAGGCGTACTGACATGCGCTCCCCCAACCCGCTGACCGCATCCAGGGCACGCGGGGAGGCTTCACCGAGGACGTGCATGGCATAGCACAGGTTGCTGAACTCGGAAAGCAGCTGGTCGATTTCTAGAAATGTGCGTGCCTTAAGCTTGGGATCGCTGATCAGGTCGTTTATAACGGCGTGGTGCATCTTCTGCAGCTGGATGGCAGTCTCTATATAGTGTTGGGGGTTGCCCTGGGCAGCTTGAGAAGCGCTGTCTAGTAGCATGTTGGTTACACCAGACATGGCAGAGGTGACCACCAATAAATTCGGCCATTCCTGGTGGGTGTTTCGGATCAGTTCGGCTGCCTGAGACATAGCCTGTGGCCCGCCCACGGAGGTTCCACCGAATTTCATTACCAGTTTCTTGTCAGACAAAATCACACCTCCAGGTGGAGAGTAGGATAAATCAACGAGTTTCGCGCCGCTCTCGGGGTTGCGATGGCTATTGATCTGGTGAGATTGGCACAGCCCTTCTCACTGGTTGCCAATTCTAACTTAAAAAATTGGGTCTGAGGGTTTGGAAAAGGAAAAGAAAGCGAAACCTGGCACAAGAATTATGGCGACTTTTGCTCAGCAATGGCAGTGAGCTGAGCCTGGAACTGTTCTGCGCCAAATGTGGCTGTAGCCATGACAGAAACATTCATCTGAGATGAGTTGTTGCGCACGCCGAGCATGGCGCCAGTTGGGCCGTTATCTACGCCACCGACACACGCCAGGGCAGCAAATGCTAAAAGCAGCAGAATAAAAAGGATGTGATAATTTGCTTTATGCATACGGCAGTTCCATTCAGTCAGGCGATCTTTGTGGTTCCAGGTA
>CAZTMX010000089.1:0-11079 GCA_964614855.1 uncultured Anaerolineaceae bacterium | reverse complement strand
TTTGATATTGGCGCACAGCAATGACACCGCACTGGACCAGCCGCCTTTTATCCAGACCTGGCGCTTGATCCCCACTGCCAACAATATCCTCTCGCCCGATAAGTTTCTTTACCTGGGGGCTGATGCAGCACAGATTTCATCCCTTTTTCCGGTGGGTGTCTCGCTGTATCCAGATTGGCTGCACCAGTTCGACCCCATCACTTTTGGTTTTGGCATCATCCATACGGACAGGTCAAGCCCAGCACATCTCTACCAAATCAATATTCAAAAGAATATTCTGAGCGAGATTGTGGAAATCCCGGCAGACACACAAAAAGTATTGTGGGCTCCCGATAACAGCGGAGCACTGATCCTGGGCGAAAGCGGACAGGTGTATTTTGCGTCCTTATATGACAGGACGCTGCTTGACCTGGGCGCAACCCTGGGTAAGACCGCAGGTACCTTTGCCTGGTTGTCTCCTGTGCCGCGAGACTAAATGTTCATCCTGTTAAGCATTTCGTTTCTGCTACTCAGCACGCTGATCATGCTTGCCATACGCATCTGGCAGCCGCGTTTTGCTTTTTTTTGGCTGGCTGCGGCGGCATCAGCGCTGGCAGCCTGGCTGTTTGTGTTTCTCATGCAGCCGGATTTGCCGGTAGATTGGATCATCAGCCGCTGGGGACCATCAGAACTATTCCTGAAATCCCCAACCTTTGAAGCAAACCCTACCAATTGGCCTTTTGCCCTGGCCCTGGTTACGCTGCACCTGGCGACCCTGCTGACTGGCATGGTCTTTCCAACAGCGAAAGGGGAGGAGAATGCAGAATGGAAGAATTGGATTGGGGGACTAGCCGTCGCTGGTTTGAGCCTGGCGGTTATCTTGAGCGGGAATTTGCTCACTTTGCTGCTTTTTTGGGGTCTTTTAGACATGGTGGAATTTGCCATTTACCTTTCTCGCAGCAAAAATCCATCCGAAAGCGAGCGTGCAGTGATCCTTTATGCTGCACGTTCGTTGGGATCAGCCGTCATCCTTGCGGCTGGTCTACTGGCTGTATATGAAACCTCGAGCCTTGTTTTTGGCGAGTTATCACAAAGAACCAACGCACTTCTCATCATTGGTATTGGGATCCGGATTGGCCTTTTTCCCAATCTTCAAATTTTGCCGGCAAACCTTCCTGGCCACCCCGGGTATGCTGCATTTCTTCGCCTGGCGACTACAGCCACGCACATTCCCCTGTTGATTCTAATTGCACGTACCGGCCTATCCCCTGAGATCCGCAATACACTGCTGGTTTGGTCAGGCTTCACCGCCCTGTTGAGCGGGTTTTCCTGGTTTACAGTTCGAAACCAGCGAGTAGCTCGGCAGGATTGGATTGTTGCGGTCAGCAGCCTGGTTTTTGCCAGCGCAGTTGCAGGAGCGCCTGGCGCAGCATTTAGTTGGGGGTTAGCGCTAATTCTGCCTGGAAGCCTGGTGCTCCATTCTGTGATATCGGATCGCCGGAAGATCATACTGCAAGCTTTGCTGGCTGTCAGCCTGTGCGCCTTGCCTTTTACTCCTGCCTGGCACCACGTTAACCTCTTTAGCGGTTCGTTTCACCTGGCTTGGTTCTTGTTCATCCCTGCCCAGGCGCTTTTGGTGGCAGGTGCTTTGCGCCACCTGGCACACAACCAGGAAAAACCAGGAACGCAAGAACGCTGGGTATGGGTCGTATATATCTGGGGGCTGGTCTTGCTCATCCTGGTCTATGTTTACCTTTCCTGGCAGCTTCTTTTTGACGGATTGGATCTCCAGGTCGCCCAACCCAATATTTGGCAAAGTTGGCCGGCTGTCGCCAGTCTGTCCATCTTGCTGGCAGGTTGGCTGCTGAGACCCCGCATCCCCGTAAAGTGGAAAAATCTTGCAGTTCGATTGGAGGCTGGTTTTTCCTTCGCTTTTCTCACAAAGCCATTCTTCGCCGTTTATTATTTGTTCAGGCGAGGCTATGTTTTCTTTTCATCCGCCATGGAAAGCCAGCCCGGTATCTTGTGGACGCTCCTTCTGCTGGTGCTCATTATCTCGTTGGCCAGCCAGGCAAGCGTTGGAGAATAAACCTTGGAGAACGAAGCTGCTGTTTTGCTGGCTGCCATTCTGCTGACCATCACCGCGCTCAGCATGTTGGTGATCAATGACTGGCGTCTGAGCCTGATCCTGCTTTCACTGCAGTATACCGGAATGTTTTTGCTGCTTTCCACTCAGTGGGCCGGCAGCATGGCCGCGGTGAAGATCATCGCAGGATGGATGGCTGCTGCAGTATTGGGTTTAGCTGTATCCGCAGATCCCGCAGGGCACAAAGCCTTGTATGCCTACACCAGCAGCTTCTCGGATGCCCAATCGGGAACATCAACAATAAACACCAGGCCCAGCCTGGGTGTGGTCTTTCGCCTTTTTGCGGCAGGATTGTTCTTGCTAACGCTGGCATCCAGCCTGCTATCCCCGATACCAAGCTTCGCTGGGATTGAGCCAACCTATCTTTGGGGGGGCTTTGTGTTGTTAGGATTGGGGATTTTAAAACTCAGCCTGACCAGCCACCCATTTCATATTATCCTATCTTTGCTCACCATGCTGTCCGGATTTGAAATCCTTTACGGCGCCTTGGACAAAACGGTTATCAGCGCAGGTCTTCTATCTACAGTAACACTGGCGATTGCGTTAAACGGCGCATACTTGCTAAATGGGCCATCGATGGAACCGGACAAATGACCGCTCCCTTGATCTGGATTTATATCCCGCTTGGATTTGCCCTGGTGCTGTATTTCTTACGCCGCTGGGAGCGTGTATGCTACACTGTGGGGGTAAGCCTCATGGTATCGCTGGCTGCATTGGCATGGCTGATACCGGTCGACCAACCCATCCAACTGGGCATACCCGGTGTCCAGCCGTTTCGCATCCTGGAGAGCGCTCCTATCCTGGGGTATACGTTTAAGATCACCCTGGCGAGCCAGCCGTTCTTGATTGTGGTCTTCCTGGGGATGAGCATGTGGTTTGGCGGTGCCTACCTGGCAAAGTCAGACAGGCTTTTTATTCCCCTGGCCACGGCTGTTTCAGGTTTTCTCACCGCCTCCTTTGCCATCCAACCCAAAAGCCTGGCTGTGGTGCTGGTGGAGATGGTAGCCCTGCTTTGCGTGCCCATATTAGCGCCGCCAGGAAAACCCATCGGCCGGGGTGTGCTGCGCTTCTTGGTCTTTCAAACCCTGGGAATGATGTTTGTCCTGATCGCGGATTGGATGTTGCGCTCTTACTTTATGGCTCCCGAAAATGCACAACTGCTTCCAACGGCTTCTTTGTTCCTGGGGCTGGGGTTTGCTCTGATGGGGGCGATCTTCCCATTCCATACCTGGATCCCCATGCTGGCAAGAGAAGCTCATCCCTACGCAGCCGCATTTGTGTTCTTTCTGCTACCCGCTGCGCTTTCTTTTTTGGGGTTGGATTATCTTCGCTCTTTGGGGGATCTGGAAATAACCAGCTTCATTTACTTTGCCGTACGTTTGGCAGGCATCCTGATGGTAATAAGCGGCGGTCTTGGAGCGCTTTTTGACCGCCACCTGGTGCGCATCATGGGTTTTGCCGGGATCGTACAGATCGGCATGGGTTTGCTGGCTATCAGCCTGATCGGTATCCTTGAGCACAATTCACCGCTTGCGGGATTATTCTTTGCTCAGCTTTTTCCACAGTTAGTGGGTTTCAGTATCTGGGCTCTGTCATTAAGTACCCTCAGGCTGAAAGTGCCCGAGCTCATCTTTCGCAATGTGCAGGGGATTGCCCACAGCATGCCGCTGACCATTGCCAGCCTATCCCTGGCCAGCTTTTCGATAGCCAGCGTTCCGCTGCTTGCCAGTTTTCCAGGCAATCTGATGTTGTGGTCTGCTCTTGCAGAAGACCATTTAGCATATGCCATCCTCTCGTTACTAGGAAATGTCTTCTTGTTTGCGGCAGCCTTGCGTAGTGCCACTGTTTTTGTGATGAGCCCCGAGCAAACCAGTTGGAAGATCAACGAGAGAGGTTTTCAACCCATTCTGCTGGCTGCAGGGGTGGCCATCCTGATTATCATTGGGCTGATCCCGCAGCAGTTTTTGCCCTTGCTAACCAACCTGGCTTCCATCTTCATTTACCAGGGCCCGTAAAAGAGCCTGGTGCATGCTATAATCTTTGAATATCCCTATCTCTTTAAATTTCAGGAGCTTGCACAATGGAATTAGAGCAAATCCTTAAACAGCTTGACTGGTTGGACGAAGAAAGGCGCAAAGACAAATCTCGTATTAGCGCTTTGGAAGAACATATTACCGCACTGGATGGCAATATCAAACCCTATCCACAGCAGATACGCGAATTAAACGCTGAAATCACCCGCCTCAATGCAGTATTGGCACGCGTGGATGGCTTTGAAGATACTCTGAGGCAAGCGCGCATCGAAAACAAGCAGCAGAACGAAAAGATCGAAAAAGAATACAAACGCCGCGAAGAAGAGAATGAAAAAATTCGCCGCACCGAAATCAGGGCCATCGACACCAGCCTGGCGGAAATCCGCAAAGAACTTGAGCAGTTTCCTGAAATCAAGCGCAGCCTGCAGGCTCGTTCGGAAGAGGAAACCCGGCTGGGCAGGCTGATCGATGAAGTCAGGAACCGCCTGGAGGCGATCCGCCGCAGCGATGAGGAATATAACCGCACCATCCGCCTGTTTGATGACGGAAGACGCCAGGATGCAAAAAGGCTGACCGATTTACAGGGCGAGGTGGCTGCGCTGCGCAAACATGTGGACGAGCACCGCGGCAGGATCGAGATGACTGCCAATGCACAGAAGAAAACAGAAACCCGCCTGGGTGAGATGACGGTGATGGAGACTGAACGGCGGGACGCCATGCGCAGCTTTTTGGAAAACCAGGCTTTGAAAGACGTTGACAGGGAAAGGGTCTGGAAAGATTGGCAGGCGCGCTTTACAGTAATCGAAGGACAAACCACCGAAATTCAAACCACCCTGCAAAACCTGGATGCCACCAACCGCTCGGTCAAACGATCCCAGCAGATGATTGAAGAGCTGGCGCAAAAAACCGAGCGCCGCATCACTGAGCTCACCGAGATCCAACGCCTGGCAGAAGAACGTTTTCGCCAGGATTGGGTCACCTTCAAGGCGGACGACCAGAAACGTTGGACAAATTACACCCTGACCCTGGATGAACAACGCAATGAGGCGCAGCGCCAGATGGATAAACTCAGTGAAAAGGTCACGCAGTTGGATGATGAACTACAAGAAATACAAGATCTGATGATGCAGGTAAACGAACAAACTGAGAAACGGTTGCAATCCTTGCTGAGCATGACCCATGAATGGGTGACATCCTATGAGCGGACCATCGGGCGCGCTGGATAAGGAATAGCGAGATTTTTGCGTGATTAATATCAGGATGTGGCATTGAAGCAAACACCTTGAATTGAACCACATTCGGGTATATCGTTGAGGCGAACCCCATGCATGTTATCGGAACAGCAGGTCATGTAGACCACGGAAAATCCACGTTGATCGAAGCGCTGACAGGCGTCCATCCCGACCGTTTGAAAGAGGAACGCGAACGAGAAATGACCATCGACCTGGGTTTTGCCTGGATGGAGCTGCCTGTGGCTGGCGGGGTGGATGCCGAAGAAATCGGCATTATCGATGTGCCGGGTCATCGTGATTTTATAGAAAATATGCTCGCCGGTGTTGGCGGGATCGATGCAGCGCTTTTTGTCATCGCTGCCGATGAAGGCGTGATGCCGCAAACGCGCGAACACCTGGCAATCCTGGATATCCTGCAGATCCAGGGAGGTGTGGTCGCCCTGACAAAGATCGACCTGGCGCCGGATCAGGACTGGCTGGACCTGGTGGAAGCGGATGTGCGCGAGACCCTGCAGGGTTCTGTGTTGGCGGAGGCGCCGATTGTGCGCGTGTCCGCACGCAGCAGGCAGGGTCTGGAGGCGTTGAAAGCAGCCTTAAGCAAGGAACTTGCTGGTCGCCCGCCGCGCCCGGATCTGAACCGCCCGCGCCTGCCGGTGGACCGCATCTTTTCCATCGCCGGTTTTGGCAGCGTGGTCACCGGCACCCTGACAGACGGTAAGCTTCAGGTGGGCGAGGAGATCGATATTTTGCCCCAGGGGCAGCGCGGGCGCATCCGCGGGCTGCAGACACACAAACGCAAGGAACAAATCGCCATACCCGGCAGCCGCACTGCGGTAAATATTTCCGGCGTCTCGTTGGAGGAAATCCAACGCGGGAATGTCATCGCTCACCCCGGTGATTACCGCCCCACCCATCTGCTGGATGTGCAGTTTCGCCTGTTGGCAGACGTCTCCCAGCCGCTCAAACACAACACCGAGGTCAAGTTGTATATCGGCGCCGCAGAAGTGCTGGCCCGGCTGCGCTTATTGGGTGTTGAAGAACTGGCGCCTGGAGTAGAAGGCTGGCTGCAGCTTGAAACCAGCGAGCCGGTGATCGCGGCGCGCAACGACCGCTATATCCTGCGCCGCCCTTCACCCGGCGAGACGCTGGGCGGCGGAAAAGTGATGGACCCGCACCCGAAATCCCGCCACAAGCGCTTTTCACGCGAAAGCATCGCCAGGCTGGAAGCGCTGGCGCAAGGTACACCGGGTGATATCCTGTATCAAGCTTTGCTGGCGTTGGGTGCTGCGCCGCTCAAAGAGGTGGTCGCCCGCTCCAACCTGGATCAAGGCTCGATCGAGGGCGCCATCGCTGAATTGCGCGCGAATGGGCAGTGGGTCAACCTGGATCGCATGGGGGATGAAAAGCCCGGAGCCGAGGATCTGATGATCAGCAGCAGCTTGTGGGGGCAGATCGAGCAAAAAGCTGCCCAGGAATGCGAGAAATATCACCGGGCTTATCCATTGCGGGCGGGTCTGGCAAAAGAGGAGCTCAAAAGCCGCTTGAAGGACCTGACGCGTTCATCAGTGCGCTTGTACCCGGCTGCTTTGAAGCGGTTGGTCTCGTCCGGCGTGCTGGTTGAAAGCGGGCCGCTGGTTTACCGCCCCGAGCACCAGATCCGTTTCACCCCCCAGCAAGAGAGCCGCATCCAGTCTCTGCTAGGGAAGATCAAAGCCGCGCCCTATTCCCCGCCATCTCTCAAAGAATGCCAGGCGGAAACCGGCGAAGATGTGCTGGCTGCGCTGATTGACCTGGGACGCTTTGTGCAGGTAGCGCCGGAGGTAGTCTTCCGCCGCGAAGATTATGAAAAAATGGTGCAAGAATTGCGTGAGTTGGTGAAAGCGCAAGGTCCTGTGACCGTGGCCCAGGTGCGCGACCATTTCAACACCAGCCGCAAATATGTGCTGGCTTTTCTGGAATACCTGGACGCCAAAGGCATCACCGTGCGCGATGGGGATTTTCGCAGGTTGAAGGCGTAGAGGCAGGCGGCGCGCGAGCTGCGGATGCGTTCCCGGAGCAAACGGCAGGCCAGCCCTGAAGTTAAACGCCAATTGAACCCATGTTATAATCACACTGTTAAGCCTCAGGTAAGAACATTTTCTGCGGAGATGTAAAATGGAAACAGGCGAAAATATCCAAACCAGCACCGCGCCGGCGGCACGCAAACGCTCCCGGATCTTATTGGTTTTTGCCGCCCTGTTCCTCGGGCTGCTGCTGCTCAGCGCATGGTTTACGCCAAAGGCACTGGCACAGGATGCGGTCAATGCCTTTGACCTGGCGATTTCCAAATCTTCGATACCAGAATATTTCTCATCAAATCCCACAGCTCAAAATTATTATGTAATAAGCGTCTCAAGGACTAACGAAGATACAGTAGGAGCCCCAGTAATTGTTGAAGACCGTCTTCCAGATGAATTGACAATTATCACCAATACAATCAGCGCAAATAATTGGAATTGTCAAACTGATGATAATCAAAGAATCTTGAATTGTGTTTATGGTCAGACTATTCCTCCTGATTTGATGACATTCGCGCCAATAATATTTGGAGTTAATGTCCAATCAGGAATCAGCATAACAGACACATATATTGAACGCATAGTGACTAACACCGCAAGATTATTGATAAGCGATGCCAATGCGACAAACAACATATCATCGATTTCAACATACATTGATCCAGCCGACCTACAAATTACCAAAGTTCACTCACCAACCCTCGTAGATATTAATTCCAGGATTATTTACACCATTACCGTTACCAACAACGGACCAGCAACTGCAACTAACGTCTGGATCACAGACACATATTCATCCCTTCTTGCTGAAGTTCACGCGATTCCAGATTTCGATAGCGAAGATTCTTCCACAACTAATCCTATTGGGATATGGAAAATTCCTTCTCTGCCTCCTGGCCCTGAGGCACAAAAAACATTTATTATTACAGCAACTTTAAAAACAGATGCCGAAGCAAGAACTATAATCAACACTGCAGAGGTTAAAAGCCTGGATCAACCCGATTGGGACCTGACAAACAACAAAGCCAGCACAAGTTTTACTGTGGGCGATATCAAGATTACTAAATCCATTTTAGAAAATAAAGAGGAAGTTTATGTTGGCGAACCAGTTACATTTATAATCGAAGTTTCTAACAACACAGCACAACCGTTCACGGGTGTTGTGGTTAGCGATGTGATCAATAATGTTTTGGATGTCTTGGAATACAAGGCTGATCTGGGTACTATAAGCTATGATGCAAACACAGGAAAACTCACGAATTGGATCAATACGCTCCCAGCTAATACAACGAAAACAATAACCGTTGTTGCAAGACCTGATCCAACGGTCTCGTTTCCGACCGAAATCACCAACACCGCATCTGTATCATGGGGCAATCCTCAAATCACAAAAATCTCCAATGTTGTTGGCTTTCTTGCCGTCCCTGCCGCTGCAATCGAAATTACAAAAGACGATGGTAGAGTGAACATCCTGTCTGGCGACATTCTGACTTATACAATTACAGTAAAAAATATCGGCAGTCTTATCTTGCCTGATGAAGTAGATATTACTGACACTTTACCAGCAAATACCACTTTTCTTAATATCATAGAAGGCGATTTTGATGGAGATATACAACTAATAACTGATTCTGTAGTCACGGCTACATTGGATAGTCCATTGTACGGTGCCCAAGAGGCCTCTTTTCAGATTGTAGCAAAAGTTGATAATAATCTTTTAACAGATACAATTGTGACTAACACAGTTGAAGCCAGAGCACCAGCAGGCTCCACTGTCAAAGGGCTTGATTACGATATTTATCATGATGTCAACACGATTAAATCGGCAGCATCATCCGGCATGGACATCGATCTTGCGGTTACACCGACCAAGGGGAAGATAGGCACACTCTTTACGTTCAATATTACGGTAAAAAACACCGGCAGCACGGCGGCCTATAACACCAGGGTGACCGGTATTATGAACTCTATCCTGGATTATTCCAGCTCTACCCCGGCAACAGGCACCACCTTTACCCCCTTAGCCAGTGGCACAAACCGCTCCTATACGTGGACGATTGGCACCCTTTGGGCAAATCAAAGCCGGACCCTAAGCATGGTCTGGAAGGTCAATACAACGGCCACAGCAAAAGAGACGTACGAGCATTTCGCCACCCTCAACTGGGACAGCACCAAGTACCTGGACTCAAATGAAGTGGAGTACCGCATTGTCAGCTCCTCTGCCGTCTTACCCGAAACCGGTCTGTACCAACAGCAAAAAGACAGCTCCGGGTTGGCAAACCTGGCCCTGATCGCGGGTGCCGTTCTCGGCATTCTCGGCCTATCCGCCTTGATCTACGGGCTGTGGGCACGGCGCAACAAGCCGCTGTGGGCGAATTGGTTCCTGGTCACCGGTTTGATCCTGCTGGGAGGCGGTGCACTCTTTGGTGCGGCTGCCTGGGGTTTCAACGCCAACCCGGTAGAACCCGTGCAGGAATTGGCAGCGGTCGACCGCAACACCCCGGCGCCTGAACAGGCGGTGCTTGTCCAACCCCAAGCCACGGATTTTGTGGAAGCTTTTGGCGCCTGGCCCACTCCTACACCACTCACCCTGCCCGATTATCCCATCCCCACCCCACCGGCGTCACAAGATGACGGACCCCTGGGGAATGAGCCCGATCCCAGCGCGGTGACGCGTATCATCATCCCCAAGATGGGGCTGGATACGGTGGTCAAATATGTACCATACAGCAATTCCACCTGGCTGATCGGCGGTCTGAGACAGGAAATCGCCTGGATGGGCGATACCTCCTGGCCGGGATTGGGCGGCAACACCGGGCTGGCAGGGCATGTGGACCTGGCAAACGGCGACAGCGGGCCGTTCTGGAACCTGGCTGAACTGGCACCCGGCGACCACATCACCCTGCACACCGAAAAGTACAATTACACCTACACGGCGCGCGAGACCAGGGTCGTCCCCGATACAGACTTGAGCGTGATCCAGCCGACCGATAACCCGCAACTGACCCTGATCACCTGCATCCATTGGGATCCGGAGTTCCAGATGTACCTGGACCGGCTGGTGGTTTTTGCCGACCTGACCAAGGTGGAACCCCTGAGCCAGGTCAGCATGAGCAACTAAGCCCTCAAGCCTGCCAGACCCAGGCGCCGTTGACCATGGTCTGCACCGGCGCAATGCGCCACAGGCTTTCAGGATCGCAATTAAAGGGATTTCCGTTTAAGACCAACAAATCCGCATAATACCCGGGCGCCAGTTTCCCCAGGCGATCGCCCCATCCGGCTGCTTGCGCCGGCGCCACACAGTAAGCATACAGCGCTTCACTGACGGTCAGGCACTGTTCGGGATACCAGCCCTGCGGACCCGGTGCGCCGTCCTGGCGCCGCCGGGTAACCGCCGCATGCACACCGTGGAAGGGGTTTGGCGTTTCCACCGGTGCATCCGAACCGAAAATCAAAGCCGCGCCGGCTTTTAGCTGCGAGTGCCAGGCGTAAGACAAGGCGGCACGCCCGCCCCAGAAGCGGTCTGCGATGTGCATATCCGACGTGGCGTGGATGGGCTGCATGGAGGCGGTGACGCCCAGCCGGGCCAGCCGCTTTGTATCTTGCGGGTGCAGCAGCTGCACATGCTCGAT
>CAZTMX010000088.1:5213-11198 GCA_964614855.1 uncultured Anaerolineaceae bacterium | reverse complement strand
TGGCATTCATATCAGCCAGGTCGCTGCGATCGCACGAGAGGACAATATCCTTCAATACTTCTTCCACAGCCTGGAGCATAATAACTTGGAGCTGCACAAATGTCATTTACGGCCTCACCCTAGATTATCTATATAATCAAAATTTATTCTTTAACCCTTCATCTATGCATTAATACGGTTTCATTTAGCGCAGATAAATCTTTCGCCCCACTGGCAAACATGCAAACTCGAATTTCTCGCCTGAGATCATCGATCACTTGCAAGGTGGCTTCGACAGATTGCGCAGCAGCTTTGAGCAATGGGCCAGCCATCCCACCAAGCCTGGCGCCTAAAGCCAGGCATTTGGCTACATCCACTCCATTGCGTAACCCGCCCGAGGCGATCACCATCAGTTCTGGCGCAGCTTTGCGAACATTGCGAATAGCTTTACAGGTTGGTACACCCCAATCCACAAAAGCAGCCGCGATGCGCGCCTGGCTTTCATTTTTTGCCCGGTACATCTCCACCTGCGACCAGGAAGTCCCACCCGCGCCTGCCACATCGATGGCTGCCACACCGGTTTCAGCTAACCTGCTGGCATCGGTTTCTGAAAATCCCCATCCCACTTCCTTTGCGATCACAGGCACTGGAAGTGCTTTACAAACAGCTTCAATTTTATACAATAATCCAGCAAATCGCGCCTCCCCTTCTGGTTGCAGCGCTTCCTGCAAGGCATTCAGGTGCAAGACCAGGGCATCCGCTTCAATCATGTCCACGGCTCTACGACAATGCTCGATGCCGTAACCGTAGTTGAGTTGGACAGCCCCCAAATTGGCAAACAAAAGGATATCTGGTGCTATCTTCCGTACCTGAAAAGTGTTGGCAAGATCTGGGTGGTCGATAGCTACTCTCTGGGATCCCAAACCCATGGCAATACCGCTGGTTTGCGCAGCTTCAGCCAGGACAAGGTTAATCTCTTTCGCAGCCTGGGTGCCGCCGGTCATGGAGGAAATTAATATCGGCGCCTGCAGTACCTTTCCAAAAAGGGTCTGCCGCATGTCAATTTCATCCAGGTTTAGCTCGGGTAATGCGCGGTGAATAAACCCTACCCCCTCCAGATCCGTTGTTAATCCAGACTGGACATCCTCTTCCAGGTTGATGCGAATGTGATCTGTTTTTCTTGCGCTGATGGGCGTATCTTTTGACATGGTTTGGTGTTCCTTTTTGGTGAAACTATCTTACCAGTCCGGTTTACGACTGTCAACAAGCTCTTGATTGCCTGTAATGAAAGGCTGTCGGGCTTGACAGATCGGTGTAGCAGATTACAATAAACCAGGTATTAAGATTATTCTTAGACAAGGAATCATAAAAGGAGAAACTGCCATGGCAGATACATTTGCAGAAATCAAAAAAATCATCGCAGAATTACTTGGTATAGA
Source organism: uncultured Anaerolineaceae bacterium (assembly GCA_964614855.1). Taxonomy (GTDB): domain Bacteria; phylum Chloroflexota; class Anaerolineae; order Anaerolineales; family UBA4823; genus CAWJHE01. Next base: position 9,780 of record CAZTMX010000088.1, on the reverse strand, counting down.
CGAAGGCAAGATTACGTTGGAATCCCGTTTTCGTGAAGACCTGGAAGCTGACTCGCTGGATCTGGTTGAGCTTATTATGGAATTTGAAGACAAATTTGGCGGTCAGATCTCCGATGATGATGCTCAGAAAATCTTGACTGTTGGCGACGCTGTTCGCTACGTCGAGCAAAACATGTAAGTACCAGTTCTATATTTGAATGATTGTGTAACAAAAGCCCAATCCGCCTGGATCGGGCTTTTTGTTTTTCTGTAGAATTAGCGAGATTCTTACTGGAGCAAAACGGGGATTTCTTCCGGATGCCTGGCTACTCTCACCCCAGCGGACTCCAAAGCACGAACTTTTTCAGCGGCAGTTCCCGCGGACCCTTCAATAATCGCCCCGGCATGACCCATCCGCTTTCCTGGCGGTGCAGTTTGCCCGGCAATAAAGCTGACCACGGATTTGGTCATCCGATCCGAGATATATTCTGCAGCTTTTTCCTCATCGGTGCCGCCAATTTCACCGATCAGTACGACTTTTTCTGTATAGGGGTCTGCTTCAAACAGCCGCAAACAATCAATGAAATTGGTACCATTAATTGGATCACCACCGATACCTACACAGGTGCTCACCCCCATACCCACTTGCATCAGCGCATACAATACCTCGTAAGTAAGCGTTCCAGAGCGTGAAACCACCCCGATTTTGCCTGGGATGGCAATATTTCCCGGGATTATCCCTGCTTTTGCAGCTCCAGGAGAAATAATCCCCGGGCAATTGGGGCCGACAAGCCTGGTGGCTCTTTGATCCAGGTAATTCCGCACTCGCATCATATCTTGCACTGGTACACCTTCGGTGATGCAGATAATCAACTTGATGCCGGCATCTGCAGCTTCAAATATGGCATCGGCAGCAAAACGTGCTGGTACAAAAATCACACTGGTATCCGCTCCGGTTGCATCCACAGACATGCGCACCGAATCAAATACAGGGATCTTATCCAATACCCACTCGCCGCCTTTTCCTGGGGTTACCCCAGCGACGATATTTGTGCCGTAGGCAACCATCTGGGTGGTATGAAAAAGCCCCTCATTCCCAGTAATCCCCTGGATGACCAGGCGGTTCTTTTTGTTGATCAAAATGCTCATGGCCTATCCTCCACCAGCAACCGTAACAGCTTTTTGGGCAGCTTCAGCCAGGGTTTCAGCAGTGATCATGCTGGCATTGGCTAGCATTTGCCGCCCCTCTTCAGCATTAGTCCCAACAAGTCGAACCACCATAGGAACTTTTGGCTTTACTTCATGGATTGCATTCAAGATACCCCTGGCAACTTCATCGCAGCGTGTAATTCCACCAAAGATATTGATCAAGACCGCTTTCACATTTGCGTCCGACAAGATAATCCGAAACGCTGCTGCCACTTTTTCCGAGCTTGCCCCACCGCCGATATCCAGGAAGTTGGCAGGCGAGCCACCAAACAACTGGATAATATCCATGGTGGTCATTGCCAGACCCGCACCGTTGACCATACAGCCGATATTTCCATCTAACTTTATGAACGAAAGTCCATACCGGCGTGCTTCAATTTCAGAAGCCGCTTCCACATCCAGATCTCGTGCCTCTGCCAGGGTTGGTTGCCGGTACAAGGCATTGTCATCGATCAACATTTTCCCATCTACAGCCAGGAGCTTGTTGTCACTGGTGATCACCAGCGGATTGATCTCCGCCAGGGTAGCATCACTATCCTGGTAAGCCTTCCACAGGCCTTGAGCAATCTGCCCAAACTGCCGCCAGTGCTCGCGCGGCAGATCAATCCCGGCTGCGATGTGGCGAGTTTGATAATCCTTCAGCCCCAGAAGGGGATCCACGTGAACTTTGATGATCTTTTCAGGGTTATCCCGGGCAACTTGCTCGATATCAATGCCGCCAGAGGAAGATGCCATCATGACAGGTTTCCGGGCCGCCCTGTCATTGGTTATGCCAAAATAAATCTCTTTATCAATACTTGCAGCTTCATCAACCAGCACTTTTCTCACAGGCAAGCCTTTAATTTCCATTGAAAGGATTTGTGCAGCCAATTCACCCGCTTCCTCCGGGCTCTTCGCCAGTCTGATCCCGCCTGCTTTTCCTCTACCTCCCACCAGGACTTGTGATTTAATTACAACGCGGTTACCTAGCTCCTTGGCAATTTGTTTTGCCTCATCAGCGGTAACCGCTATTCTTCCCTTGGGAATGGGAATGCCATATTTGGCAAAAATCTGTTTTGATTGGTACTCGTGAAGTTTCATGCAGATCCACTCTCCCTGAATAAAACCACCACCAGGATACTTGAATTGGGAAATTATACCATGCCCCTTTTTTTGTGCTGCGTCCTGGCAAATTTTCTCTCGCAGCGCTAGAGTAATCACCTGTATCAGGGAGGATTATGGAAAAGCACCCCGCGAATTTTTCACGGGGTGCTCTGCTCAGGCTGGGGATCGTGGAGTCGAACCACGGCATGCGGATTCAGAGTCCGTTGTCCTACCACTAGACGAATCCCCATCGTCAAGCGAGCAGCATTGTACCATGTAAATCTACAATTGTCAAAACTTCACTCCAGGAATCTGCAGGGTTGGAAGATGTCAGATTTGTTATAATAGTTAATCTATTTTTCTTTGAAGTGAGGTAAATACAAGATGGTGAACCCTGATACTCTCCCAGCAGCAACCGACTTTATCCGCGAAGCGATCAATGAAGATTTGACAAATGGGCGGTATGATCGGGTGCAGACTCGCTTTCCACCAGAGCCAAATGGTTATTTACACATTGGACACGCGAAAGCAATTTGCATCAATTTCGGTATCGCCAGAGATTATGGCGGTGCATGCAACCTGCGTTTTGATGACACAAACCCTGTCAAGGAAGATACTGAATATGTCGATGCCATCCAGGAAGACATCCGCTGGCTGGGGTTTGATTGGGGAGAACAGGTGTTGTATGCTTCGGATTATTTCGAGCAGCTTTACCAATACGCATTGAAGTTGGTCCGTGATGGCAAAGCCTATGTGGATGACCTGTCTGCCGATGAAATTCGCGCATACCGCGGTACTCTGACCGAGCCAGGAAAAGAGAGCCCCTATCGCAACCGCTCTATCAAAGAAAACCTGGAGCTTTTCCAGAAGATGCGTAACGGCGATTTTCCGGATGGCAGCCGTGTTTTACGAGCCAAGATCGATATGGCAGCCAGTAACATGAATTTGCGCGACCCGGTCATGTACCGCATCTTGCACGCTGAGCATCACCGCACTGGGGATCAGTGGTCCATTTATCCTATGTACGATTTTGCCCACGGACAATCTGACTCGATCGAGAATATCAGCCATTCTTTATGTTCACTTGAATTTCAAGACCACCGCCCACTGTACGATTGGTTCGTGCAGGAATTAGGCATCTTCCACCCGCGCCAGTTAGAGTTTTCCCGGCTGAACCTGACTTACACACTGATGAGTAAAAGGAAGCTGATCCGCCTGGTAAAGGAGAAGCATGTCAGCGGCTGGGATGACCCGCGTATGCCGACACTTTCAGGAATGCGCCGGCGTGGTTTTCCCGCAGCATCCGTGGTTGACTTTTGCGATAAGATCGGCATCGCCAAGAGCGATAATCTTGTGGATATCGCCCTGTTGGAGCACTGTGTTCGCCAGGAGCTGAATCTCAAAGCCCCACGTGTGATGGGTGTGCTAAACCCGATAAAATTGGTGATCACCAATTATCCTGAAGACCTGGTGGAGGAATTGGACGCCATTAACAACCCGGAAGACGTTAGCATGGGTATGCGGAAATTACCCTTTGCGCGCGAGTTATATATTGAAGCTGATGACTTCCGCGAGACCCCACCGCCAAAATACTACCGCCTGGCGCCTGGTCGTGAGGTCCGCCTGCGCTATGCATATTTTGTTAAATGCGTCGATGTGATCAAAGACGCTGGCGGGAATATCCTGGAGGTTCACTGCACCTACGATCCCGAAACGCGCGGCGGAGACGCGCCGGATGGCCGCAAGGTGAAATCTACGATCCATTGGGTTTCTGCACGCCATGCTTTGCAGGCAGAAGTACGATTGTATGACCGTCTTTTTAACAAGGAAAAACCTGAAGAGACTGAAGAAGGTGAAGATTTTCTTTCCAATCTCAACCCAGATTCACTGCAGGTGCTTACCAACTGCTTTGTGGAACCCAACCTTGCCGCAGCCATGCCTGGAAGCACCTATCAATTTGAAAGGCAGGGATACTTCTGTGTCGATCCCGATACAGTCGATGGGAAACTCGTATTCAACCGTACGGTGGCATTGCGGGATACCTGGGCAAAAATCGAAGCGCGCCAATAAAGCTCGACTAGCACATTAAAGCTTGCGGGGCGTCCATATGAGCATGGGCGCCCCGCTCTTTTTTGAAGTTTCATCTCACAAAAAAAACTTGTTCAGCCGGCAAAGTTCGCCTCGCTTATTCTTTTTCCAGCAGGTCCAATGCGCTTTGGATACGCTGTATCACCTTTGCTTTGCCAATGATGGCCATACTCTCGAAAAGCGGCGGGCTGACGGTTTTACCGGTGAC
>CAZTMX010000088.1:0-5113 GCA_964614855.1 uncultured Anaerolineaceae bacterium | reverse complement strand
TGCCAATGATGGCCATACTCTCGAAAAGCGGCGGGCTGACGGTTTTACCGGTGACAGCCGCGCGCAGGATTCCAAATAACTGGCCTGGTTTCAAGCCAAGCGTTTCTGCCAGCGACCGCAAAGGTTCCTCTGCACTCTCGGGGTTGATCTCTGCCAAGGGCTCAAGTATGTGAAGTACCTGACGCAGGGCATCACTGCTCTCTTTAGCTGACATATTTTTGCCAACCAGATCATCTAGCTTTGGCACGACCACATCTTCAAAGAAAAAGCCAGCCATCTCCACGGCATCATCCAGCGTTACAATCCTCTCTTGGATAACAGGCGCGATTTTCTTTAGCATCTCAAGGGTTGGAGAGTACCCTGCAGTTTCAAAGAAGGGTGTTATCCGTCCAGCCAAATCAGCGGTGGATAAATTACGGATATGCAGACCATTGAAGTGATCCAGTTTGGAGAAATTGACTGCTGCAGGTGATGGATTCAGTCTGGCTAAACTAAAATACTTGACCAAGTCCTCCATAGTAAAGAATTCTGTATGGTCATCCAGGCTCCACCCCATAAGCACCATCCAATTTACCACAGCTTCAGGCAAATAACCCAATTGTTGAAGATCCCCCAAAAAGATTGAATGACCATCCTTCATCAGGTCGGCGCTGTCACGCTTGCTCATCTTTCCTTTTCCGCTGGGCTTCAAGAATAGCGAGAGGTGCACCCACTCAGGTTCTTCATAACCCAGTGCGCGAATGATGCGAAGGTGGAGCGGAAAAGTAGACAACCATTCAGTACCGCGCATGACATGTGTAATATCCATCAAGTGATCATCCACCATCGCAGCCAGGTGATAAACAGCCAGGCCGTCAGATTTGACAATAATGGAATCATCCAGATTGCTATTTTCTACACTGATTGTTCCACGAACCAGATCCTCACCCGTAGTAACGCCACCTTCTGGCATCTTGAAGCGGATGACATGCCTCTCCCCGTTGGCAACTCGCCGCCTGGCTTCATCCGGGTCGAGATTTCGACAGGTTTTGTCATAGCGGGGATTTTGTTTCTGCTTGATCTGCTCTTGCCGCACTTTCTCCAAACGGTCCGGCGTGCAAAAACAATAATAGGCATCGCCTTGCTCAATTAACTTCTGGGCTGCCTGGATATAAACTTCCCTGCGTTCGGTTTGCCGGTAAGGTGCGTTTGGGCCTCCAATGTCAGGGCCTTCATCCCACTCCAAACCCATCCAACGTAGACTGCGCATCAACTCATCATCCGATCCGGGTACATACCGTTTTTGATCCGTATCCTCGATCCGTAAGATGAATTGCCCGCCTGTTTGGCGCGCCAGCAAATAATCATACAATGCCGTTCGACCGGTACCCAAATGGGTTCGCCCTGTCGGAGAAGGCGCCAGACGTGTCCTGGCTGGTTTTGTAATGGTTGTCATGGATACTCCTATAATTCCAGGGCTTTATGGCGCAGAATCACGCTTTCAACCAGGCCGATACCTAACATGGATGAAAGTAGTGAACTACCGCCGTAGCTAACAAAAGGCAAGGTCAAGCCTGTGGCTGGCATGAGATTGAGATTGACCCCAATATTGACCACGGTTTGAAAGGCAAGCAAAGTGGCCACACCGTAACAAATTAATGCGCCAAAAGTGTCACGCGCTAATCTTGCTGCTCTTAAACAACGAATAATTACAAACAGGAGCACAGCAATCACCGCCACAATCCCAACAAAACCAAACTCCTGTCCCATGGCAGAAAAGATAAAATCAGACCAACGCACCTTTAAGAACCGCAGTTGTACTTGCGATCCGTGTCCATAACCCTGTCCCAACAAGCCACCAGAGCCAATGCTGATCAAGGCTTGTTGGATATTATAAATTTCACCATAACGCGCGTTTTCATCTGGAAAAAGAAAGTTCAGGATACGCCGTTGTTGGTATTCGACCAGGAAGGGAAAACTGATTACTGGCAAAACCGCACCCGCACCCACAAATAAGGCCAGGTGTTTTAATCTCAATCCACTGGCCCACAACAACGCAAACCAGATTACAAGCATCACAATTGAAGTGCTCAGGTTGGGTTGAAGTAGAATCCAAATCACAATGCCCATGGTGGTAAGCAGACTGCGACCAACCCAGAATAAATCTCCTACTTTATCTTTGTTTCTAGTAAAAAAATCAGCCAATACAAGGATCAAAACGATTTTCGCAATTTCGGAAGGTTGGATCAGGATCACCCCGGTATCAAACCAGCGAGCAGAACCGTAGAGCGCAGAGCCGACGATATACAGCACCGCCAGGAGTAAGAAGGTGCCAATATACAATGTGCGGCTCATGGATGCCCACAAGCGATAATCAATGGCTGCCACAATCAGCGTTACCACAAAACCCGCGCCTGCAAAAAGCAGCTGCCTGTTGACCAGGTTCAATTCTTCAGCCTCAATATTTCCCGCGATGGCAGAACGGATCATGGTCATGCCGAAAATAATCAGCAAGATCACCGCTCCAAGCAGCCAGAAATCAAAATTTCGCCAGGAAATATTATTCTTCTCAAACATCGATTATCTCACCTGGTTCGCCGCCGCCTGGAATTGTTCAGGGGGATTTCTGCAATCAAACGCTGCTCTCGCCCATCTTGTGCCATCTCAATGCGCACAGAAGCGGGGTCAATTTCCACCCGCCTGGAAATCACCTCAATAATGGCATCCTTCAATTCTTCCAACATTGCCGGAGGTAGATCGGTTCGATCATGGGTTAGCACAAGTTTGAGACGCTCTTTTGCCTGGGATGCGCTTTTCTTTTCTCTACCCAATAATCGATCAATAAAACTAGCCATTTGAGCTGCCTCCAGGGCGAATGATGCGCGCCAGGCGATTAAAGAAGCCGGATTCCTCTTCTAAATTCGGAAAGGGGATTTCTTCACCCATCAACCTGTGCGCAACGTTGCGAAAGGCCGTACCCGCTTTGCTCTTTCCATTCAAAACCACAGGGACACCGCGGTTCGTACTCTGCAGCACTACATCATCATCAGGAACCAACCCGATCAATTCGACCGCTAATAATTCCAGTACATCATCCACCGAAAGCATGTCCCCTTTACGCACCAGCCCAGGTTTGATGCGGTTGATCACCAATTGGGCAGGGCCTTTTTCTTCGGCTTCAACCAGACCGATAATGCGGTCCGCATCACGCACCGCAGAGACCTCTGGGTTGGTGACCACCAGCACCTTATTGGCTGGCGCAATGGCATTACGGAAACCCCGCTCGATGCCAGCCGGGGAATCGATCAGAATCCAGTCGAAATCCTGACGCAGGTCATCACATAAATGGACCATATCACTGGGGGAGACTGCATTTTTATCCCTGGTTTGGGCAGCGGGGATAATATATAGCTCGGGCAAGCGTTTATCACGGATCATCGCCTGGCGTAACCGGCAGCGACCCTCTACTACATCAACCAGGTCATAAACTATCCGGTTCTCCAGGCCCATCACTACATCCAGGTTTCTCAGACCAATGTCACCATCAATACAAACTACTTTTAACCCGGATAAGGCCAGTGCAGCCCCAATATTAGCAGTGGCTGTCGTCTTACCGACCCCGCCTTTACCGGATGTAACTGTCAGAACTTTTGCTGTCATAACCTCTCTCTTTTTGGATCCCAATTTTCGAAAACTACCTGCCCATCACGAATGCGCGCGGTGGATGGAGCAGGTTTTTTGGATTTCTTTGCCGGAAGAGCAAGCTCGCCGGCTATTCTTACCTGCATGGGTGAAAGATCCAGCGCACAAACTATTGCTTCTTGATCACCTTCGAAACCAGCATGTACAGAACCCCGCAGCTTCCCCCAAACCACGATATCTCCGTTTGCAATAATCTCAGCACCCGGGTTGACATCCCCGATTACAACCACATGTCCCGTATTCTCAACGACAGAACCCGAGCGCAAGGTCCGCCGGATCAATATCGCATCTTGAGTGCTGGATTTCTTACTATCTGTCCTTTGTGAAGCAGAAAGTGGTTGAGGCCTGGCTATTCGCGTGGCAAGCCCAAAGGATTGCGCTGACTGTTCCGTCAAAGGAGAGTTCGACAAAACTGCCCATAAATTGAGCTCACGGTTCACGAGCTCTTTCTGTAATTGGCCAATTTCAGCGGCTTTCAAAACCAGGTTTCCTACATCGACCGCCAGCCTTGCTCCTTTTAAGAATTCTCCCTGCTGATCAACCTGCTCCAATAGAGCTAGGTGGACTTCTTGCCAGGTCCCTTCTCCTAAGGTTACCAACAACCCATCTTTTATACCTTTGATCTGAACCTTTGGATACATTCCAACCCACTCAAGTGCTGAGAGTTCTTAGAGCTGATGTGCGATTATAGCACGAACATCTACTGTGCTGCTCCGGCATTATCAATCGCATACAACTCCAGATAAGTCTCCATTACGCGCCTGACAATCGGGCCGGCAACGCTTGCGCCTTCACCACCGGCGTAAACAAATGCAACCACGGCAATTTCCGGATTTTCATAAGGAGCATATCCAACCGTCCAGGCGTGAGTTGGCCAGTTCCCTGGAATACAGCGATTCTGAGCTGCTGCGTAGGTATCACAATACTCGGCGGTACCCGTTTTGCCGGCAGCCGATATCACGGATGTGGCAAATTGCTGTTGCAGCGTCCCATCGGTTACTGCTCTGCGCATGCCTTGTTGCAGCACGGTAAAGACCCACGGCTCAACATTTCTGGTCTCGCCTTCGATCGGCTCGCAACCCCGGATAGATGTGTCTCCAAATACCTGTATTTTGTTATCTTTTGTCAGGTCCCAGCGGATGCTGGGCTGGAATGGAGATACCTGGTAAGCACCTTCTGTCGGTGTTTCCACCAGGTTGCCTTCTGTATCTCGCCACATCGGAACGACATTTCCATCACTGTCCAGGATTTCACGGATCAAAGTGGGTTGAATAAAAACACCGTTATTGGCAACGATAGCGGCCGAATAAAGCACCTGTACAGGGGTAGAAAGGACATATCCCTGACCCACACTGGCGATATATGTGTCTCCTGATGACCAGCTTTCCGCCTGGTTGATGCGCTTCCAGGTCGGGTCGGGCACCAGGCCCGA
>CAZTMX010000087.1:0-11403 GCA_964614855.1 uncultured Anaerolineaceae bacterium | reverse complement strand
GATTTGACTGGAAAGATATTCTTCGATTCCCCTATCTCACGCTTTGACCTGATTGCCCAACGTTACCAGATGTATTTTGGCGATGAGCAAGCTGCACCCACCCCACAACCAACCTCGATCGATCCAATGATCGGCACTGCCGTGCCAACCGAGTCGATCACACCCGCTCCAGCTGACCTGCCTGCTGCTACCCGGGCAAGCACACAGCCGGATAAGACCGGCAGCACCACCCCCCCGTCTAGCCTCCCATCCACCCCACAGCCCACGCCTGCTGCGGACGCTGGTACATTTATCAGGGATGTCATCCAGCAGACAGGTGAATTTATCCAGGCGTATCCTGAACAGGTGGCGCGTTTTATTGTTGCCCATTTTGAAAACAGCCTGGTGCAAACGATGCTCACATTACCTGCCAGCATCCGCCCATTGGACAGCCTGGTTGGGTTTGCCGGTCACCGCTCGCTCACCACTTTTTGGAATGAGTGCTGCGGCGTGCAAGGATACACCCGCCGCCTGCCCTTCTGGCATAAATGGGAAGGTAAGGTACCCGCTCAGTCGATCATCCCGGTGACAGTCAACCTGCTCTTCATTGCCTGGGGGTTGCAGACCGCCTGGCGCAAAAAGCGCTGGACCGGCCTCACGCCAGCCTTATTAGGCGTCACCTATCTTTTTCTGAATGCACTCTTTCGCAATTCGGGGGGGCGCTATATCCTTCCGGTGGATTGGATCACCCTGGTTTATTTCAGTACCGGTCTTGCCGATATCACAACCAGGACCTTGGGGAAAGTGTTCCGTATCAAACAGCCGCTTTTGTTGGAATCGCTGCCTGCGGAAGAGGCTGAAAACTCCGGAACCGCTGGTGACATCTCTGAGATTGCAGAACCTAAACCGGTTTTGCGGCAAGCTGCATTTTATGCGCTGACCCTGGGTTTTCTTATCTTCGGTAGCCTGATGCCGTTTTCCGAAAGGGTTTTTACGGCGCGCTATGATGAAACCAGGCAGAACACGATGTTCGCTGCCCTGCTGGATTCTGAGATAACCAGCCAGATCAATCAAGAGAATATTGAAAAGTTGCTTGCCAACGGCGGCATGGTGACCAGCGGCCGCGCCCTTTACCCTCGTTTCTTGCGCGAGAACCTGGGAGAACCCGGCACAAACAATCCATTTGGTCCAAAGGAGTATGCGCGCATCGTCTTCCAACTGGCAGGTCCAAACACAACCGCAATCATCTTGCCTTTCCAGAATAAGCCAGCCTATCTGCCGCATGCCTCTGATGTCTTGGTGATTGGGTGTTCGCTGGATGAGATATTCGCCGTGGCGGTTTACCAGGAGGACGGTAGCCTTAGAGCCTATTATCCGCGCGCCCCGCGCCCACTGGATTTGAGTTGTCCATTTCCAGCACAAGACCTCGGCGCTGATCAGTAAAAATAACTGGAGATTATCTTCTTGAATTCGGACGAAAAAAGAATCCTTTGGATTGGCCTGTTCCTGGTTGTTGGTATCCTGGTGTGCGTATGCGTTTCCATTGGAATCGGCGCTTGGACGGCAAACTCCATTGTCCATTTGCTGAATGTTCCAGCGACTGAAAATGCGGCGCTGTCTGAAACAGACACAGCGGTTGTACCTTCGTCGCCAACCAGCGAGTCGCAGGAGACACAAACTCAACCCACACAAGCGTCTGTCCCGCCTCAACCAGCCACGGGGAAAGATGCGGCTCCCAGCGCTGAGAGCCAGTCTCCGGGCGATCTATATGCCGCGATGCAAGAGACTCTCTCAACACTTGAAACCACCGATGTCCCATTGTCCGATCCAATCGACCTCGCTGTGCGGTTTAATAAACTCGCCAACCCGCCTGTCCAGCTTGACAGCCTGCCCCCCGTGTACCAACTCGGGGATCAGGAGTCTTTTTGGGTGACAGACAGCGACCTCAACCAGAGTTTTCAAGTGCAAGCATCACTGGCTTACGCCACCGATCATGTCTACTTCTGGATCGACAACCAGGTGAGCAACTACTCTGAAAAGAAGCTAAAAAACCTTGTTGAAACATTTGAGGGAGAAATTTACCCAACCACACGGGCTTTCTTTGGCAGCGAATGGACGCCGGGCGTGGACAACGACCCTCACCTGTATATTTTATACGCCATTGGGATCGGCAGCCATGTGACCGGATACTTTTCTTCGGCCGATGCATACTTGCCCAGCGTGCGAGAGTATGCCAATGGTCACGAGATGTTCCTGCTCAACGCCGAGCTGCTCGACCTGGGTGAGGAATATGCTTACGCCGTTTTGGCGCATGAATTCCAGCATATGATCCACTGGTATGTAGACCGGAATGAAGAAACCTGGATGAATGAAGGCCTGGCTAGCCTGGCGATGCAGGTTAATGGATACGGCACAGGCGGCGGGGAGAACGCCTATTTAGCCAATCCAGATATCCAGTTAAACGATTGGCCCGAAGTGACGCCCAATCGCGGCGCATACTACGGGGCATCCTACCTCTTTATGTCCTACTTCCTGGACCGCTTTGGTGAGCAGGCGACAAAAGCCCTGGTGGCACACCCGGCCAATGGACTCGTAAGCATGGACAAGGTGCTTGAAAGCCTTGGGGTTCGTGAACCCGATAACAACCGCTTGATCCGTGCGGATGACGTCTTTCGCGATTGGGTGATCGCCTCATACCTGCAAGATGACAGTGTGGGCGATGGGCGCTTTGACTACAAGAGCGTGTCAAGAATCAACAAGCCAGGGTCTGGTGAAGCAATCTCTGTTTGTCCAACCGGTCAGCTGCCTTTGCAGGTCAACCAATACGGGGTGGACTATATTCAGATACGCTGCCAGGGTGAATACAATTTATCTTTTGACGGCGCCGCTACGGTTTCTGTCGTACCAACCGCTGCACACTCGGGTTCAAGCATGTTTTATTCAAATAAGGGGGATGAATCGCATACGTACCTGGAGCGCGCCTTTGACTTTTCGCAACATACAGGCGATTTAACGCTCTCGTATTGGACCTGGTTCGATATCGAAGATGATTACGATTATGCCTACCTCACAGCCTCCCTGGATGGAAAAACCTGGCAAACCTTATCCACACCCAGCGGCACCCCAGAAAACCCGGTGGGCAACAGTTACGGTTGGGCGTACAATGGTGTCAGCGGGGGCCAGGGACCGGATGCCGCTCCCCGTTGGATCCAAGAAGAGATCGATCTTTCACAATTTGCCGGTAAAAAGGTATGGCTGCGCTTTGAGTACATCACCGACGCGGCGGTAAACGGCGATGGTTTCCTGTTGGATGATATTGCCATCCCGCAGACTGGTTACTTTGCAGATTTTGAGACAGATGACGGTGGGTGGCAGGCGGAGGGCTTTGTGCGCATCCAGAACCAGCTGCCGCAGAGCTTCCTGGTTTCAGTCATTCGCTTCGGCAAAGAAATAAGCGTGGAACAAATCCCCCTGGATGAGCAAAACCGCGCTGCTATCCCGCTGGTGTTCGACCAGCAGGTAGATAAGGTGATCCTGGTAGTATCCGGCAGCAGCCGCCACACGCGGCAGACAGCCGAATATGCAATTTCAATCCAGCCCAGGTAAGCAGCAAGAAACTACTAAGCGCTCTTATTGGGCGAACGCAGTGCAGCCAGCTGTTCTTCCAGTTCGGCGCGCCTTGTCCCAGCTGCAGACTGGACCTCGTTGGTGATACGGTTTATCTCAGAGCGTACTTGCTGGCGCAGCTCATCACCGGTTTCAGGCGCCAGCAAAAGCGCGGCTGCTGCACCAATCAAACCGCCCAAAAAGAACCCTTCAAAAAATCGAATAAACTTCATAGCTGTTCTCCTTCCGTAATATATTATACGTCATATTGAACAGACCGTTGCAAAATGCGATTCCGACTGTATAATTGGCGCCATGATTATTCTTTCTATTGGAATGCCGCGTGCCGGCTCCGGCTGGTTTTATAACCTGACAAACGATTTGATGCTTTCCGCTGGCGCACAAGATGCGCGCCAGATACGCCAGCGCTACCGCCTACAGAAAATCCTGACCGAAGTCAATTGCAATATCGGCGCCTTTACCACACGCCGGCTGCTGGCGGTCATGCTGCCGTCGCTGGCAGGCAATACCTTTGTGATCAAGGCGCATGCCAGTCCAACGCCCATTGCCCTGCGCCTGATCCAGCAAGGGCGGATTAAAACCACCTACATCTACCGCGACCCGCGCGATGCCATGCTTTCTGCCATGGAAAACGGGCAGCGCGCCCGCCAGCACGGGCGAGAAAACGCCTTTTCCCACCTGGACAGCTTTGAGACCGCCTTGAGTTTTATGCAAGACTATGTGCGCATCTCACAGGCCTGGCTGGATTGCTCCCAAGCTCTGCATGTTCGTTACGAGAACCTGTTGACAGATTATGACATCGAAGCCCACCGGCTGGCTCAATTTCTGGCCCTTGATCCATCCGTCCCCGCACAGCGCGCAGTGATCGACCGCTACCGGCCTGAAGGCGCGACCAGTGATCAAAAAGGCCTGCACTTCAGCCACGGCAAGATCGGCCGCTTCCGCCAGAAGATGAGCGCAGAGCAGCATGAGCAAATGTTGCAAGCTTTTGGCGCCTACCTGGAGCGCATGGGATACGAGCGCTGAATTCCCCTGAGGACATTTGCATCACACTACTGGAGATAAGCATGATTGCTCCCTTTAAACTGGAAAGATATTTCGCACAATATGAATTCAAGGCCAGGTATTTGCTCAGCTCATCGGACTGCGAGAGCCTGTCTTTGAAAGACCTGTTGGGTATGGCCTCGCCGGAAAGCCTGGAGCTATGGCAGAAGCTGAAGCTGGGCTACACCGAAAGCGCCGGTCATCCCCTGCTGCGTTCACAAATCGCTGGCCTTTACCGCCAGGTACCTGCGGAACAGGTAATCATCGCAGCCCCTGAAGAGGCGATTTTCATTCTCATGCAAACCTTGCTGGCTCCAGGCGATGAAGTAGTGGTGATCTCACCGGCTTACCAATCGCTTTATGAAATCCCCCGCTCCCTGGGTTGCAAAGTGATTCCATGGAAGGTTGAACCAGGGGAGAACAGCTGGCGGGTGGACATCCAGCAACTTTCAGACAGCCTTAGCGACCGCACCCGGCTAATTGTAGTGAACTTTCCCCACAACCCCACCGGGCACCTGATCTCGCCAACCGAACAGCAGGCAATTGTGGAGTTGGCGCGCCAGCGCGGGATCTACCTGTTTTCGGACGAGATGTACCGCCTGCTGGAAACCGATTCATCCGCCCGCCTGCCAGCCATGTGCGATCTCTATGAGCGCGGCATATCGCTGAGCGGGCTGTCCAAAGCTTATTCCCTGCCGGGGTTGCGTATCGGTTGGCTGGCAACACAGGACCTCTCGCTGCTGGAGCGTTGGCTGGCTTACAAAGATTACACCACGATTTGCAGCAGCGCTCCCAGCGAAATCCTGGGGATCATCGCCTTGCAGAACCAGGAACAGATCGTCAGGCGCAATCTCGAAATTATCGCCGGGAACATATCCAGTGCCCAGGAATTTTTTGACCGGCATGCGCATGACTTTGCCTGGACGCCGCCCAAAGCCGGGTCGGTGGCCCTGGCTCAATGGCTGGGAGGCGGCGCCGTGGAGGACTTCTGCCGCGCCCTGGTGGAAGCGCGGGGGGTGATGCTGGCGCCGGGCAGCCTGTTTGATCTGCCGGGCAATTATTTCCGCCTGGGTCTGGGGCGCGCCAGCTTTACAGCCGGGTTGGAACAGGTCGAAGACTTTCTTGCCGAGAGCCATGCCAGCACAAATCCTGCCTGCTGATGACCCCGCCAGCCTGGAGCTGGCACACAAACTGCTGCTCCTGGGGCTGCCGGTGGCATTTCCTACGGACACCGTTTACGGCGTCGGCGCGCTGCTTTCGGATAAGGGGGCGATCGAAAGACTGTACGACATCAAGGGTCGCGAGAAGACAAAAGCCATCGCCGTGTTGGTGGGCGACCCGGCCGACCTGGAGCGCATCACCAACGGGATGAGCCCCAGCGCACGGCGCCTGGCCGAGGTATTCTGGCCGGGTGCGCTTACGTTGGTGGTGGCAGCCAGTCCGGATCTACCCGCCAATCTCTCCCCGCTGCCCACCGTGGGCGTGCGCATGCCCGATCACCCGCAAACGTTGGCGCTGCTGCGGCGCTGCGGACCGCTGGCGGTCACCTCGGCCAACCTGTCCGGCGCACCCAGCGCGGTCAGCGCGTCGGAAGTGTACGAACAGATCGGTGCGCTGATCCCTTTGATCCTTGACGGTGGAAAGACCCCCGGTGGCACTTCATCCACTGTAGTCGACTGCACCGTCGAACCCGTCGTTATCCTGCGTGCCGGGCCGGTCAGCGCAAAGCAAATCGCCGAAGCGTTGACCTGAGCGCCCCGGCGGTATTTCTAAATTAATTCCTAAATATATTTCTAATACAGCATTCAGTTACGCTTCATATTGTTTTTATGAAAAACAATATACTATAGATAGCATTCTCCTCACTCACAGAAATTGCGCAACCCGCTGTGTGGCAGCAGCAAGAGCGCAATTTTTGTTTAAAGCAAAAGCTTCAGCAAGGGCTGCGGCAGTGACGGCTGCAGCGAATGCTCCAGCAAATGCTCCAGCAAATGCTCCAGCAATTGCTGGAGCCGTTTTATTTGCACTTACAGGTGCTTGAGCTAAAGCTTCAGCTCAAGCTTTGATTCAGGCGGTTCCGGAAGATTTTTTTTCAGACTTGCGCACACGGCGGCTTTTTTCCGGCACACCTGCCAGTGCGGCGCCCACAATCCCGGCTTCGTTCAACATCTGCGCCGGCACCACCGGGCAGCCAACCGTCAGATAAGGAATGAACTTCCCAAACTCCTTGCTCACCCCACCCCCCAGGATAATCAGATCCGGCCACAGCAAGTACTCCAGCCTGCCCAGGTATTGGTTGAAGCGGGCGCCCCAGCGTTTCCAGCTCAGCTTATCGCGTTTGCGCGCCGCATCCGAAGCCTGTTGCTCGGCGTCCTTGCCGTTCATCTCAATGTGCCCCAGCTCGGTATTGGGCAGCAATTTGCCGCCAGTGAAGACCGCAGTGCCCAGGCCGGTGCCGATGGTGACGATCACCACCACCCCGTTCTGGCCGCGCCCAGCCCCAAAGGTCATCTCCGCCAGTCCGGCCGCATCAGCGTCGTTGACAACACGCACAGGCAGACCCGTGGTCTTGGAAAACAGGCTTTCAGCGTCTGCACCCAGCCATTTCTTGTGGATATTGGCTGCTGTCAGTGCCGTACCCTGGCGCATGGCTGCCGGAAACCCGCAGCCCACCGGCCCCTTCCAATCGAACTTCTGCGCCAGCTCCAGGATCACCTGGGCGATCTTTTGCGGTTTCGAAGGATCCGGTGTGGGAATGCGCAGGCGCGGCGCCAACAAAGCCCCGGTGAGCGTATCCACCGGCGCGCCCTTGATCCCCGATCCGCCGATATCGATGCCGAGAACATGCATGGGAGCCTCCTGAAAGTGCGATAAGAATGAGGGGATGTCACCCCATCGTAATCAAGTATAACACTCGTGAAGGAATTAATTATTCCTATCAAAATGTTTTATTCTCTCGGATCTTAGCTGGGCGTCCCTAGCAGATGTTGGGTATGAAAAATCTTAGATTTCCAAATATGAAATCCCCGGTTGACAAGAACCCCCTTGCCTCGTAAAATCTAAGCGAGCTCCAAAGACGACATTTTCAACCCAATATCCCGTATTTGTTTCCGTTTTCACAATTGAACAGCCAGAAGGAGGACCCCCATGAACCAGCCAAGCGCCAACCAGACGCCGGGGAACGGTGATTTGTTTTTTCCCTCGCCCAACCTGAGTACCCAGATCAGCAAGCAAGAGTACGAGAGCCAGTACCAACGCTCGATCAAAGACCCGCTCGGTTTTTGGGCCGAGCGCGCCGCCGAGCTGGAATGGCGCCAGCCCTGGGAGAAGGTGCTGGACGACAGCAACCCGCCCTTCTTCAAATGGTTCGTGGGCGGCAAAACCAACATCATCCACAACGCCCTGGATAGGCACCTGCATACCTTTCGTAAAAACAAGTTGGCGCTGATCTGGGAAGGCGAGCCGGGCGATGTGCGCACTTTCTCCTATTTCTCGCTCAACCGCGAGGTGTGCAAATTCGCCAATGTGCTACGCAGCATGGGTGTGAAAAAGGGCGATATCGTCACCATCTACCTGCCGCGCATCCCCGAACAGGTAATCGCTATGCTGGCCTGCGCCAAGATCGGCGCACCGCACAGCGTGGTCTACGGCGGTTTCAGCGTCGAAAGCCTGGCCGAGCGTATCGAAGACGCCCAAAGCCGGGTGCTGATCACCGCCGACGGCGGCTGGCACCGCGGCAAGATCGTACCGCTGAAAGACATCGCCGACGAAGCCATCGCACGCCAACCTACCATCGAAAGCTGCATCGTGGTCAAACGCACCGGGCAGGGTGTGTATATGGAACCCGGGCGCGATTACTGGTACAACGACCTGGTGGGGCTGCCCATCGCCTCTTCCACCTGCGCCACCGAGGTGATGGATGCGGAAGACCCACTGTTCATCCTGTACACATCCGGCACCACCGGGCGCCCTAAGGGCATTTTGCACACCCACGGCGGCTATATGGTGCACACGTACACCACGCTGAAATATGTCTTCGATATCACCGATGAAGACCGCTACTGGTGCGCCGCCGACCCCGGCTGGATCACCGGGCACAGCTACATCGTGTACGGCCCGCTGCTCAACGGCGCAACCAGCTTTATGTACGAAGGCGCGCCCAACCACCCCTACCCCAACCGCTGGTGGCGCATGGTCGAGAATTACGGCATCAGCATCCTGTACACCGCCCCCACCGCCATCCGCGGGCTGATGCGCTTTGGCGACGCCTGGGCCAACCGCCACGATCTGAGCAGCCTGCGCCTGCTGGGCAGCGTGGGCGAGCCGATCAACCCCGAAGCCTGGAAGTGGTTTTACAACGTGATCGGCAAAGGCAGCTGCCCGATTATGGACACCTGGTGGCAGACCGAAACCGGCGGGTTTATGATCACCCCCACCCCGCACACACCGCTCAAACCCGGCTCTGCCACCCGGCCCTTCTTCGGCATCGAGGCGGATGTGGTGGACGAGCACGGCAAACCCACCGAGCACGGCGAAGAAGGCTACCTGGTGATCAAGAAACCCTGGCCGGGGATGCTGCGCACCATCTACCGCGACCCGGAGCGCTTCGAGAAGCAGTATTACGCCAAGTTCGGCGACATGTACCAGACGGGTGACTCAGCGCGCAAGGATAAAGACGGCTACTTGTGGATCATCGGGCGTATGGACGATGTGATCAAGGTCAGCGGTTACCGGTTGGGCACGGCGGAGGTGGAAAGCTCGCTGGTCAGCCACCCCTCGGTAGCAGAAGCCGCAGCCATTGGTCTGCCACACGAGCTAAAAGGTAACGCCATCCATGCTTATGTCATGCTGCGCACCGGAGTGGAGAAGGACGAACACCTGGTGGAAACCCTGCGCGAACATGTGGCGCACGAGATGGGGCCGATTGCCAAGCCGGAGACGATCACCTTTGTGGACAGCCTGCCTAAGACCCGCTCCGGCAAGATCATGCGCCGGCTGCTGCGCGCCCGCGCTCTGGGCCTGCCCGAGGGCGATATCAGCACGTTGGAAGAATAAGGCCCACCAGACGGGTAATTTCCAAACCCAGATAAGCGAATTGCACATTGCAGGTCTGGCAAAACGGCGAGTGGTGATTCCCTAAAAAGAAAAGATGGGGTATTTCATCGCGCAACCTCTTGACTCTCCTGCCGCTGGAGGGTGTATAAATGTGCCTGGAGGCTTCCAATGATGCGCATCGGTGACTTTTCTAAACTCAGCCGTGTCTCAGTAAAGACATTACGCTTTTACGACGAGATGGACCTGCTCAAACCGGTGAAGGTCGATCCTTTCACCAGCTACCGGTATTACGAATACGACCAGCTTTTACAGCTCTACCGTATCCTGGCACTTAAAGACCTGGGGTTCTCACTCGAGGAGATCCACAGGCTTCTCAGCGATCAACTGAGCGCTGAAGAAATGCGCGGGATGCTCAAGCTGCGCCAGGCGGAGATCCGGCAGAAGGTTAAAGTAGAAGCAGAGCGCCTGGAGCGTGTTGAGATATGGCTGAGACAAATCGAACAGGAGGATAATGTGAGTGAATACGTTGTAATCATCAAAAAGGTGGATACGATCCAGGTCGCTTCCTTGCGCGATATCGTCACCACCCCGCCAGAACAAGGCAGGCTTTGGAGAGAATTAGGCAAGTTCCTCGGGCAGCAGCACATACGCACCAGCGGTGATCCGTGCCTGACCGTCTATTATGATGAAGAATACAAGGAACGCGATTGGGACCTGGAGGTCTGCGAGCCAGTCTCAGCGCCGTTTCTCGATACAGCACGTGTGAAGTGCACCACGCTGCCAGCAGTCGCAACCATGGCCAGTACGATCCATCACGGGCCATTCACCACAATCGATGACGCTTACCAGGCTTTGATGAAGTGGCTGGATGCTAACGGCTACCGCATTTGCGGGCCAGCCAGGGAGGTGTATATCCGGGAAGCCGATCAAAGCAGCGCAGGCGCCAGCCAATCGGATCAAAACACGGTGACCGAAATCCAGTTCCCGGTAGAAAAGATTTCCTAAGCCGCCACCCGGTTTCTAGCTATTTCGGCGCCAACCTGAAGTAATCTCCTTCAGGGATAAATCTGTAGGCGGTTTCAAATGCCGGCTCGTATTCCACAAGGTATACTTGCCGGCTTTGTTTATCTATCTCATTCATTTCATGCTGTAAGATCAACGCATTGTTCTCTTGATAGGATAAGCCCTTGAGCCAGTTGAAATAATATTGTGCTGCCCCCACGCGGGAGCGGTTGTAAATCAGCAAATCGGGTCGTTCACCCTGAACCACCTGGAAATATTCCAAAACAACCGCCGATGACCAATCTGCAAAGACCATCGAGCCTTGTGGGATATTCAAAAAGACCTTGCGTGCAAATTCCTGCGGACCATCCATCTTGTGCATATCCACCCACTGCCAGTTTAAGGCAAGAGCGCTGAGCGGGATCAGGCTGAAAAAGGCAATCGATAGCGATCCGAAGACTGGCAGAAGCTGCTTGTTCTCAACCTGCGTTTCAATCAACTGGATCAATTGCAGCACACCGTATGCCAGGAATATGGTAAAAACCAGGAAAGAGGGTAAGAACATGGTGTCTTTATCAATCACCCGGTAGTTGATGAAAAACACCGCATTCGCCGCGAAGATCAAAAGCAACCCCACTGCCAGGTTTTTATTTTTCCGCAGCAAATACACGCACCCCAGGACGCCTAACAGGACCC